>JAFAOG010000551.1 GCA_019237945.1 Deltaproteobacteria bacterium | reverse complement strand
CTCGAGATGTACCTCGGCGACGTGTTCACGCTCGCGTGCAACCTCGCGGGCCTGCCCGGCATCTCGGTGCCGTGCGGCGTGTCCGCGAGCGGGCTGCCGATCGGCGCGCAGCTCCTAGGCAAGCCGCTCGACGAGCACACGCTGCTGCGCGCGGCCGCGGTCGTCGAGAGCGCCGTCGGCCTCGGCGGCAAGCGACCGAGCGGTATCGGAGGCATCGCGTGAGCGAGCGCACCGTCGAGCAGATGCTCGAGGAGTGGGAGCCGGTCATCGGCCTCGAGGTGCACGTGCAGCTCGGCACGAAGTCGAAGGCGTTCTCGCCGTCCGCCGTCGAGTTCGGCGCGCGTCCCAACTCGCTCACCGATCCGCTCGTGCTCGGCATGCCCGGCACGCTGCCCACGTTCAACAAGGGCGCGCTCGAGCTCGCGCTCAAGCTCGGCGTCGCGACCGGCTCGCAGATCCGCGCGAAGTCGCGGTTCGCGCGCAAGCACTACTTCTATCCGGATCTGCCGAAGGGCTATCAGATCAGCCAGTACGACGAGCCGCTCTGCGAGGACGGCCACATCGATCTGATCCTCGGCGGTGCGCTCAAGCGCGTGAAGCTGCAGCGCATCCATCTCGAGGAGGACGCCGGCAAGAACATGCACGTCGGCGCGATCTCGCATGTCGATCTCAACCGCGCGGGCGTGCCGCTCGTCGAGGTCGTCACCGCACCCGAGCTCGGCAGCGCCGAGGAAGCGGCGGAATTCATGCGCGCGCTGCATCGCCTCGTCCGCTGGCTCGACATCTCCGAGGCCGACATGGAGAAGGGCCAGATGCGCTGCGATGCCAATGTCTCGATCCGCCGCGTCGGCGAGGATCGGCTCGGCACGCGCACCGAGCTGAAGAACATCAACTCGTTCCGGTTCGTGCAGAACGCCGTCGAGCACGAGATCGCGCGCCAGATCCGCATCCTCGAGGGCGGCGGCCACATCGTGCAGGAGACGCGGCTGTGGGACGCGCAGGCCGGTACATCGGCGACGATGCGCACGAAAGAGGAAGCGAACGACTATCGTTACTTCCCGGATCCCGACCTGCCGCCGCTCGTCGTCGATGGTCCGATGATGGGATCGATCCTGCGCTCGCTGCCCGAGCTGCCGGCCGCACGGTTCGCGCGCTACCTCCGCGAGCACGGCCTGTCTCCCGACGACGCGCGCACGATCATCTCCGACCGCGCCCTCGCCGAATACTTCGAGGCGACGGTGAAGGCGCACCCGGGCAGCACGTCGGGTCGCACGCTCGCGAACTGGATGCTCACCGAGCTGCTCGGCGCGCTCAACGCCGACGGCAAGGACATCGGCGACTCGCCGGTTCCGCCCGCGACGCTCTCCGAGCTCGTGCGCATGGTCGAGGACGGCACGATCAGCGGCAAGATCGGCAAAGAGGTCTTCGAGGAGACCTACAGGACCAGCGAGGCGCCGCGCGCGATCGTCGAGCGCCGGGGCGTGCAACAGATCAGTGACGAGGCCGCGCTGTGGGAGATCGTCGACAAGGTCGTCACGCAAAACCCCAAGCAAGCCGAGGGTTACGCCGCCGGCAAGGACGGCCTGTTCGGGTTCTTCGTAGGCCAGGTGATGAAAGCGACGCAGGGCCGCGCGAACCCCGTGATCACCTCGGATCTATTGCACAAACGGCTTGGCCGTTAAGCAGCTCTTGACTGACGGCGTTTGATCAGTAAAGTCCGCGATTCCGAAAGCGTTTTTTCCGCGGAGCTATGTCATGTACGCCGTGATCCAGACGGGTGGAAAGCAATACCGGGTCGAGCCGGGCAAGACCGTGTTGGTCGAGAAGCTCGAAGGCGACACCGGTGCGAAGATCGTCTTCAACGAGGTGCTGCTCGTGTCGTCGGGTGACGGCGGGTCCGTCACCGTCGGCAAGCCGCTCGTCGCGGGCGCGAAGGTCACCGGCGAGATCGTCGAGCAGACGCGCGGCGACAAGCTCGTCGTCTTCAAGTTCCGCCGCCGCAAGAACTACGTCCGCCGCAATGGCCATCGTCAGAACATGACGGTGGTGAAGATCGCGGACATCCAGGCCTAGAGGTAACGCGTCATGGCTCACAAAAAAGGACAAGGCTCGACTCGTAACGGCCGCGACTCCAACCCGAAGATGCGCGGTGTGAAGCGCTTCGCGGGCCAGGAGGTCAAGGCTGGCTCGGTGCTCGTCCGCCAGGTCGGCACCAAGTTCCACGCCGGCGAGAACGTCGGCATCGGCCGCGACTGGACGCTGTTCGCGCTGATCGACGGCGTCGTGAAGTTCGAGCGCCACGGCAAGAGCAAGACGCGCGTCGCGGTCTACGCCGCCGGCGAAGCCGCCGCCGCTGCGTAATTCGCCCCGCCTCGAAGCGCGTGAACGTTCGCGCCCGATGTGGGCGCCGACCGCCGGTGCACCTCCGGGTGCATGCAGCGGGTGCGCTCGCGCGCCATTCGCGTGATCTCCCGTAGATCCGCCGGCACGCTCCGTGGAATGCTGGGCGGACCATGCTCACAGGTGCACTCGTCGGTCTCGTGGTCGGGGTTGTCATGGTCATCGTCCGCTCGGTCCAGGGCGGCAACGCGTTCGCGCTATTCAAGCAGGCGATGGCAGCGCGCAAGACGGGCGGTCCCGCGGCGGGCCGCGCCATCCTCGAGCCCAAGCTGAAGAAGGGCACGATCGCGCGCACCGCGGGCCTCGCGCTGATCGAGGATCGCGAGGGCATCGAGGCCGAGCTCGCCGGCATGACCGATCCGGTCAAGCACGGCTTCCAGCGCGCGTTCGCGCTGTTCGCACTCGCTGCGCTCGGCGATCAGCGCCGCCTGCAGGAATTCGACGCGGTCGCGGAGCGGTTCGAGCGCGAGGCGCCAAAGCTGTGGAAGATCCCGCGCGAGGGCCTCAAGGACCTCAAGCTGATGGCGCGCGTCGTCGGTGGTGCGCCCTCGACCGAAGGCGACAAGGCGCGCCCCGACATCGCGGCGCTCCGCGATCCGTGGGCGAAGCTGTTCCTGTGGGACGTCACGGCGCGCGGCTTCGAGCGCGACGGCCGCACCGACGTCGCGGCGAATGCGCGCATGCGGACGAAGGGCCTCGACGAGACGCGCCGCGCCGCGTAGCCGCGGGAAGACCGAGCCGCCAAGCGCGGAAAGATCAGAGCGAAGAATTACCGCCAAGGAGCCGAGAGGCGAAGGAAGCCGAGCGATCAAGAGGGTCGTTCCGCGGGTCGTTCCGAAATCGCTCTGCTACCTCTCTTCCCTCGGCTTCTTGGCGGTAGTTCTGATCTTCGATCACGAAGCCAGCGAGACGACGCGGGCACCGATCTGTTCCAGCAGGCCGCTGTCGTGCGTCGAGATGATCGCGGCGTGACCGGCGGCGGCGTGATCGCGGAGCAAGCGGACGAGCGCATCGAGCCGGCGCGCGTCGAGGCCGTTGTCGGGCTCGTCGAGGACGAGCAGCGCGGGTGGGCCGAGCAGCGCGGCGCCCAGGCACGCGCGACGGCGCTGGCCGAGCGACATCCGCTCGATCGCGAGCTCGGTCAGCTCGTCGAGGCCGAGCGCATCGATCAGCGTCTCGCCGGGCGGTGACGTGCCTCGCGCGGCCGCGCAGACCGCCCATAGCTCCCCGGCGCGCAGGAAGCCGGGCGGGTCCGCACCTTCGGGGACGTAGCCGAGCGCGCGCCGCGCCTGCGTACGCTGCTGGCGCGAGCCCCAGACCGAGTGACCGGCGACGAGCACACGGCCGTCGGTCGGCGCGAGCACGCCCGCGATCGCCATCAGCAGCGTCGACTTGCCGCAGCCGTTCTTGCCGACGACGCCGACGACCTCGCCCGGATCGGCCGCGAGATCGAGTGCGTCGATGATCGTGCGGCCGCCGCGGCGCACGACGAGCCGCTCGACGCGCAGGCTCATGCCGCCCTCGCGAGCGCGACTGCGCCCGTCGCGATGCAGACCATGGCGCCGATCGCGCCGAGCCAGCCCAGCCACAGGATCGCGAATGCCGCCGCGACGACCGCCGTCGTCACGAGGTTCGCGGGCTGCTTGCCGAGCGCGGGCGTCACGAACAGCCCGCTGCCGATCGCCGTCGCGACCGCGACCGGCACGACCAGCGCGTCGTCCGTGACGACCGCCGCGAGCCCACCCGCGACGAGCGCCGCGACGACGAACGCGCTCGTGACGACCGCCGCGAGCGGCGCGCGCGTCGTCACCGCCAGCGATGCGGCCAGCGGCGCGGCCGACCGATGCGCATCGGCGAGCGGCAGCAGCACGCCGAGCACGGCCGGTACGAGCACGACCGCGATCACCGCGCTCGCGAGCGCCGCGCCGTGCGCACCGTCGAGGTGGTTGTTGCGGACGAGCAGCGCGCCCGTGATCCCGGCGAGCAACGACAGCCCGATGCCGCGCACGATCGCATCGCCGCCGCGCCGCACGATCGCGCGCGCATAGATCCCCGCGAACGCGCGTCCACCGTCGCGCCACACCGGGACGCGCGCCCGCCTCCGGATCGGCCGCCACGCGGCGAGCGGGATCACGAGCAGCGTGACGACGCCGACGACGGCGAGGCCGCGCACGCCATCGCCCACGATCCACAGCGCGAGCCACGGCAGCTGGAGCGCGAGCAGTGCGGCCGCCGCGAGCGGCCACGTCGGCCCGATCGGCAGCGCGCGCAGGTACGCCGCCGCGTCCGCCCGCACGAGCACCCGCGCGATCGGCACGAACAGCAGCAGCCACGTGGCCGCGAGCACCGCGCCCGCCGCCGGGTCGTGGAGCGCCAGGCCGGTCAGGTCCCGCGGCTGGATGCCGGTCGGTCCCAGCAGTACGGCCGCGACGATTCCGCACCCGATCCACACGCCGAGCGCGCGCCGCATCGCCGCGCCGACGACCGCGCGCACCCACACATGGTAAACGGAGGCCGTGCAGTTCATCGACGAGGCCGTCATCCACGTGAAGGCCGGGGACGGCGGCGACGGCTCCGCCGCGTTCCGGCGCGAGGATGGTGTACCACGCGGTGGGCCCTCGGGCGGCGATGGCGGCAATGGCGGCTGCGTGATCGTCGTCGCCGATCCGCACAAGGCCTCGTTGCTCGACTTCAAGTTCAAGCGCCACTACAAGGCCCAGCGCGGCGAGCCAGGCCGCAACAAGGACCAGTACGGCGCGCGCGGTGAGGACATCGTGCTCAAGGTCCCCGTCGGCACCGTCATCTTCGACGACGAATCGGGGGAAGCGCTCGCCGACCTCGACACGCCGGGCGCGCAGGTCGTCGTCGCGCAGGGCGGCATCGGCGGCAAAGGCAACATCCATTTCGCGACCCCGTGGAACCAGGCCCCGAAGACCGCCGAGCCCGGTACGCCCGGGCAGGAGCGCACGGTCCGCCTCGAGCTCAAGCTACTCGCGGACGTCGGCCTGCTCGGCTACCCCAACGTCGGCAAGTCGACGTTCATTGCGAGCGTGTCGCGCGCGCGCCCCAAGGTCGCCGACTACCCGTTCACGACGCTCGTCCCCAACCTCGGCGTCGTGCGGCTCTCCGACGAACGCACGTTCGTGATCGCCGACATCCCCGGCCTGATCGAAGGCGCCTCGCAAGGTGCCGGCCTCGGCCACCAGTTCCTGCGCCACGTCGAGCGCTGCCGGGCGCTGCTCCACATCGTCGACGCGACGTTCACGACCGGCCCCGACCGCGACCCGCTCGCCGATTACCACGTGATCAACGGCGAGCTCGCGCAGTACGCTCCGGAGCTCGCCGACAAGCCGCAGGTCGTCGCCCTGAACAAGTCCGACGCGCTATCTCCCGAGGAGATCAGCGCGATCCGCGACGCGTTCGCGGCCGAGAACATCGACCTATTCGTGATGTCGGCCGCGACCGGCGAGGGCACGACCCCCGTCCTCGAGGCCCTGTGGTCTCACGTGAGGCCGCCCACATCCCCGAAAACGTCGTAGCCCATTGCCTTGAACCCCCCTGTAGGGGGTGTTACAACCGCATCATTCCAAAGGAAATTGCGTCCGGCGCCGGCCTGACGCGACGTGTAGGGAGTCCCCGGCATTTGGGCGCCGGGCTGGAGCGATATCCAATGCGATTGATTACGAACGCGGTCGTTGTCTCGTCGCTGCTCGTCGCAGCTGCTTCGTTGGCTGGCAATGGCAAGGGTGGCGGTGCTCCGCTGCCCGGCGCTGGTTCCGCCGCGGGCTCGGCCGCTGGCTCTGCCGCCGCACCAACCCCCGCTCCGACGAGCGGCGGTGATGCCATGGGCAGCGCGACCGGCAACACGCCGCAGGCGCCGACCGACCTCGCCTCGGTCAAGCCCGAGGACATGCCGACGGCCGTTCGCATGCGTCGCCTCGAACAGAAGACGCAGGCGCTCAAGGAGCGTGCGTGGCAGCTCAAGGCCCGCGTGCAGATGCTCAAGGAGCAGATGCTCGGCGGCGGCGTCGGCGCGCAGGCGATGATCGCGCACGCGAGCGAGATGGGCAGCTCGTTCCGGCTGACCTCCGTCGCGTACACGCTCGACGGCACGCAGATCTTCGCGCGCAGCGATGATGCGGGCGACACGCTCTACAAGACCACGTCGTTCGACGTGTTCAACGGCCCGATCTCGCCGGGCAACCACACGCTCACCGCGACGGTGACCTACCGCGGCCACGGCTACGGCGTCTTCGAGTACCTCTCGAAGTTCACGTTCCAGGCGCACGGCGGCACGTCGTTCCTCGCCGAGGAAGGCAAGACGTCGAAGGTCGAGTGCCGCGGCTACGAGAAGGGCAACGCGAACACGCCGATGGAGCAGCGCCCGGCCGTCGACTGCAAGGTGACGCAGGTCGCTCCGCAGAAGGCGCCCGAAGCACCGTCGCAGTCGACCCCGGGATCGACGCCGCTTCCGGCGCCTGCGGCGTCCACTCCGGCCACGGGGAAGTAAACATGCGCCTACCGCGCCTCTGCGCAGTGCTCGCGCTCGTCGCGTCGCCGGCGGTCCACGCCGATGTGACGAGCGAGAAGCTCACGTCGTTCGAGAAAGAGGCCAGCGCGCTGGGGACGGATATTCCGACCCCGAGGAAGATCACGAGCGCGGCCGGCGAACGCAGGCTCGTCGATGCTCAGGTCGCGCTCGCGCTCGGCGATCCCGACAAGGCCGCGCTGGTGCTGCTCGAGATCGTCGGCAAGCATCAGGCCGCCGATCAGGAGGCCGCGACGTACTACCTCGCGGAGGCGCTGTACCAGAAGGGCGATAGCGGCGCCGCGCGCGCGTACTTCGACCAGGTCGTCAGCACGGGCAACGCGGGCGGCAAGTACTACCAGCCGTCGCTGCAGCGGCTCGTCGAGATCTCGATCAAGTCGAAGGACACCGACGCGGCCGGCTACGTCTCATCGCTGTCGGGCCTGTCGGGCGCGAACCGCGGTCCGGGCGTGCCGTACGTCCTCGGAAAGTACGCCTTCTCGCAGGACAAGTACGACGACGCGATCGCGCAGTTCGCGCAGGTGCCGAAGGGCTCCGACTACGAGATGCAGGCGCTGTACTTCACCGGCGCGTCCTACGTCGCGAAGAAGGACATCGGCAAGGCGATCGAGGTCTACACGGATCTGATCTCGCGCACGCCGCACAGCGTGATCGATCGCCGCGTGCTCGAGCTCGGGCAGCTCGCGCTCGGTCGGCTCTACTACGAGCGCCAGGAGCTCGCGAAAGCGATCGACAGCTACCTGCTGATCGACCGCCACTCCGATCTGTTCCCCGACGCGCTCTACGAAGTCGCGTGGGTCTACGTCAAGAACAAGCAGTACGACAAGTCGCTGCGCGCGCTCGAGCTGCTCGAGATCGAGAACCCCTCGACGACGAAGACGCCGACGCTGCGCATCCTCGAAGGCAACCTGCGCATCCGCAAGGCGCAGCTGATCCGCCAGGCGCAGATCAACGGCACGATCGCGAGCGGCGATCCGACCGATCCCGCCGTCGAGTACGACAAGGCGGCGAAGATCTTCACCGAGACGCACGACGCGTACATGCCGTCCTACAACGCGCTGTCGTTGATGGTCGACGGCAACCTCGATCCGGCGTCGTTCATCGCGCAGATCGCGGGTCGCCAGCAGCACGTGTTCCAGGTCGCGGCTCCGATCCCGGAGGCCGCCGCGCAGTGGCTTCGCGACGAGCCCGAGGTGCAGCGGTTCGTCAACATCGAGAGCGACCTCGGCAGCATCCAGTCGAACCTCAACGACACCGAGGCGATGATCGTTCGCCTCAACGCCGTGATCGGCGCCAAGGATCATAGCCAGCTGTACCCGGCGATCGCGATCCGGCGCGCGCGCATCGAGGCGATCCAGGAAGACCTCGCGGCGCTGCGCAACGACATCCACGACAAGGCGGGGGTCGCGAGCCCCGAGCGCAAGGCGTACGCGAGCCAGTATGCGGCTCTCGGCAACCCCGAGCGCGCGTTCGCCGAGCGCGTCGCCGGCATCCAGGCCGGCTACGACAAGCTCGACCAGCAGACGAACGAGATCTCCGGCGCGATCGACTCCTCGCAGGCGATCGCCGTCGCACTGCGCAAGTACACGAACGACGAGGCGAGCGTCACGCCCGATCAGAAGAAGAACGTCGCCGACACGCTCGACGCCAGCGCCAAGGAAGCGCTCGCGATCGAGGACGAGCTCGCCGATATCCACCGCGAGATCCAGCTCGGCAAGGACCTC
>JAFAOG010000550.1 GCA_019237945.1 Deltaproteobacteria bacterium | reverse complement strand
ACAACATCTTCCTGACCGACAAGGACGACGCGCTCGATCACGTGAAGATCCTCGACTTCGGCATCTCGCGCTTCCTCGCGGTCGAGGACGGCAAGCGCCAGATCGTGATGGGCACGCCGGAGTTCATGGCGCCCGAGCAGGTCACCGCGCCGGAGTCGGTCGACCGGCGCGCGGACATCTATGCGCTCGGCGTGATCCTCTACGAGATGCTGACCGCGCGGCGGCCGTTCTCGAACGAGGACGATCCGCGCGAGCTGCTCAATCGCATCTCGACGTATCCGCCGCCGCCGCTGCAGCGCCCCGAGGTGCCGCCCGGTCTGCAGGTGATGATCCTCGAGAAGCTGCTCGCGAAGAACCCCGACGATCGCTACCAGTCGATGGCCGAGGTGCAGGCGGCGCTCGAGCAGCTGTTCCCGAAGGACGCTGCGCCGCGCCGGTCGACGCCGATCGTCGTCGATGTCGCGCGCGACTCGTCGCTGATCCCGCGCCCCGCGAACGTGATGGACACGCCGCTGCCGGGCACGCTGCCTGTCGTCCAGCCGCCCGCGAAGCCGTACGCGCTCTACGCGCTCGCCGGCTGCGGCATCCTCGTCGGCGTGCTCGGCCTCGCGTTCGGCCTCAAGGGCCACGGGGTGGAGAAGGCGCCGCCGCCTCCGATGCCCGTCGCGCAGCCCGCGGCGGCCGCGCCCGCGCCGAGAGAGGCGCAGAAGATCAGCGTGACGCTCGAGGCGGATGCGCCGAACGCGCGCGTCGTGTTTCGCCGGCGGGTCGCGAGCGCGCCCGCGACGATGTCGATCGGAGCGACCGATGTCGTCGAGCTCGTCGAGGTGTCGGCGCCCGGCTACAAGACGCAGCGCTACTGGCTGACGTTCGATCGCCCGACGCACCTCAAGGCGCACCTCGCGAAGGGCACCGGCATGGCGGAGGCGACCGAGGAGGAGACGCTCGTCGCGCTCGGTGAGGTCGCGCCTCCGACGACGCCGGCGGTTGCCGCCGCCGCGCCTGCCGCGCCTGCGATGACGGTCGCGCGCCCCGCGCAGGTCGCCGCCGCGGCGCCGGCCGAGCTCGCGCCCAGAAAGATCGGCCGCGGCGCTGCCGATGACGCGCCGCCCGCCGAGCTGCCCGCGATCGAGATGACGACCGAGGCGCGCGCCGAACAGCCTGCCGCGCCGGCGGCCAATCCGGTCGCGGCCGTCGAGGCGCCGAAGCCGGCGGATGTGCCGGCACCGCCCGCGCCGCCCGCCGTCGAGGACCCGCCGATCGTGCCCGAGCCGGCACGGCCCGCGATCGACGGTGCGACGGTGTCGTCGGTGATCGGGGCGCACCGCCCCGAGGTGCTCAAGTGCTTCGCCGACGGCAAGAAGCAGGACCGCGCGATGAAGGGCACGCTCAGCCTGCAGCTCGCGGTCGATGCCGGCGGCAAGGTCAAGCACATCCAGGTGCAGTCGACCTTGAACAACCCGCTGGTGGCGGCGTGCGTCGTGCGGTCGGCGAACGCGTGGACGTTCCCGACGCGGGACGGCAGCGACGTCGCGACCGTGAACTATCCGTTCACGATCAACTAGCGCCGGGATAGAGTGCGCCTCGAGATGAGGCGGTTCGCGTTTCTGGCGCTCGCGGCGTGCGGCAGCACGAGCCCGCCTCCGTTGCCCGAGGTGACCGATACCGTCGCCGAGGTTGATCCGCGGATCGGCACCGGCGGCCTCGGCTTCGCGTACGGCAGCTGCTTCGTCGGTGCGGTCGCGCCGCACGGCCTCGCGAAGCCCGGGCCCGATACGAACGGTCCGCTCGGCACCGTCGCGTTCCAGCACTACTCCGGCTACTACGCCGAGGACAATCGCGTGCGTGGCTTCTCGAGCGTGCACCTCCACGGCGCGGGCGCGACCGACTACGGGATCCTGTCGGTGATGCCGGTCGCCGCATTCGATGCGAGCAAGACGAAGGTCACAGACTACGAGACGCTGTTCGACAAGTCGACCGAGAAGGTCGCCGCCGGCACGTACGAGCTGACGTTCGCGAATGGCATCAAGGCGGAATTGACGGCGACGCCGCGCGTCGCGGTCGAGCGCTACACGGGCGCGGGCGCGATCGTGATCGATCTCGACAAGACGCTCGAGGGCGGCAAGGTCGACGCGGCGACGATCACGGTCGCCGGCAACGAGATCACCGGCCAGCTGCATCACCTCGGCGGGATGTCGGCCGGGTTTGGCGGCTACACGCTGTACTTCGTCGTGCACGGCACGTGGAGCGCGGTGCAGACGTGGTCGGCGACGCAGCCGCCATCGGGCGCGGCGAGCGCGACGGGAACCGGCGTCGGGGCGGCGCTCAGCGCCAGCGGGCCGACGACGCTCGCGATCGGGCTGTCGCTCGTGTCGATCGAAGGTGCGCGCGCGAACCTCGCGGCGGAGGTCCCGCAGCTCGACTTCGATGCGGTCGCGGCGGCGACGCGCGCGGCATGGGCGCAGAAGCTCGATGTCGTCAAGGTGACCGGCGGCACCGAGGCCGAGCGGCGCACGTTCTACACCGGCCTCTATCACTCGTTCCTGATGCCGAGCGTGATCGACGACGTCGACGGCAGCTTCGAGCTCGCGGGCGGCAGCGCGGTCGAGCATGCAGACGGCTATCACCAGATGAGCGACCTGTCGCTGTGGGACACGTACCGCACCGTCGCGCCGCTCTACGCGTGGCTCGCGCCCGACAGCGCGGCGTCGCAGGCGAGGTCGCTCGTCGCGTTCGGCAACGGGCTCGGCGCGTATCCGAAGTGGCCGCTCGCGATCGGCGAGACCGGCACGATGCTCGGCGCGAGTGCCGAGATCGTCTACGCGGATGCGGTCGCGCGCGGCGTGCCCGGCGTCGATCCGAACGCTGCGTATCCGATGCTGCGCGCGGCGGCGATGGATCCGGGCGTCGCGAAGCGCGGCGGGCGCGACGACGTCGAGGCGTACATGCAGTACGGCTATGTGCCGAACACGCTGGGCCGCTCGGTGTCGATGACGACGGAGTACGCGCACGATGACTTCGCACTCGCCCACCTCGCGGCGGCCGTCGGAGACTCCGCGACGCACGATGCGCTGATCGCGCGCAGCCACGGCTGGCGCATGCTCTACGATCCGGCGACCGGCTTTCTGCGCGGCCGCGCGCCCGATGGCTCGTTCGCGGGTGGCGCGTTCGATCCGACGCAGCAGATGAGCGACTACGCGGAGGCGAACGCGTGGCAGTCGCTGTGGGAGACCGCGATCCACGATCCCGACGGCATGGCGATGGTGCTCGGCGGCAGCGATGCCGCGATCGCGAAGCTGAAGGACTTCTTCACCAGGACGAAGACGGACTGGGAGTCGTCGGATCCGGCGGCCGCGAACTTCCCGCGCCCGTACTACTGGGCGGGGAACGAGCCGGATATCAATGCGGCGTACCTGTTCGCCGAGCTGGGCCATCCCGAGCTGACCGCGCAGTGGGTCGGCTGGATCGTCGACACGATCTACTCCGATCAACCCGACGGCGTGCCCGGCAACGACGACGGCGGCGCGATGGGCGCGTGGTACGTGCTCGCGACGCTCGGCTTCTACCCGGTCGCGGGCAGCGACCAGTGGATCGTCGGCGCGCCGCGCTTCCCGAAGGCGCGCATCGACGTCGGCGGCCACGAGCTCGTGATCGAGGCACCGGACGTCTCGGATGACGCGATGTACGTCTCCGGCGT
>JAFAOG010000529.1 GCA_019237945.1 Deltaproteobacteria bacterium | reverse complement strand
GCCAGCGCCGCCTCCGTGGCGTGGGACCGCGCCGTGCGAAAGAGCACGCTTGTATTCTGTATAAAAGATGCATATTCATGCATACAGTATGCAGACGCCTCTCGGGTTCTCGTTCGCCGGCGTACCGGCCGGCCTCAAGCCGGTCCGCCGCGACGTCGCGCTCGTCACCAGCGATACGGCGTGTGTGGTCGCAGGTGCGTTCACGACGAACCTCGCGGCCGCCGCGCCGGTGATCGATGCGCGGGCGCGCGTGCCGGCGAGCGGTGTGCGCGCGGTCGTCGTCAACAGCGGCAATGCGAACGCGCTCACGGGAGCGGCGGGCGTTGCCGATGTGCTCGCGATCCGCGAGGCGGTGGGCCGCGCGCTCGGCGTGCCCGCGGAGGCCGTGCTGACCGCCTCGACGGGCGTCATTGGCGTGCGGCTGCCCGTCGGGAAGATCGTCGAGGCGGCGCCGAGGCTGGTCGCGGCACTTTCGCCGGCGCCCGAGCCGGCGGCGGAGGCGATCATCACGACGGATACGCGCACCAAGCTCGCGTGCAAGACGCTGACGCTCGGCGGGCGCGCGGTCACGATCTCCGCGATCGCGAAGGGCTCGGGCATGATCATGCCGCAGCTCGCCACGATGATCGCGGTCGTGACGACGGACGCCGCGATCGCCCCCGCGATGCTCGACCGCGCGCTGACGCAGGCGATCGATCCGAGCTTTCACTGCCTGGTCGTCGATGGCGATACGAGCACGAACGACTCGATCTACGTGCTCGCGAATGGGCGCGCCGGCAATCCGCCGATCACCGATCCGGGCGCCGACTACGAGGCGTTCGCGCAGGCGCTGACCGCGCTGTGTGTCGAGATCGCGCGTGACATCGCGTCGGACGGCGAGGGCGCCACCCGGCTGCTCGAGGTGAGCGTCAGCGGCGCGCCGAGCGCGGCCGTCGCGCGCGATCTCGCGCGGTCGATCGCGGCATCGTCGCTGGTCAAGGCGGCAATCTTCGGGGCCGACCCGAACTGGGGTCGCATCCTCGCCACGGTCGGTGCGCGCGCCGGCTCCCAGGGATTCGCGGTCGATCCGCACCGCGCGACGGTCGCGATCCAGGCCGTCACCGTGTTCGCGGGCGAGCCCGTGCTCGCCGATCCGCCGGCGCTGCGCGCGAAGATGCGGGCGCCCGAGGTGCGCGTCGAGGTCGCGCTGGCGGCTGGCCCGGGCGCCGCGACCGCGTGGGGCTGCGACCTCGGCTACGACTACGTCAAGCTCAACGCGGACTACACGTCGCTGATCGTGCAGACACCCGACGGCGGCCTCGCGAAGGACGACCGGCTGACCAACTACTCGCCGTCGTTCAAGCGCACGCTGCTCGTCGAGGCGCTCAGCTACATCTCGCGGTTCGCGGGCACGCGCTGCGTCGTGTGCTTCCGCGGCGCCGCGATGACGAAGCCCGCGCTCGCCCAGGCGTTCTGCAAGGACATCGAGCTGCTGCGCTCGTGCGGCCTCGCGCCGATCGTCGTCCACGGCCACGAGCCACAGAACCTCGTCACGCTGCTCAACCTCGACGGCGGCCACGCGATCGGGCTCTCCGGCCACGACGCGGGCCTGCTCCGCATCAAGCAGGGCGCCGTCACCGTCAGCCCTGGCGTCGCCGAGGTGCTGCTCGGCCAGGGCTACGTGCCGGTGATCTCGCCGGTCGCGCTCGGCGACGACGGCGCCGCGCACCCGATCGATCCGGATGCGGCCGCCGCGGCCCTCGCCGTCGCGCTCGGCGTGCCGAAGCTGATCCTGCTCGGCGATGCGCAGGGCATCCTCGAGCACGGCGAGCTGGTGACCGACCTCCACGTGCCGGATCTCGACCGCGCGCAGGAGACCGGCGGCATCGGTAAGGACGCGATCCGCACGGCGCTCGCGGGCGGCGTCGGCCGCGTGCACGTGATCGACGGCCGCACGCCGCACACGCTGATCGCGGAGCTGTTCACCGACCGCGGCGTCGGCACACTGGTGACGCCGTGAGCGCCGCCGGCGATCGCCGTTCCGTCATCCGCGAGCTCATCGCGAGCCGCCCGGTCGCGACGCAGGAAGAGCTGCGCGAGCTCCTCGCCGCGCGCGGCCACGCGGTCACGCAGGCGACGTTGTCGCGCGACCTCGCGCAGCTCGGCGCCCGCCGCGCCGCTCAGCCCGGCGGCGGAACCGCGTACGAGCTCGCCGATGCGCCGCGCCCGCCGCTGCTCCGCGATCTCGTGCGCGCGGTCGACGACAACGGCTCGCTCGTCGTGATCCACACGTCGCCCGGTGCGGCGCAGGTCGTCGCGAGCACGTTCGACCGCGCGCACCTGCCCGAGTCGCTCGGCACGATCGCGGGCGACGACACGATCTTCGTCGCGCCGGCGCGCGGCATCACGAGCACGCGGCTCGCAAAGCGGCTGCGCGATCTCGTCAGCGCGTAGCGTTCGCGCGACGCGGGCCGCGCCCGGACTCGCGCCGCCTAGCGCTTGACCGGCGCGCCGAGGCCGAGGCGCTGGTGATCCGCGAGCGTGCAACGGTTCTGCACGACGGTGATGCCCGCTTCTTCGAGCTGCTTCGCGGCCTCTTCGTTCTTGATGCCGAGCTGGAACCACACGACCTTGGGTCGCGGCTGCATCGCGAGGATGTCGGGCACGTGCTCGGGGATCAGCTCCGGCTTGCGAAAGATGTCGACGATGTCGACCGGCTCTTTGATCTCCGCGAGCGTCGCGCGGACCTTCTCGCCGAACAGCGTCTCGCTCGTGAACTGCGGATTCACACCGATGATGCGATAGCCCTCATCGTGGAGATACTCCGGCACGTAGTACGCCGCCTTGTCTTCCTGCGTGTGGACCCCGAGCACCGCCACTGTCGGCGAACCCGTCAAGATCTCCCGCAAGCGGGCGTCATTGATGGTGGCCATGCGTTCGACCTTAGCGCTTCTCTGATACAGAGACATCGTGTCCTCGTACGCGAAGGTGGTGATCGCGGGTGCGCTCGTCGCGTGCGATCGCCCACCTACTCCGCGTGAGCGCGCCCTAGCGTTGCTGCCGGCGGAGGCATCGATCGTCGCCGCCGCCGACGGAAGCGCGCTCGCGGCGTGGAGAAGGGCCGTCGACGTCGCGCGTCCGTATGCGCCCGCAACCTTTGCCTGCGTGATCGACGCGGCCCTGAGCGCGGATGCCGCGGCGCTCGCGCACGGTGAGACCGGGACAACGATCGTCCTGGTGTCGCGCAGGCCCGTTGCGACTTGCCCCGCGATCGCACGCGTCGCCAGTGACGTTTACGTCGCAACGCTCGGCAACAGCACGATCGAGCACGGGCTCGGTCCGCGGTGGACACGCGCGCGCGACTACCTCGCGACCGCGCCGATCGCGATCGCGGCCGACCTCGGCGATCGACACGTGCTCGCGGCGGCCGAGACCGGTGCCGCGTGGCTCGCGATCGATGCGGCCGATCCCGATGCGGCGCAGCGCGAGCTCGCGCAGACGATCGCGCGGTGGTCATCGCTCGGCAGCAAGCTCGCGGTCACGCGACGCGGCAGCCAGGTGCTCGTGCGCGCCACCGCCCTCGATCCGGACGAGGTCGCGGCCCTCGCTCACGACGTGCTCGCGCAGCTCGATCCGCAGCCGGCGCGTGCGGCGCTCTCGCTGCCGACGGTCCACGTGCCCGCGATGGCGCCATCGCTGCGGGCGCTCGCGGCCGTGCTCGGCGATCCGGTCGTCGAGAACGGCGGCGTGATCGGTGTACGCCTCGCCGATCCGATGTGGCTGCTTCTCCGCGGTGACATCGTGCTCGGGATCGATTCGCATCGCATCACGAGCGCGGCCCAGCTGACGGCGCTCGCGAGCGCGTTGCCAAAACGTCTCTCCGTGGCCGTACGCCGCGGAGAGATCGAGACCGTCTTCGAGGTCACCGAGGAATAGCCTCGGCCCACCCATTCGTTGCATAGTGAGGCCCCTCATGCGTCACCTTCTGTCTGCCGCGGTCCTCGTCGCGGCCTGTCACGGCAACGACCCGGCGACCGGCGGCACCGGTCCCGCGTCGAGCGCCCCCGCGACGACTCCTTCGACCGTGGCCACGCCGGCGCCCGCGGCTGGCTCGGCGGCGAAGCCCGAAGTGAAGCCGGAAGCGCCGAAGGTCACCGACAACGGTGAGACGAAGGTCGCCGACTCCGGCAACAAGCCCGCGGCCGCGCCTGACGCGAAGGTGCCTCCGGCCGGCGGCCACGACTTCACGGCCGAGGGCAAGGCGATGTACGTCGTCGGCGCGTGTGGCGAGGGCGCCTCGCCGGCGGACTTCCCGAAGGATCTGCTCGCGAAGCACTGCGACGTGATCACGAAGGCGCAGACCGATTACACCGACTCGTGGGTGAAGCCGGCGCGCGCGTTCTTCGAGGCGCACGTTCCGAAGGACATCCCGAAGACCGTCGTCTATCCGTTCGCGGGCGGCGATCTGTCGACGGCGCTGACGGTCTATCCCGACGCCGACGAGATCACGACGCTCTCGCTCGAGCCTGCCGGCGATCCGCGCGACATCGACGTGCTCAAGGGCAAGGACCTCGAGAAGGCGCTCGACAAGGTCGAGTACGAGCTGAAGTTCCTCTACCGCGTGAACTTCTCGAACACGATGAACATGATCGAGGCGATGCGCGCGGGCTCGCTGCCGACCGAGCTGATCTTCGCGCTCAGCGCGATGAAGATCCACGGCTACGAGATCGTCCAGCTGCGCTACTTCAAGATCAACGACGACGGCACGCTCCACTACCTCGACGACGCCGACATCGCGAAGGCCGGTGACCCGCTCAAGGTGAAGCCGGAGACCCGCAACTTCGTGTTCGCGAATGCCGAGCTCGAGTTCCGCAAGCCGGGCGGCCGCATCCAGGTGTGGCGCCACATCCGCGCGAACCTCGGCGACGAGGACAGCAAGGGGATCGGCCCCGGCCTCAAGAAGGACCCGCGCGTGCTCAAGCACCTCGAGCTCAAGGGCGACATCGCGGCGATGACGAAGGCGGCCTCATATCTATTGTCGTGGGACTCGTTCTCGCTGATGCGGGGCTTCCTGCTCAAGCACGTGCAGTGGATGGTGTCGGATGCGACGGGAGTGGCGCCGAAGTGGGGAAAACCTGCGGGGTTCGAGTACGAGACGTACGGCGCGTTCGTCGGGCCGCACATCCCCGCCGGCAACTCGATCCAGAAGGACTGGCGCACCGAGTTCGAGTCGCAGGACAAGCGCGAGCTACCGTTCCGGTTCGGTTACTACGACAAGAAGAACCAGAACCACCTGATCATCATGCGCCGAAAAAAGTAGCCGGGTAGGACACCTAGCGACACGCCTCGCGATCTAGCCTTTCGGCATGGGGGTGTGTCCGCGCTGCTGCAGCGCTGTGCCGCTGCATGAGGGTCGTCCGGTCATCTCGACCGCGGGTGCGATCGAGCTGTGGCATCCGAGCTGTTTCGCGATTCGCGATTCGCGCGGCGTCGAGCAGGTGACGGTGATCGCGCCGGCGCCGCGCCGCCGCGGTGTGCATGTCGCCGCCGCCGGAGTCGCTGCGCTCGCCGGTCTCGCGCTGTGCGCCGCGCATGTTCGCCCGACGCACGCGTCGACGTCGCTGGCATCTCCCGCTGCGACGATCGATGTCGCCGAGCACGAGGTGCTGCCGCTCAAGACGATCGCGACGACGCAGGAGAATGCACCGTCGCTCGAGGCGCGCTGGCCGATGCCGAGCGAGGCGAACGAGCGGCTCGACGATCTGTATCCGTCGCTCGTCGACTGGATCCATCCGGTGACCGGCTCCGAGGAGCACATGCCGGAGCAGGCGTCGCGTCATTTCGGTGCCGAGCGCAAGGGCATCATGCGCGCCGAGTGCGGCGCCGGGCACTGCGGCGTCGATCTCGATGGCCCGCGCGGCCGGCCGATCGTCGCGGTTGCCGACGGCACCGTCGTGCGCGTCGAGCGTCACGAGCTCGGACTCGACGGTCGCAGCGGCCGCTACGTCCGCATCGAGCACGACGACGGCACGCTGACCGCGTACATGCACCTCGACGACATCGCGGACGGCCTCGAGGTCGGTGACCACGTCGACGGCGGCCAGTACATCGGCACGCTCGGCGCGACGGCCGTCTACTCGGCGGCGCCGCACCTGCACTTCAGCCTCGAGATCCCGAATCGCGCCGGCGACCATGGCGACAACACGAACACGCATTACGTCGATCCGGCGCCGTTCCTCGTGCGCGCGAAGATCGTCTCGATCCCCGAGCGCAAGCACGCGATCAAGCCCGCGATGTAGTCGCGTCCGGGTTCGGCTCGGTCGATGCGGTAGGCTAGGGCCATGTCCACCCGCGAGGACTGGCAGCGCCGGCTCGGCCCGCTCTACGGCGGCGCGGTCGCGCTCGTGCACAGCTCGTCGTGGCGGTGGCCTAACGAGGTCGCGGACGACGCGCGCTCGCCCGGCTGGGTGCTCGCGGTCGGCGTGCCGATCGGCGTGATCGCGTACCTAGCGGCCACGGTGCTGCACGGCCTGCACGTGCCGGCGGCCGTCTGCGCGATCGTCGGGCTCAGCGTGATGTCGCTCGCGTCGGCGGGCATCGTCGAGCGCGGGCTGGTCGATCGGATCGATCGGTCGCAGGCGCGCTCGCCGTCGACGCCCGCGGTGCTCGTGCTCGGGTTCACGATGCTCGTCCGCGCCGCCGCGATCGGATCGGTCGCACCTGCGCACTGGCTCGGCGCGTTCGTCGCGACGGCGCTGGTCGGCCGGTGGGCGGCGGTGTTCCCGCAGGCGATCGGCGATCCGATCCTGGATGATCGCAGTCCGCGATCGCTCGTTGCGGCACCGGCGCCGGCGTGGCTCGCGGCCGCGATCGGTCTCGCGCTCGCATCGATCTGCACGCTCGCGCTCGGGCGCGCCGGCCTCGCTGCCGTCGTGCTCGCGACGATCGGCGCGTTCGCGCTCGGCATCGACGCCCAGCGCCGCGATCACGGACTGTCCGCGGCCGTCGTGGCGACGAGCGCCGCGCTCGGCGAGATGTTCGTACTGCTCGCGGCCGCCGCCGCCGCGTAGGACAGAGACCGACGGCCGAATCGGCCGCGTCCTACAGGAGGATCCGAATTCTTCCGGCAGCGCCGTCGCCTCTGAATGGCCACAGTGGTCGCAGGAGGACCGGATGTCGAAGGAGCGGCGGCTCGTCGCGCTATGCACGAGCGCGCATCTGAGGAGCTGGATCGAGGCGGAGATCAGTGATCTGGTGACGGCGCGGTTCTACGCCGCGAGCGTCCCCGAGCTGATCGCGCTGGTCTCGCGCGGCGGTGCGAGCCAGTCCGAGCTGCTCGTGCTCGACCTCGATCTGCTGTCGACGGCGCTGACGGTCGAGCTCGAGACCGGGCTGCAGGATCGCTGGTGGGACGGCACGATCGTCGGGCTCGGCGCCCTGCGCGCCGTGCATCGCCGCCACCTCAGCATCGAGCGCACGATCGATCGGCCGCTCGGCAGCGAGACGCTGCGCGCGTACGTCGAGCGCACCGAGGGCTCGGATACGGCGCCGATCGTCGACTGGCCGCAGCGACTCGCGCGCAAGCGCAGCTAGCTCGCGGGCCGAGCCAGGACGACGCGTGCGGCGCTAGCCCGACGGCTGCGACTTCGCCTTCGCGTCGGCCATCATGCGCGCCTTCTGGATGTCCTGCATCATGCCGAGCACGAGGCGCGGATCGGTGAAGACGTTGAGCTTGGGCGCGAGCGACTTCGCGTAGCGATCGAAGTACAGCAGCTGCTTCGTGATCAGGATGAACTCGTTCGGCATGCGCATCTTGTGGCGCGTGGCGGTGCGCTGGATGCCCGGCAAGAACTCGGCGTAGTTGACCTCGCCGAACGACAGCCGGAGCAGCGGGCTGTACGTCTCGCCGAGATCCTTGACGAAGCCGTCCATGTCGAGACCGTCGGGCGCGCCCGCCATCTCGATGATGATCTCGGCGAGCCGTTTGTAGTTACCCGACGCGAACGCGATCATGTAGTCGGTGACGAGGTAGCGCTCCTTGTCGTTGAAGCGGCCGACGATGCCGAAGTCGAGGAAGCCGATCGTGTCGTCGTCCAACAACATGAGATTCCCCGCATGGACGTCGCCATGAAAGAATCCATAGAACACAACGCACTGGAACCACGCGCGCAGGCCGTCGACGAGCTTGGACTCGCCGTCGATGCCGCGGGCCTTGATCTCCTCGAACTTGTCGACGCGCAGGCCGGAGAACTTCGTCATCACGAGCACCTTGCGGGTCGTGTACTCGTGGTGCGGCACCGGCGCGTGGATGTGCTTGTAGCCGAGCTCGCGCATGATCTCGTTGAAGCGATCGAGGTTCGCGGCCTCCTGGCGGAAGTCGAGCTCCTCGGTGAGCGTCTTCGTGAAGTCGTCGACGACGCCGACCGGATTCGCGAGCTCGACGTTCTTCTTGAGCTTCGCGACCCAGCCCGCGACGCGGCGCATGATCCGCATGTCGGCCATGCAGCGCGCGATGATGCCGGGCCGCTGGACCTTGATCACGACCTGCGTGCCATCGCGCAGCTTCGCGGTGTGCACCTGCGCGATCGATGCGCTCGCGAGCGGCTTCGGATCGATCTCGACGAGGTGCGCGGCCTTCTCGGCACCGAGGTCCTCGTCGAGCGTGCGCCGCACGTCCTCGAACGCGAACGGCCTCACGCGATCGAGGACCTTCTGGAACTCCTTGACGTACGGATCGGGGAACATGCCCGCGCTCGACGCGATGATCTGGCCGAACTTGATGAACGTCGGGCCGAGGTCCTCGCACATCATCCGCAGCAGCACCGGGCGCGTCAGCTTCTGGTACTTCGCGCTCTTGCCGGTGATCGCGAACCACAGCTTGCGCAGGTACACGGCGTCGAACAGCCACAGCCAGAAGTACTTCGCGGTGATCAGGCTGAAGGCCCAGATGCGGCGCGGTACCGGTAGCGCGATGGTGATGAGCAGCCAGATCGCGACGGCGCCGAGAAGCAGGTACCAGAACATGCGGACGACATCCTAGCAGGTACACTCGCTCCGGTGCTGACGACCGTGACCGCCGGGCCCTACACGATCCGCGGCGTGTCCGTCGGGGGCGTGTACACATCGCTCGCGGTTCCCGAGCTCGGGCTCGTCTTCGATGCAGGGATTGCACCGCGCAGCTCGGGCGGCATCGACACGATCTTGCTCTCGCACGGCCACGCCGACCACGTCGGTGCACTCGCGTCGCTGCTCGGCATCCGCGCGCTGCACGGCAAGCAGACGGCGCCGCGCGTGATCATGCCAGCAGAAATTGTCGGAGACCTGACGACGGCACTCGACGCACTCTCGCGCCTGCAGCGCTTCCCGCTCGCGATCGAGCCGATCGGCATGCTTCCGGGCGACGAGCACGCGCTGCGCGGCGACCTCCGCATCCGCGCGATCCGCACGTTCCATCCCGTGCCATCGCTTGCCTACGTCGTCGTGCGCCGCGTCTCCAAGCTGCGCGCGGACCTGCGCGGCCTTCCCGGTCCCCAGATCGCGGCGCGCCGGCTCGCGGGCGAGCCCGTCTCCGAGCACGAGGACCGTCTCGAGCTCGCCTACGCGACAGACACGCTCGTCAGCGTGCTCGACCACAACCCCGACCTCTACCGCGTGCGCGTCCTGATCATGGAGTGCACGTTCCTCGACGAGCGCAAGTCACTCGAGGCTGCCCGCGCTGGCTGTCACATCCACCTCGACGAGCTCGTCGAGCGCGCCGACCGCTTCGAGAACGAGCACGTTGTCGTCATGCACCTCTCACAGCTCTACCGCCCCGACGAGGTCGCGGGAATCCTCGATGCACGCGTGCCTTCCGGCCTCCGCAAGCGCATGATTGTCTTCGCGCCGCAGTCCAGCCACTGGCCCGGATGACATGCCCGACGACGACTTCGAAACCCCGACCACCGAGCTGATCCAGACCGATCAGCTCGACCTCCACACGTTCCAGCCGGCTGACGCGGCGAGCGTCACCGAGCAGTTCCTGACGGTCGCGCAGGACGAGGGCTACCGCACCGTCCGCATCATCCATGGCAAGGGCACCGGTACGCTGCGCCGGATCGTCGAGAGCGTGCTCGAGAAGCACCCGGCCGTCTCGAGCTTCGCGCAGGCGGACGCGAACTGGGGCGCGACGCTGGTCGAGCTCAAGCCGAAGGACTAGCGGCTCGGACAGCAGCGATCTGGCCGCAAAGAACGCAAAGCACGCAAAGGCCAGAGCCGGAGAGTAGTAAGGTCCGCGCCATGGCATCTGTACGCCCGCATCTCTCGGCCGGCCTCGCAGCGAACCTCACGGCCAACGTCGCGGCCTGCACGCTCGCGCTCGTCGCCTGCAAGTCGAGCAACAAGTCGGCGCCGGGTGGCGCGCCGGGCGCCGCGGTCGGATCGGCGGCCGGCGGCGCGGGCGCTCGCGGTGCGGGCGGTTCCGCGGGCTCCGCGTCGGACGATGGCGCCGGCGGTGTCATCCGCGCCGGCTCGGGCACGGGTAGCGCGCTCATCGGCGGCGGCTCCGGCGATCCGTGGAGCAAGGCGGCCGCGCCAGCGGTGCCCGACACGCCGGAGCAGCGCAAGGCGCGAGCGGCGGCGGCGCTGTCGCGCGTCGAGGGCATCATGCCGAAGCTCGCGAAGGTCCGCGACCTGACGTTCGAGCACGCGGTGCCGACCGAGTACCAGACGACCGACGACTTCCGGAAATATCTCCAGAAGGAGATCCAGAAGGAGCTGCCGACCGAGAAGGCGAAGGGCGAGGCGGAGGCGTTCCTGCACGTTGGTCTGTTCCAGAAGCCGATCGATCTCGCGGCGGTGCTCGAGCAGACGATGGCGACCCAGGCCGGCGCCTACTACGACCCGCAGGCGAAGAAGTTCTTCCTCGTCATGGTGCCCGCGAACGACATGATGCTCGACACGATGTCGGCGCACGAGCTGACGCACGGCCTGCAGGACCAGCACTTCGACCTGACGAAGTACCTCGAGCCCAAGGGCACCAAGCTCGACGACGATCAGGCGAACGCGCGGCGCTTCGTCGTCGAGGGCGACGCGACGTTCACGATGCTGCTCTACGCCGTCGCCGCGAACGCGCCGGGTGCGGGCAGCGGCTTCTCGCCGACGCTGATGTCGATGCTCGAGACGCAGGTCAAGCAGTTCTCCGACATGGACCTGTCGTCGTTCGCCGACATGACCAAGCAGCAGTCCGCGCTGATGGGCGGCATGGATCCCGAGATCAAGAAGTCGGTCGAGGCGATGGACTCGCTGCCGCCCGCCGTCCTCGTGCCGCTCGTCGTCTCGTACACCAAGGGCGCGCTGGTCTCCGCCGTCGCGTACAAGCAGGGCGGCTGGAAGGCGGTCGACGAGCTCTACGCGCATCCGCCCGAGTCGACCGAACAGGTGCTCCACCCGGAGACCAAGCTGTTCCCGACGCGCGACCGTCCGCACAAGGTGACGCTGCCCAAGGCGACGGGCACCGAGCTCGAGAACAACGTCCTGGGCGAGCTGATGTGGCAGGTCTACTTCTCGCTGTGGACGCCGAAGGCCGGCACCGCCGCCTCCGAAGGCTGGGGCGGCGACCACTACGTCGTCACGCGCCGCGCGGACAACCACCTCGTCGCGCAGATCGCGACGGTCTGGGACACGCCCGACGACGCCAAGCAGTTCTACGACGGCTACGTCGCGACGCTGTCCGCCCGCTTTGCCGGCGCCGATGTCTCGCATCCCGACACCGGCGTCGCGCGCAGCGACTTCGGCAAGGTCTGGGTCAAGCTCGCCGGCACCAAGGTGTTCATCGTCGATGGCGGCGATGACCCCAAGCTGATCGATCAGCTGGCCGCGCAGACGAAGTTCGACTGAAGCTCGACCGAAGCTCGGCTGAAGGTCGACGGAACGTCAGCCGAAGCGTTCGTCGAGCGAGCGCTCGCCGTTCGGCTGCTCGCCGTGCTCGTCATCGAGGTAGCGCAGGAACATCGTCAGATACTCGGCGCGCTTCTTGTCGAGCCCGCGGAACGAGACGCCGAGCTGGTACGACTCGTCGACCGTCGTGCACCACGCCACGCGCCCGGGCAACCGCAGCGCCTCGCTCTGCATGCCGTCATCGAACACGAGGACGATGTCGAGGTCGAGATCGGTGCCGGTCGTCAGCGCGTCCGCGGTCGTCGCGCACAGCCCGCCGCGAGACACGTTGCGCGTGCGGCCTTCGAAGACCTTCGTTCCCACGCGGAACGTCACCGCCACATCATGGGCGTAGCGACGATGTTCGCGCTCGGAACGGCTCACGTATCCGAAAGCTTGGCTGGCTCCGACGGGGTGAGGCAAGTTTCCTTGCGTAGTCAGTCGGGCAGGGGCCGGGGCTCCCTCGGGTAGTTGCTGTTCCAAAGAGGCGCCCACCGACGAGCATTTCGTCGAGGACCCACGCATGGTTGTCCGCCTTTCGGACACGTCGCGTCACCGGTCGTGATGAACGTTTCGGACTGTTAAGGCATCTCGGGAAAACTCCGTTCCGCACCCGATGAGCTACGCCCCGGCGCGACGAGCTACGGCCCGACGCGCGCGGAGAACCAGCCGTCGGTCACGACATCGAGCTGCGCCGCGAGGTCCTCGTTCTGCGTGCGGCGCCACGCGCGGTACAGCGAGATCACGTACCACGCGAGCCGACGCCGCTCGCGCCGCCGCAACACGTCGACCGTCGCGATGCGCAGCTCGCTCGGATCGTAGACGAGCCGCTCGAGCCGCCAGCTCGCGGTGACGCCGTACGCGATCACGTGCCCGAGCGTCGGATCGGCGACGTCGCGCCACGTCTCGTCCTGGCCGGCGCGCACGGAGAGCTGCGGCACGAGCCCCGCGAGTCGCGCGCGCCGCCGCCAGCCCGCCGCCGGATCGCCGGCCAGTCCGGCTGCGCGGACCGCGGCTGCGATCACGTCGCGCGTCGTCGGCAGCGTCCCCGCACCGGCGGGTAGTCCGCCCGGAGTGCCCGGCGAGCGGCTCGCGTCGGTAGACGCATCGCTTGCAGAGGTCGCCGCATCGATGCCGGCACCGCTACTCCGGCCGCCGGTCGGCGCGTGCGGCTCGCCCCCCATGTCGAGCACATCGCCATCTGCCGCGTCGAGATCGCTCGGATCGTCCGCGAACGGCGCAGGCGCAGGCGCGGCCGCCGCCGCACGCGCCGCGAGCATCGCGAGCAGCGCAAGGATCGCGAGCAGGATGAGCGCCCTGGACACGCTGCGCTTCTCGCCGATGCGCGAGGTGCCCGTGCCGCGGTCGGCGCGGTCGCGGCCGACGCCGGGGGTGCGGTTGCGTGCCCTGGCCGCGGATCGTACGGTGCCGATGTGACGGCGCCGCTCACGGAGAACGCGCTCCAGGTCCTGCGGGCGCGCTACCTCGCTCGCGAGGACGGCGTCGTCGTCGAGACGCCAGAAGACCTGTTCGTGCGCGTCGCCCGCCACGTGAGCGGCGTCGAGGCCGCGCTCGGCTACCGGGCGGAAGAGGTCGCCAGCGCGCGCGCGACGTTCGAGCGGATGATCAGCTCGCTCGAGTTCGTACCGAACTCGCCCACTCTCATGAACGCCGGCCGACCACTCGGCCAGCTCGCGGCATGCTTCGTCGTGCCGGTCGATGACTCGACCACCGGCGTGTTCGAGGCCGTGCGGTGGGCCGCCGAGATCCAGAAGACCGGCGGTGGGACCGGGTTCTCGTTCAGCAAGCTGCGGCCGGCCGGTGACCTCGTGGCCTCGACCGGCGGGACGGCCAGCGGGCCGGTCGCCTTGATGCAGGTGTTCGACGTCGCGACCGAGGCGATCAAGCAGGGCGGGACCCGCCGCGGCGCGAACATGGGGATGCTGCGCGTCGACCATCCCGACATCCTCGAGTTCATCGCGCTCAAGCTCGACCCGACGCGGATGCGCAACTTCAACCTCAGCGTCGCCGTGACCGATGCGTTCATGGCCGCGGCAGCTGCAGGCAAGCCCTACGACCTCGTCAACCCGCGGACCGGCAAGGTCGTCGGCCAGCTCGATGCGCGGCGCGTGCTCGATGCGATCGCGAACGCCGCGTGGGCCGTCGGCGATCCCGGGATGGTCTTCATCGATCGCGTCAACGATCTCCAGCCGACACCACTGCTCGGTGCGATCGAGGCGACCAACCCGTGCGTCACCGGCGATACCCGGGTGTGGACGTTCGACCGTGGGCTCGTCGCGATCGAAGAGCTGGTCGGCACGCAGCCCGTGATCGCGACCTGCGACGGCGCCGACGTGATCTTCCGCACCGCTAGCGCCGTGGTGAAGACCGGCCGCAAAGCAGTCCTGCGCCTCGTCACCGACAAGGGCCTCGAGCTGCGACTGACTCCCGACCACGTCGTGACGACCGACCACGGCGACGTCGCCGCCGGGCAGATTCGCATCGGCTGGAAGATTCCGGCGATCGTCACCGCGGGCCTCGATGCGCCGCGCGACCGGCTCAACGACCTCGTGCGCTGGTCGACCGTGACCTCGATCGATCCGGCCGGCGAAGAGGACGTCTTCGACCTCGTCGAGCCCGAGACGCATCACTTCTTCGCAAACGGCCTGCTCGTCCACAATTGCGGCGAACAGCCGCTGTTGCCGTTCGAGTCCTGCACGCTCGGTTCGATCGACGTCGGCCGGTTCGTCACCGCCGACCGCACCGACCTCGACTGGCCGCGCCTGCGCGACACGATCCACGCCGCCGTGCGCTTCCTCGACGACGTGATCGACGCCAACCGCTACCCGCTGCTCGAGATCGAGCGCGCGACGAAGGCGACCCGCAAGATCGGCCTCGGCGTCATGGGCTGGGCGGATGCACTCGCAGCGCTCGGCATCGCGTACGACAGCGACGCTGCGATCGCGCTCGGCGAGCGGCTCGCCGCGTTCCTCGAGAGCGAGAGCCTCGACGCCTCGGTCGCGCTGGCCGAGCGCCGCGGCGCGTTCCCCGCGTGGCAGGGGAGCCGCTGGCAGGAGGCTGGCCACAAGCCGCTCCGTAATGCGACCACGACGACGGTGGCCCCGACCGGGACGATCAGCATCATCGCCGGGTGCGCGAGCGGCATCGAGCCGTTCTACGCGCTCGCCTACCGGCGCAACGTCCTCGACGGTGCGGAGCTCACCGAGGTCAACCCGGCGTTCCAGCGGCTCGCCGGCGAGCGCGGGTTCGGCAGCGCCGAGCTGTTCGCGAGCATCGCCGAGCACGGCGGGGTGCGGGAGCGAAGCGAGGTGCCCGAGGACGTCCGCCGCGTGTTCCCGACCGCGCACGAGATCGACGTCGAGTGGCACGTCCGGATGCAGGCCGCGTTTCAGCGGCACGTCCATGCTGCCGTCAGCAAGACGATCAACCTCCGGCGCGACGCCTCCGCCGCCGACGTCAAAGCTGCGTACCAGCTCGCGTACGAGCTCGGTTGCAAGGGAATCACCGTGTACCGGGACGGCAGCCGCGAGGGACAGGTGCTGGTCACCGGCACGCGCGGGGCGGTGGTGAACACCACGCCGAGCTGCCCGGAGTGTGGCTCGGTGCTTGTCGTGCAGTCGCACTGTCGGCTCTGCCGGCACTGCGGCTGGTCGGTCTGCGGGTAGCTGCGGCTCGTTCGGTGTCATCGCACCAGCGCGCTACAGCAATGCGAGCGCCAACGATCGCCGACGAGAATTCTCGATGTTAGACGCGTGAGCGTCCGTACATCGGACGCGCGTCCGAAACCCGGCCGGACACCGTCCACCGAAACGAAAAAAGCGCCCCGGAGGGCGCCTCATCGCTGTTACTGCTTCGGATCTAGTTTAGCGGCGGCGACGACGGCGCGCCGGGCGCGGCGCGACGGCCGCGGCCTCGAGCTCCTCGAGGTGCTCGAGCATGCTGATCATCGTGTTACGCGTCGCCGCGTGGGGCTCGTTGGTGATCGCGCGACCGAGGCTGATGCGCAGCTCCGCGCGGAGCTCGCTCTCGATCAGGCGATAGGTGCGGAGGGCCTCCTCCGGATCGTAGTGATGCAGGTCAGCTTCGCAGCCCGTGGCGGCGATCCACACGGCGGCCAGCGCGGCAGCGCGGCGACCGGGTTGCGAGGCGCCAAACTCCTTCACAGACGCGCGGAGGCGCTGACGAACGAGCGGGACCGGCGGTAGGGCAACCAGACCGTCGTTATCGTCATCGGGCCGACGGAGGACAGGGCGTGTCATTGACTTGTCGGTTTCCATGTCTTCTTTGTCCTGATCTCGCATCGGGATCCTTACTTTTCCCCCGTAAGGGCGCGATGCGATGGACCGCGACCTTGCACGATTGGGTTTAAAAAATCGATGAAATTCCGGTGCAAACCCGGCGATTTTTTTGGGTGATACACACTGACAATCGATTCACCTTCAGAACTACCCCGACCCTACCCGAAGAGGGGTTCGACTGACCCCAGCACCGATGCTGCCCCGTCTCACTCCCGCCCGAAGCCGTCATCGGGTGCCTTCGTGAGACCACTATCCAACGAGTCGACACGTCTTGCCACGAAATCGCGAACGGTCCAGTCCACGACGTGCGGACGCTCGATGGGAGCGGTGTGGGACGCGTTGGGAATCTCGAGCAGCTCGGCGCCCGGGATGGCCGCGGCCATCGCTCGGCTGCGCTCGGGCGGCGTGAAGCCATCGCGCGCGCCCGCGACGACCAGCGTAGGAACACTTATAGAGGGCAGCAGGTCATCGGCCGAATGCTGACCCGCTGCGGACAGCATCGCGACGAACAGCCGGGCGTCGATCCGCGCCATGCCCTCGAGGTAGGGCATGAAATCGGCCGGCTCGACGAGCTCGCGGCGGATCTCGAGCCGCGATGCGACCTCGTACGCTAGCCGAGTGGGCAGGAGCGTCCGCGTGACGCGGTTGATCACGCCCGGCACGCGATGGATCCACTTCTGGACGATCGGCAGGATGTCCTCGAGCGCTGCCGAGCCGCGAAATGTCTTCAGCGGATGGCTGCTCGCACCGCACACGAGCACGAGCGCCGCGACGCGATCGGCGTGCCGCCGGTACGTCTCGAGCGCGACCTGGACGCCCATCGAGTGCCCGACGAGCACGGCCTTGTCGACGAGCGCGTCGTCGAGCACGCACGCGACGTCGTCGGCGAGATCCTCGATCGTGACGCGCGCGGGATCCTTCGGCGGCGCGGTCCGGCCGTGTCCTCGATAATGAGGATGCAGACCAAACCGATCGGCGAGGTCCGTGCGCAGGTATCGCCAGACGTAGCCGTCGCAGCCGATACCGTCGCAAAGGAGCAGCGGCGTTCTCGCGCCGCGCTCACCCCATGACTCGTAAAACAGCGGGCTGCCGTCTAGCGGAGAGACCGCGTAGGCCCAGCTCGCTCCCGGCGCCACAGCCCTTAGGCGATCTCTTTCTCGTCTTCCTCGCCCGGGAACTCGTTGACCGACGGGTACTTCATGATCTCTTTCCGAGCGATCTTCCAGGCTTTCTGGACAATCCACGACAAAGAGCGGTCCTGGCGGGTCGCCTCGTCCTGGATCTCCTTCAGCATGTCTTCAGGAAAGTAGAGAGACTGCTTTCGCTTATCAGAACCGGCCATACGCGAGTTAGTTTCGATGGATAGCCTACACGGTGTCAAGGCATGGGCCGGTGTAAGATGGCGATCTCGTCAGACGGGCTTGCCAGGGTATGAAGCCATCACTATCCTGTCGCGCCTTTTGGAGGCCCCTATGTCCACCGCTGCCGCCGCCTCGTCGAAAGCTCTGAACAAGAAAGAATTGAAGAAGTTTCAGGAGCTACTCGAGGAGAAGCGGAAGGCCGTCCTCGAGCGCGCTCGCGAGATGCTCGCGGTCGAGAACATGGCCCTCGATACGAACGATCTCCCCGATGAGATGGATCTCGCCTCGAGCGAGTACCTCCAGTCGTTCGAGTTCCGCCTGCGCGGTCGCGAGAAGAGCTTGCTCTCGAAGCTCGACCTCGCGCTCAAGAAGATCGAGGACGGCACGTTCGGCGTCTGCGAGATCTGCGAGGAGCCGATCGGCAAGAAGCGCCTCGAAGCGCGCCCCGAGACCACGCTATGCATCAAGTGCAAAGAGGATCAGGAGCGCGAAGAGCGCACGATGGGCTGAAACGCCAACGTCGCCCGCGCGCTCTGTTACGGTAATGAGCGATGGGTGACGATCCGGATCGCAGGAAGATCCTCACGTGTGCGGTTGGCGGCGGGCTGGGGCTCGTCATCGCCGTGCCCGCCGCGCGGCTCGTGCTCGGGCCGACCGGCGAGCAGACCGTCACGACGCCGACCGATCCCCTCGACGTCGGCGCCGCCGATCGCCTCAAGGTCGGCGGTCCGTGGCAGAAGGTCGATGTCGTCGCGCCGCTCGTGAAGGACGGCTGGACGACCGCCCGCGACGTCGTGCTCGGCGCCGCGTTCGTCCGGCGCACCGCCGACAACCAGGCGCAGGCGCTGTCCGCCGTGTGTCCGCACCTCGGCTGCGCGGTCGGCTGGGACGGCAAGAACTTCCTCTGCCCGTGCCACGACAGCAAGTTCACCGGCGACGGGGACGCGATCGCCGGCACCGGTCCCGCGAAGCGCGGCCTCGATCCGCTGCCCGTCAAGATCGAGGACGGCCGCTTGCGCCTGACATGGATCCGCTACCAGCTCGATACCGCGAGCCGGGACAAGGCCTAGAAATGACGAAGCAGATCTGGCGCGTCCTCGGCTGGTCGCTCGTCATGCTGCTCGTCGTCGAGGCGCTCACCGGTGCGGCGCTCGCGGCGTTCTACGCTCCATCGTCGACGGACGCGTGGGCCTCGGTCGCCTACGTCCAGGACCAGATGCCGTGGGGCTGGCTCGTCCGCGGCCTTCACTTTCATGCCGCGAGCGCGATCGTGATCATCTCCGGCGTTCACCTGCTGCAGATCGCGGTCGCCGGCACGTATCGCGAGCGCGCGGCCGCGTGGTGGATCGGGCTCGTCCTCGTGCTGCTCGTCCTCGGCTTCGCGATCTCCGGCTACGTGCTGCGCTGGGATCAGGCCGGCTACTGGGCGAATCGCGTCGAGGTCGGCATCGCGGCGGGCACGCCCGTCGTCGGCGGCCTGATCCGCTCGCTCGCGATCGGCGGCAACGAGTACGGCAACCTGACGCTGACGCGCTTCTACACGCTGCACGTGATCGCGCTGCCCGCGCTGATCACCGCCGGCGTCGTCGTCCATATCGTGCTCGCCAAGCGCGCGCGCGACTGGTCGGATGGGCTGCGCGCGGCGTTCGCGATGGCGGCGGTGTTCGCGGTGCTCGTCGGCTACGTCGTGTCGCAGCACGGCGCCGATCTCGCCGCGCCCGCCGATCCCAGCGCCGCGTTCGATGCGCGCCCGCTCTGGTACTTCCGCTGGCTGTTCGAGCTGCGCCACCTCGCCGGCAGCGCCGAGAAGCTCGCCGCGATGGCCGCGCCCGCCGTGGTCGGCGGCTTTCTCGTCGCGTTGCCGCTCGTCGACAAGCCCGAGAGGCAAGCCAAGCGCATGCCGTGGATCGCCGGTGTCGTCGGGCTGTTCGCGCTGATCTTCGTGCTGACGATCGCGTCGTTCGTGCAGGACTCGGGCGATGCGGACCTCGCCAAGCGCCAGGCGCAGGCCGAGAAGGATGCCTCGCGCACGCGCGCGCTCGCCGTGAAGCATGGCGTCCCCGCGACCGGCCCGCTCGACATCAAGCAGGGCATCGTCATGTATCGCGCGCGCTCGCTCTACGAGAAGCGCTGCACCGGCTGTCACGCCGCGACGAGCAAGGACCGCAAGGGCCCGATCATCGGCGCCGGCCACGGCAACCGCGCGTGGCTGACCGCGTTCTTGAAGGAACCGAGCGGCGACGCGTTCTGGGGCCACACGAAGCTCGCAAAGACCGACGACGCGATGAAGCCCGTCGAGCTCGGCGAAGGCGACCTCGCCGACCTGACCGAGCTGCTCTACGCGCAGAGCGGCGCCAGCGATGTCGATGCGGCCAGGCGCGACCGCGGCAAGGTGATCTTCGACAAGGCGTGCACCGACTGCCACGCGATCGAGGAGGGCGTCGCCGGCGCCTCCGCGCCAGGCCTTGGCGGGCTCGGCAGCCGCGACTGGTACACGAGCTTCATCGGGAACCCGAAATCTCCCGTGCACATGGGCTCCGATCACAGCCAGATGCCACGCTTCGACAAGGACCTGTCGATCGTCGACCGCGACGCGCTCGCCGACTATCTCGTGTGGCTTCGCACCGCGACGCAGCGGGATGTCGATCTGCTCGAGCCGCTGTAAGCTGCCGGGCATATGCCGTTCGAGTTCCAGGAGCTGTTGCCCGTCGGGCACCACGACGACACGCCGTTTCGCAAGCTCACCAGCGATCACGTCAGCACGTTCACCGCGCGCGGCGAGGAGTTCCTCGCGGTCGAGCCCGCCGCGCTAACGTTGCTCGCGAGCACCGCGCTGCGCGACATCGAGCACCTGCTGCGCCCCGGCCACCTCGCGCAGCTGCGCGCGATCCTCGACGACAAGGAAGCCTCGCCCAACGACAAGTTTGTCGCGCTCGAGCTGCTCAAGAACGCGAACATCGCGGCGGGCGGCGTGCTGCCCGGCTGCCAGGACACCGGCACCGCGATCATCATGGGCAAGAAGGGCCAGCGCGTGTACACGGGTGGCGGCGACGAGGCGGCGCTCTCGCGCGGCATCTACGACACGTTCACGACGACCAACCTGCGCTACTCGCAGGTCGCGCCGCTCGACATGTTCGACGAGAAGAACACCGGCACGAACCTGCCCGCGCAGATCGAGCTCTACGCGACCGACGGCGCCGAGTACCACTTCCTGTTCATGGCGAAGGGCGGCGGCTCCGCGAACAAGAGCCTGCTGTTCCAGGAGACCAAGGCGCTCCTCAACGAGAAGTCGCTGACCGCGTTCCTCGATCAGAAGCTGCGCTCGCTCGGTACGGCCGCGTGCCCGCCGTATCACCTCGCCGTCGTCATCGGCGGCACCAGCGCCGAGTACACGCTCAAGGTGGCGAAGCTCGCGAGCGCGCGCTACCTCGATCACCTGCCGACACAGGGCACGCCGAAGGGCCACGCGTATCGCGACGTCGAGTGGGAGAAGCGCGTCGTCGAGATCGCGCGCCAGACCGGCATCGGCGCGCAGTTCGGCGGCAAGTACTTCGTCCACGACGCGCGTGTCATTCGCCTGCCTCGCCACGGCGCGAGCTGCCCGGTCGCGCTCGCCGTCAGCTGCTCCGCGGATCGCCAGGCGCTCGGCAAGATCACGCGCGACGGCGTGTTCGTCGAGGAGCTCGAGCACGATCCGGCGAAGTATCTGCCCGACGTCACGCACGCCGAGCTCGAGGGCGAGGTCGTCAAGATCGATCTCGACATGCCGATGAGCGAGATCCGCGCGACGCTCTCGCGCTACCCGATCAAGACGCGCCTGTCGCTGACCGGGCCGCTCGTCGTCGCGCGCGACATCGCGCACGCCAAGCTCAAGGAGCGCCTCGATCGCGGCGAAGGCCTGCCGCAGTACGCGAAGGATCACTGCATCTACTACGCGGGCCCCGCGAAGACGCCGCAGGGCTACGCGAGCGGTTCATTCGGGCCGACGACCGCCGGCCGCATGGACAGCTACGTCGACGCGTTCCAGGCCGCGGGCGGCTCGTACGTCATGCTCGCGAAGGGCAACCGCTCGCCGCAGGTCACCGAGGCGTGCAAGAAGCACGGCGGGTTCTATCTCGGATCGATCGGCGGCCCGGCCGCGCGTCTCGCGAAGGACTGCATCAAGAAGGTCGAGGTCCTCGAGTACGCCGAGCTCGGCATGGAGGCGGTGTGGAAGATCGATGTCGTCGACTTCCCGGCGTTCATCGTCGTCGACGACAAAGGCAACGACTTCTTCGCCGACATCGGCGGCGGCCCCAAGAAGCTGCCCGTGAAGTGATCAGAGCCGCATGTACGTCGGGATCGATTTCGGAACGACGAACTCCGCCGTCGCGATCGCGGACGCGGAGGGACGCGTGCAGCTCGCGCCGCTCGCCGGCGAGCCGTTCTGGCGCACGCTGCTGTACTTCGAGCCGGGCGGCCTGTTGAGCGCGGGTCCCCAGGCGATCGCGCGCTATCAGGAGACCGAAGGCGAGGGCCGGCTCGTGCAGTCGATCAAGAGCCACCTCGCGAGCGCGACGTTCTCGAAGACGCAGATCCTCGGGCGGCGGTGGGCGCTCGAGGACATGATCGCGGCGTACCTGCGGCAGGTGCGCGCGGCGGCGCCGTTCGATCTCGGGGCGCGCGCGGTCGTCGGGCGGCCGGTGCGCTACTGGGGCGCCGAGGATGACGAGGACGACGCGCGGGCGGTCGGCCGCATGCGCGAGGCGCTCGCGAAAGCCGGGTTCGACGAGGTCGAGCTCGAATACGAGCCCGTCGGCGCAGCGGCTCGCTACGCGGCACGGCTGACGCGCGACGAGCTGATCGTGGTCGCCGATTTCGGCGGCGGCACGACGGACTTCACGGTCGTGCGCGTCGGACCGGCGACCAGCGAGGTGCTCGCGACGGGC
>JAFAOG010000030.1 GCA_019237945.1 Deltaproteobacteria bacterium | reverse complement strand
TGCCGCTGCCGCACGGGCACGGGTCGTTGCGGCCGACCTTGGGACGCTCGCGCTTGACCGGTGCCGTGACCTGACCCTCGCCGGCGGTGCGCGCGGCTCCGCGCTGCTGCTGCTGGGCGGCGGCGGCCTGCTCGTCGTTGTCGGGGTTGTCCTCGTTCTTGTCGGCGACGCCGCGCTCGATCATCTGGCGCTGCTTGGTCTGGAGCGCCGGGATGGCTTCCTCTTCGCGCTTGATCTGGACGCGGAACACCTTGGAGATCACGTTCTCCTGGATGCGGTCCATCATCTCGGTGAACAGGGTGAAGCCGGCCTTCTTGTATTCTTTCTTCGGATCCTTCTGGCCGTAGCCCATGAGGCCGATGCCTTCACGGAGCGCATCCATCGTCTTGAGGTGCTCGATCCACTGCTGATCGATCTCCTCGAGGTAGAAGTGGCGCACGAAGTACATCAGCCACTCGCGCGAGAGATCCTTTTCGCGCTCGGCGAGCTTCTTCTCGACCGGCGGCCACACCTGGGTGGCGACCTCGTCGGGCGTGCCGTGCTGCATCGTGATCGGCATGTTGAACTGCTCTTGGAGCGCATCCTTGAGCTGCTCCCAGTCCCACTCGTCTTCGACCATCTCGGGGTCGAGGACCTTCTCGATCACGGCCGCCATCTGCGTGTGCGTCAGATCGTAGAGGCGCTCGCGCTGCTGGATCATCGAGGCCGCGACCTGCGTCGTGCAGTACGCGATGAGCTCCTCGGTCGTCATCTTGTCGTAGCGCTTCTCGAGATCGAGCAGCGCGCCCCACTGGCGCCAGATCTCGGCGCGCAGGATGCGCCAGCCCGGGCGTGTGTCGCCGGTCGGCAGCGGGTTGCCGTTGTTGCGCTTGTCGGCGGTCCACGTGTCGAGCCAGGTCTGGTCGCCTGCGGCGAGCGTCTCGCCGCCTTCGAGCTGACGCCGGAGGTCGCGCTCGCGGACCTTGGCCTTCACGACCTCGATCATGTCGGCGACCTTCGGCTTGACCTCGGGCTCGATCGTCGACGGCTTCCAGTCGCCCGACTCGGTGACCGGCTCGGGCACGAAGCCCATCTTGGTCTCTTCCTCGGTCGGCTCGCGGTGGTAGCGGCCTTCGAGGATCTGGCGGCGCAGCGCGTAGATCGTCTTGCGCTGCTGGTTCATCACGTCGTCGTACTCGAGGACGTTCTTGCGCTGATCGAAGTGCTGGCCTTCGACCTTCTTCTGCGCGTTCTCGATCGAGCGCGTGACCATCGGCGACTCGATCGGCACGTCCTCCTCGAGGCCGAGCCGCTCCATCAGGCCGGTCATGCGATCGAGGCCGAAGATGCGCAGCAGGTCGTCCTGGAGCGACAGGTAGAAGCGCGACGCGCCCGGATCGCCCTGACGGCCCGCGCGGCCGCGGAGCTGGTTGTCGATGCGGCGTGACTCGTGGCGCTCGGTGCCGACGATCTTGAGGCCGCCGGCGGCGAGCACCTCCTCGCGCTCGGCCTCGCACTGCGCCTTGAACTGCGCGGTCAGCGCCTCGAGGCGCTTGGTCTCGTCGAACGGCGCGCGCTGATCCTCGGGCAGGGCGGCCTGCGCGGTCTCGTAGGCCTCGCGCTCCTCGGCGAGCGCATCGCGCGCCATCGCCTCGGGGTTGCCGCCGAGCAAGATGTCGGTGCCGCGACCGGCCATGTTCGTCGCGATCGTGATCGCGCCCTTGCGACCGGCCTGCGCGATGATCGACGCCTCGCGCTGGTGGTGCTTGGCGTTGAGGACGTTGAACGGGATGTTCTTCTTGCGCAGGAAGTCGGCGACGACCTCGGACTTCTCGACCGAGACCGTACCGACGAGCACCGGCTGCCCGCGCTGGTGGCAGTCCTCGATGTCCTTGGCGACCGCGCGGAACTTGCCGGCTTCGTTCTTGTAGACGAGGTCGGGCTGGTCCTGACGGATGATCGGCTTGTTCGTCGGGATCACCGTCACGTGCAGCTTGTAGATCTCGTAGAACTCCTGCGCTTCGGTATCCGCCGTACCGGTCATGCCGGACAGCTTCTTGTACATGCGGAAGTAGTTCTGGAACGTGACGGTCGCGAGCGTCTGGTTCTCTTCCTCGACGGTGACGCCTTCCTTCGCCTCGATCGCCTGGTGGAGGCCATCGGACCAGCGGCGGCCCGGCATCTTGCGGCCGGTGTGCTCGTCGACGATGACGACCTTCGCGTCCTCGACGAGGTAGTTGACGTTGCGCTTGTACAGCGTGTGCGCGCGCAGCGCCTGCTGGACGTGATGGACGAGCTGGATATTGCCGGCCTCGTAGAGGTTATCGACGCCGAGCAGCTTCTCCATCTTCTCGACGCCGTCGTCGGTCAGCATGGCCGAGTGCGCCTTCTCGTCGACGGTGTAGTCGACCTCGCGCTTGAGGCGCGGGATCAGGCGGTCGATCTTGACGTAGAGATCTGCGCTCTGCTCGGCGGAGCCGGAGATGATCAGCGGCGTACGCGCCTCGTCGATCAGGATCGAGTCGACCTCGTCGACGACGCCGTAGTGCAGGCCGCGCTGGACCATGCGGTCCGGCGACTGCTTCATGTTGTCACGTAGATAGTCGAAGCCGAACTCGTTGTTCTGGCCGTACGTGATGTCCATGTTGTAGTTGCGCTGGCGCTCGAAGTCGTCGAGGCCATGGACGATCACGCCCGTCGACAGGCCGAGGAAGCCGTGGATCCGACCCATCCACTCGGAGTCGCGCTTGGCGAGGTAGTCGTTGACGGTGACGACGTGGACGCCCTTGCCTTCGAGCGCGTTCAGGTACGTCGGGAGCGTCGCGACGAGCGTCTTGCCTTCGCCGGTGCGCATCTCGGCGATCCGCCCGGAGTGCAGCACCATGCCGCCGATCATCTGGACGTCGTAGTGCCGCATCCCGGTGACGCGGACCGACGCCTCGCGGACCAGCGCGAACGCCTCGCACAGGATGTCGTCCAGCGTCGCCCCGTTATCGAGCTTCTGCTTGAACTCGGCGGTCATCGCCTTGAGCTCCGCGTCGCTCTTGCCTTTCAGCTTGGATTCGAGCTGGTTGATGCGGTCGACGTTCGGCTGGAGCTTCTTCAGCTCGCGCGCGTTCTTGGAGCCGAAGATCTTTTGAAGCAATCCCATGGTGGTTTCCCGAGGCGGTTAGGGTTCTTACCACCAATCAGGCGGGTCGGAACGACCTTAGAAAGCTAAGTCCCTGTCGACGCAGATCGAACCTGGTCAAACAGGTGGCTACGCGCCTGTGCTCCTCGTCCAGGATCTCGAGCGGGAGCGTCGTCCACGTCTCGAGCAACCGGCGGTACTTGATGTCCTTCTGTCCGACGACCTCGTAGCGCTTACCGTCGTCGCCGAGGAACGACAGCTCGTAGCGGATGATCCGCTGGCCGAGCGGGCGGATCGTGATCGTGCCTTCCGCATCGGCGGACGTCGCGATCGGCGGCGCGTGGACGACCCCGCGGATCTCGGCGACGCCGGTCTTCATGTGATCGCGCGTCGAGTCGGCGTGGACGCTGATCTCGAAGGAAAACGGGTGCTGCTTACCCGGATCGCGATCCCACTCGACGGTGCCGGCCATCGTCTCGGCGAAGGAGAAGCCCATGCGGAAGAGCCTACGCGAAATACTCCGAAAAGCCGAAGCGGCCCCGGAGGGCCGCCACGACTACCAGAGAGAGACGATTCGTTACTGCTTCGCCGCGCAGCTCGAGAACTGGTAGCTCGAGCACGTGCACCCGGTGTCGCCCGCGTGGCAGGCCGTGCCGTCCGACTTGTGGCAGTTGATGCCGGTGTACACCGCGCCGCAGTCCGTACGACCGAGGCAGTCGGGCTCGTCATTGATGTTCTCGCAGACCGGCGGGACATCGCACTGCGCGTAGGCGCGGCAGGTGCCGGTCCAGCAACCGTCGAAGATCACCGGGACCTGACCCGTCGGGCAGCGCGGCTCGAGCGTGGTGCAGCTGCTGGCGATCGCGCCGCCGCACGAGCCGTTCGGGTCGTTGCCCGGGAGGCACGTCATGCGGGTCTCGTCGCACCAGCCCCAGCCCTGCTGCTGCGCCTGGGTGTCATTGCTGCAGACGCAGGTCGCGACGCAGACGTGGTCGTACTCGCAGTACTGACCCGTCGGGCACTGGTTGTCGTAGTCACACGACGTCGGGCCGCTCGAGCCCGAGCCGGAACCCGAGCCGGAGCCCGAGCCACCGTTCGGCTCGCACGAGCTGCGATCGGTGTTGCAGTGATAACCCGGACCGCAGTCCGAGTCGGTCGCGCAGAAGCCGCCCTCTTCGCAGGTGCCGCTGGCGCAGTAGCAGCCCGCGGCGCAGTCGGTCGAGCTCGTGCACTCGTAGCCGCTACCGCCCTGGCCGCCCGCGGGGCAGGTCGGCGAGACCCACGTGCAGCTGTCGCCGCGGCACTGGTAGTAGCCGTCGGCGCCGCAGTAGTTCCAGGTGCTGCCACCGTTGTGGTCGTGGCTGCCGAAGTACAGCTCGCAGCCGGCGAGCATGCTGGTGGTCGCCAGTGCGACCATCAGACCGAGGGAGTGGAGCAGCTTGTTCATGGGGTGCGTTCCTTTGGAGGGCGAGCGGTAGCCGGTTCGCAAAGCAGCCGCCGTGCCATCGAGGCAACGGGATCGAACCGGTTGATTATTCATTAACGTTTCGACACGCGACGAGGATCTGTTGGGAACCGGCGCCGAGGACCTGACAAAAATGCCCGAAAAAACGACGCTGCGGGTGATCAGACTTGGCAGAGCCAGGCAGGTTGCTCGGTGGTGCGTGGGTGTGGGTGCGGGAGTCGTTTTCGCGGGTGTGAATGGCCGGCTACACCTGGTGTGGCGCTGGGATACGGCACGACGGGGCAATCACCCCCCGTTTTCCCTGTCGCTACGCTCCAGGTCCATCAGACGGGATCGTCCACGGCGTGGATCGTCTCCCGGAGGCCGTGGCGGGGCCGAAAGCCCAGCTCTGCCGCTGCGCGTCGACCGTCGACCATGCAGACGTAGCGGATGAAATCGAGCTCGGCGACCGGGAAGCTCGAGATGCCGAGCGCGAACGCGAGCGACAGGATCGGCTTTGCCATCGGGTGTGGAATCAGTCGCGGCTCGCGGCGCAGCTCCGCGAGGATTGCCGAGAGCGGCACCTCGCCGGGTCCGGTGATGTTGTAGATGCCGCGGCGCCCGGGATTGAGCGCGAGCGCGACCGCTTCGGCGACGTCGTCGGAATGGACGAGCTGCACCATCGGATCGAAGCCGAGCAGCACCGGCGGCCGCGGGATGCGCAGGTAGTTCGACGGCGCGTTGTGGACGGGCCCGACGATGTGCACCGGCCGCAGGATCACGGTCTCGATCTCTCGCGCGCGCCACAAGAAGGTCGAGAACATGTGATCGATCTCGACGAGGTCGCGCATCTCGGGGAATCGCTGGGCGGCGAGCAGCGGCGCGTCCTCGGTGAGGAACTGCGGGTTATCGGGACGCGGGCCGTAGACGTTGCTCGACGAGAGCAGCACGACCTTCGGCACGCGATACGCCTGGCAGTACTCGAGCAGCTTCGTCGTGCCTGTGATGTTCCAGCTGTAGATCTCGGCGGGACGCGCACGCGGATCGTGCATGACGCCGAGGTGGACGAGTGCGTCGATGTCGCCGGCGCGGAACACGTCGCGCGCCTTCTTGCTGCGCAGATCGACCTGATGGAGCTCGATGTCTTTCGGGCGGCCGTGCATCTGCCGGCGATCGAGACCGACGATGCTCCAGCCGAGCTCGTGATGGAGCCGGCGCGCGACGATCCGACCGAACCGGCCGCTGATGCCGGTGATCACGACCTTGCGCGGCCGCGGGATCGATCGCTCCGTCGTCTCACCAGAAGACATGCTCGCGCTCGCGCAGCCCCACGTGGAGCATCGATTCGATGCGGTGCTTGACCGTCTTGACCGGCTCGTCGAGATCGTCGTCGGGATCGCCGGTGAACTTCATCGGCTCGCCGAAGTAGAGGCGGTACTTCACCGGCAGCGGCCATGGCGCGACGAACGGCGGATACGGCACGACGGGCAGGGCAGGGATGCCGAGCAGCTTCGCGACGCCCTTGAGGTTGACCGCCGGCGCTTGCTCCTCGGCACCGATGACGGCGACCGGCACGATCGGCGATCCGGTCTCGAGCGCGAGCCGCATGAAGCCCTTGCCGAAGTCCTCGAGCTGGTAGCGCTTCGAGAACGGCTTGGAGATGCCGCGCGCGCCCTCGGGGAACACGAGCACGGCTTCTTCGGCCGAGAGCAGGCGGCGGCAGTTCTCCGGCGTGCCCGTGATCTGGCCCCAGCGGGAAAACAAATAACTCGCGAACGGCACCGTCGGGACGAAGAACTCGACCATCGCGCGGACGAGGCGCGGCTGCTTCGGCTCGAGGAAGCACGCGGCCGCGATCACGAGGCCGTCGAACGGCAGCTGGCCCGAGTGATTCGAGACGAGAATGCAGCGCCCCGACGCGGGGAGGTTCTCGATCCCGTGAGCCTCGGCACGAAAATAAACGCGATAGAGCCAGCGCGCGACGGTGATCGCGTATTTGAGGTTCGCCTTCGAGAGGCCGAACGGGTCGAAGCCGAACTCGTTGCCCTGGACGACGAGCGCCTGCGTGCGGCCCTCGAGGTCATCCTCGGGGACCTTTGCGCGAAGTTGTCGTAGCCGATCGACGAGACCCACGGGCGCGGACTGTAATAGACTACTCGCGGCATGAGCGACAGCTTCGTGGACCTCAGCTACCGCGGATTGGCACTCGCCCGTCGCGTGAAGCTGGTCCAGGTCAAGCCGTCGTCGGGCTACGTCGAGATGCCGACGCCGATGCCCGTCGGGACGAAGGTGTCGATCGCGGCCGATGATGGCGTCGCGATCGAGGCGACGGTCGCCGAGATCCACGAGCTGGTCACCGGCGCGACGCAGGCGCCGGGCATGCTCGTGCGACCGGTGCTCGAGGGCGCCGGCGCGACCTGGTGGAAGGCGCGCATCACCGCGCCCGATGTCGATCCCGAGGAGCTGCGCCGCACCGATCCGATGCTGGACACGACGATCGTCGCCGTCCCCGAGGTCATCGAAGATGTCCGCGACACCGGCGTGATGGATGCGCTCCAGGACGACGGCAAGTCGACGATGATGATGGATGCCGTCGATCTCGCGGCGCTTGGACTCGATCCGAACGCGCGGCCGAGCGGCGAGCTGACCGCGGTCGCGGCGCCGATCGTCGACGATGATCCCGAGCCGGAGACCAAGTCTCCGACGAACAACGCAAAGGCCAAGACGAAGCGCAAGAAGCGCTAACGCGAAAACCTGGGCGGCGCGCCACGTGGTGGGGGCATCGAGCGTGGCGCGTCCGCCGGGGACTTCGGAGTAGAGTCGGCAGGTGACTGCCATCCGGCCTCCGCGGATCGAGCGTGGACAGACGCTCGGCATCGTCGCGCCGGCCGGACCGGTCAACGCGCAGCGCTGCCGCGATGGGCTCGCGCGGCTCGGCGATGTGTTCCCGCTGAAGATCGCCGACAGCGTGCTCGGCCCGCACGCCGAGGGACTGCCCGGCTACCTCGCGGCGACCGATGACGTGCGCGCCGCCGAATTCAACGCGATGCTGCGCGACCGCGATGTCCGCGCGATCCTGCTCGCGCGCGGCGGCTACGGCATCCAGCGGATCCTGCCGAAGCTCGATGTCGCGGCGCTGCGCGCGGATCCGAAACCGATCATCGGCTTCTCCGATGCGACCGCGCTGCTCGCGTGGGCGTGGCACGCCGGCGTGCGCGGCATCCACGGGCCGATGGGCGTGCAGCTCGCCAGCTTGCCCGCGAGTGACATCGCGCAGCTGATCACATTGATGACGGAGGCGCACGCGCCGGGCATCCGGCCGTGGACGCTCGCGGCGCACGGTCGCGGCCGGCATCGCGGGCCGCTCGTCGCGGGCAACCTGACGATGTTCTCGCTGACCGCGGGCACGCCGTGGCCGCTGCCGCTCGCGGGAGCGATCGCATTGATCGAAGAGGTCGGCGAGAAGCCGTACGAGATCGATCGCTACCTCACGCAGCTCTCGCTCACCGGCGAGCTCGCGAAGATCCGCGCCGCGATCATCGGCGACTTCACGCGCTGCTTCGATCAGGCGCCGCCATCCGGGCGTTCCGATCCGGACGATGCAGCGATCACCACCGTGCTCGAGCGCCTCCACAGTGCGGGCACACCGGTCGCGGTCGGTGCGCCGGTCGGTCACGGCGATCGAAACGAGGCGCTCCCGTTCGGTGCGGACTCCGTGCTCGATCTGGACGCGTGCACGCTCGAGATCCTCGAGCCCGCCGTCGCGTAGTGCACGTCAGTGCACGATCGGATCTTCGTCCGCGCCCAGCTCGATGCGGCCGAACTTCTCCTCGTAGCGCTCGAGGTTCTTTTGTAATGCCATCAACAGCCGTTTCGTGTGACGCGGCGACGAGATCACGCGCGTCCGCACCTTTGCGCGACCGTTGCTCGGCTGGATGAACGCGAAGTCGAGGACGAACTCGTTCTCGGTGTGATTCAGCAGAACCAGGTTTGCGTAGACGCCCTGCGCGATGTCCTCGTCGAGCTGGACCTGTAGCTTGGGCGGGGCTTCGTCGGACATGAAGGCACGTTACTGCACGAACGCTGTTCGTTGGGTGGCCACCAGACTGGCCATTCTGAGAACCCGAGGTGACAGGATGAGTTGCCGCTTCGACACGTGCCGGGCCCTAAGCGCTTGTTTCCGCGTCGACGATCTCGAGAATTCCGCTGGCACCACGCTTGCTCATGATTCTCTGCAACCAGACGCCGCTTCGGACGTTCCAAGGAATAGCCGAACCGACCGCCCGGTTCCTGACAATCGAATCGCACGCGCGACACGGAATCGAAAGTTTCGACTCGATGGATGACTAGTGGTTCCCTCCCCCCTCATCCCGCTGGTCTCCCCCACCATCTGAGGCAACAAGTAGCCCCGTGAATCTGCGCCCAGGCCCTGCAATCCCCCTTGCAGGGCCTTTTTTTTTCCCCACACTGCAGCCCCCATGCAGCGCGCGCTTGGCCTCGACGTCGGCAGCAAGACGATCGGCGTCGCCGTCACCGATGAAGCCGGCATCGCCGCGCATCCGGTGAAGGTTCTGCAGCGCGCCGGGATCGCGAAGGACGTGTCGGCAATCCAGACACTCGTCAGCGAGCTCGACATCGGCAGCGTCGTCGTCGGAATGCCGTACGAGCTGAGCGGCAAGATCGGGCATCGCGGCAAGCGCGTGCAGGAATTCGCGAACGCGCTGCGCGCACAATTGCCGCCCGCGGTGGAATTGCACGAACAGGACGAGCGTTTCACGACCGCGGAGGCGACGCGAGTGCTCCTCGATGCCGATCTGTCACGCGACAAGCGCAAGGCCGTGATCGATCAGCAAGCCGCCGCGCTGATCCTCCAGGCCTGGCTCGATCGCAAACGATCGAAGTAACGTCAGGCCCGGATGTCCAAGCGCAGCTTCCGCACCGCCCTCGCCGTCGTGATCGGCAGCGTGGTGATCCTGATCGCCATCGCGGGCTGGTTCGTGCACCGCGCGTTCGCGTATCCGGACGAGACGCACGACGGCAGCGGCACCGAGGTGGAGGTCGAGATCAAGGCGGGCATGGGCATCCAGCAGGTCGCGTCGCTGCTCGCCGACAAGCACGTGATCGATCGCCCGACGTGGTTTCGCCTCTACGCGATGTGGGAAGGCGACACGACGAACATCAAGCCCGGCAAGTATCTATTGAAGGACAACCAGACGCCGGCGCAGATCCTGAAGACGCTGATCACCGGCGTCAAAGAGGTCACGACGAAGGTCACGATCCCCGAAGGCAAGAACATGCTCGAGGTGTTCGCGATCCTGGAGCAGGCGAGGGTCGCAAAGGCCAAGGAGCTCGAGGCGGTCGCGCGCGACAAGGAGTTCCTCGGCCGCCACGCGATCACCGGCGACACCGTCGAGGGCTACCTGTTCCCCGACACGTACGACTTCCGGATCGACGAGAAGCCGCGCGCGGTACTCGAGCGCCTGATCACGCACCATCAGGAAGTGTGGAACGACCTGCTCTCGAAGCACGGGCGCGACGCGGCGAAGCTCAAGGACAAGCTGCAGTGGAGCGACCGCGACATCCTGACGATGGCATCGATCGTCGAGAAGGAAGCCGTCGATCCGAAGGAGCGCCCGCGGATCGCGCAGGTGTTCATCAACCGGCTCACACAGCCGACGTTCAAGCCGCACCGCCTCGAGACGGATCCGACGATCCGCTACGGCTGTGAAGTGCCGCAGCAGAAGTCGGCGGGCTGCCAGCAGTGGACCGTCACCGATCGCCTCCACCGCGCGCAGCTCGACGACAAGGACAACCCGTACAACACGTACCAGCACGAAGGCCTGCCCCCGGGCCCGATCTGCAACCCGGGGCGCGCGTCGATCGAAGCGACGCTCCAGCCCGACGGCAGCGACTACTTGTACTTCGTCGCGAAGGACGCGCGGAACCACGTGTTCGCGCGCACGCTCGACGAGCACCAGAAGAACGTCCAGAAGTTCATGCACTGATTCGGTGCGAGGGGCAGGCCCTTGGCCTCGGCCTTGAGCGAGCCGGGCGGGATCGA
>JAFAOG010000613.1 GCA_019237945.1 Deltaproteobacteria bacterium | reverse complement strand
CGAGCAGCGCGAGCACGACGACGGCGCGCGCGATCATTTCTTGTGCGACTTCAGGCCCTGGACGATTTCGTCCGCCATACCCTCTGGATTGTACTCGTAGTGCCACGGCTCCATCATGTACGGGTGGAAGTTGAACTTAGGCGCGTTCATCGCCAGCCATTTCATGACCGGTGACCCGTAGTACGCCATCAGGTTCTTCGCGTCGCCGGTCGTCGTTTCGCGGACCGACAGGCCCTTGTGATCGTCGGTGACGTCCTTGCCGACGGTGAGCTGGAAGTCGAGGGCGAGACCGAAGCTGTGCGACGACCACGAGCCGGCCTTCGCCATCGCATTCTTCGTCGTCATGCCGGGGTGTGGCGCGCGGAAGCCGCTGAGGACCTTGAGCGGAACCCCGTCGGCCTTCGCCGCTTCGAACATGCTCTCGAGCGCCGCGATCGCCTTCGTGTGCGCGCGCACGCCCTTGTGGGCTGACATCTCGGGCTTGATCGGACCGCACAGATCGGTCAAGTACTTCACGACCGTCGCCGGATCGGGGAAGCCCTTCTTGCGGATCTCGGTGTTGATCCGCTTCTCCTTCGTCCCGAACGACTTGTAGAAGCCGTTGACGAAGCGCACGAACGGCTCGTACGTCTTGCCCGGCGGCACCTTCTCCGTCGTCGGGAAGATCAGCGAGCCATTGTTCGCGCGCTCGATGCACTCCTTGTAGGCCGCCTGCACATCGGGCGGAAGCTCGCTCGCGACGTCATGCGTATCGTGGAGCCAGTGGCCATGGCCCTTGTTCGTCTGGACATCGGACGCGAGGACAGCGGCCTTCGCCTCGATGTGCTGATTGATCAGGCCGTCGTGCTGCGCGGCGGAGCTCGGCGTCGGCTCCTCGTGCTCTTGATCGAGCTGCTTCGGCGCGCCCTTCTGGACGACGTCGTGCAGGTCCGCCGGCTTGACGATCTTCGCCGCCGCCGCGTCCGCCGCCTTCGCCTCGCGCGCGCCCTGCGCGTCCTTGTTTGGCTTGGGATCGTGATGGTCGTTCGCGGCGTGCTGATCCGCATCGCCCTTGAGGCCGGCGAGCGACGCCTTCTGATGGCCGGCGATGTCGCTTTGGCCAAACGTGTCCGACGCGGCCGCGCCCTTGCCGACGCTGAGGATCGAGTCGTCGAGCACGTCGTCGCGTACCTGGTGGTGACCACCACCGCCGCGATCCGATTCGAGGATCAGGATGTCGGCGGCGATCTTGCCGTCGTGCATCAGCTGGAAGTGGTCACGCGTGCGGTTGTGCTTGCCGTGGTCCTCGTGACCGCCGTCGACGTGGACGAGGTCGAAGCCGGCCTTCTTCGCGCGCGCGCCGAACGTCTTCTCGTCGAAGATCTGCGCTGCACCGGCGCCCTTGCCAGCCTTCGTACGCACGGCGGCCGCATCGAACTGCGGCTTGCTCTGCGTGATGCGCAGCGTCTTCGTGACCGACGGCGCGCCGTCCTTCGGCTTCGCGAGCAGCCACTTCGCCGCGTCCTCGAAGTGGACCGACGCGTAGTCGGTGTCCATCAGCGTCACGTCGGTGATCTTGTCCGCCATGTCGCCGGCGCCGCCGAGCGCCTGGTGAACGCCGATGTAACCGCCCGCGCTGTGGCCCGCGATCGAGATGTGTCCCGGCAGCATCTTCGCGATGCCGACGTCGGGCCCCAGCTGCGACAGGACCGAGGTGACGAAGCTGGGCAGGCCGGCGTGCAGCGCGGCCATGTAACCGCCTTCGTGCTTGCCGTCGCCATTGCGCCCGCCGATCACGCCCTGCGGCACGACGACGACCGTGTTCTGCGCCGACTTGTACGTCTCCGCCGCGACGTCGATGCCCGACAGGTTGCCTTGCTTGCCCTTGTGATCCTTGTCGTCGTCGATCGTCAGCTGCGCATCGTGGCCGTGCAGGAAGATGAAGATGTTCGGCTGCGCGGTGAGGCCGGGCGACGCGAACACGGCCGCCTTCTGCGTCTCGTGGCCGCTGCCGATCGTGTAGACGTGCTCGTAGCCGCCGCTCGGATCGTGCTTCGCGCCGGCGGGGGCCGCGGCGGCGGGCGCAGCAGCGACGGGCGCAGGCGTGGAGGCGGCGGCGGGTGCGTTGGTCGGCGCGGCCGGCGCGTTCGTCGGCGCGGCGGGCGCGTTCGTCGGCGCATGGGCGGCCGGGGTCGGTGCGGCGGATGCGTTCGTCGGCGCCGCCGGCGTGTTCGTCGGCGCGTGCGCAGCGGCCGCCGGCGCGGGCGCGGACGGGGCCGGCGTGCTCGACGATCCGGACGCGCTCGCAGGCGCGTTCGCGGTCGCGCCACCGGCGGTCTCGGCCTGCTCCGTTTTCTTGACCGACTTGATCTCGCGGTGGAGGTTGCCGCTCGGCACGCCGCTGTTGTTGTTGAGGCGGCCGGCGAGGTCGCGCTGCATCTGCTGCTTCTGCTCGGGCGCGATGTTCGGATCGTTCTGGATCTTCTGCAGCTCGGCGCGGCCGTGGACGTTCGCCTCGGTGTCGCGCAGATCCTTCTCGTTCGGCGCGCGGCCGCCGGAGATCGCATCGACGGCCTTCGCGTACGTCTGCGGCGACGCCTGCTTGTAGCCGTCCGCGTCGAGCTCCTTCTCGTCGAGCTCGAGCTCCGGCATCTCCGGGTTCGCGTGCTCCTTGATCTCGGCCGCGGACTTCTCTTCTTCCTTCTTCTCGTCGCGCTTTTCCTTCGCGGCGTCGCGCAGGTTGTCCTTGAGCGTGTCGGAGCCCTTCTCGAACGGCTTCGACGCGTTCTCGGCGCGCCCCTGGTTGTTCTTCGGGTGCAGCGTGTCGTGGAGCTTCTCCTTCGCCTTCTCGCCGGCGAGCTGCTCCTTCGTGCTGTCCCACAGCTTCTTGCCGGTGCTCTTGCTGCCTTCGCCGCCCTCGCCCTTGCCGTGCTCGCCGCCGGCCTTGCCTTCGTCGGCGCCCGCCGTGTCCTTCGTACCGCCCTGCTCGCCGGAGGTGTCCTTGCCGCCGGCCTTCTGCTCGCCCGACGTGTCCTTCGCGCCGCCCTTGTCGCCGCCCGCCGTGTCCTTGCTGCCGCCAGCCTTGCCTTCGTCGGCGCCCGCGGTGTCCTTCGTACCGCCCGCCTTCTGCTCGCCCGACGTGTCCTTCGCGCCGCCCTTGTCGCTGCCCGCGGTGTCCTTACCGCCGCCCGACGTGTCCTTCGTGCCGCCCGCCTTCGCCTCGTCGGTGCCCGCGCCGCCGCCCTTCTGCTCGCCGCCCGTGTCCTTCGCGCCGCCGGCCTTCTGCTCGCCCGACGTATCCTTCGCGCCGCCCTTGTCGCCGCCCGACGTGTCCTTGCTGCCGCCCGACGTGTCCTTGCCGGCGCCCGACGTGTCCTTGCCGCCGCCGGCCTTCGCCTCGTCAGCGCCCGCGCCGCCGGCCTTCTGCTCGCCGCCGCCCTTCGCGCCGCCCGACGTGTCCTTCGCGCCGCCCGCGTTGTCGTTCGCCGCCGCATGCGTCGTGTCCTGCGCGCCGGCCTTCGCCTCGGTGCTGCCGCCGCTGTGATCGCCACCGCCACCGCCGCTGCCGCCCTCGTCGCCGCCGATGTGGATGTCCTCGCCGCCTCCGCCGTGGCCGCCGCCGCTCTCGCCTTCGCCCGCGTGGCCACCGCCGCCGACGAGCTTGCTCGAGTTGCCGATGCCCGCGGTCGCCGCGGTGAGCAGGACGTCTTCGAGCGTGACGTGGTACTCGCCCGTCACGATCTTCTGCGCGATCGCGTCCGAGACCATGCCGATGCCGAAGTCGGCAACCGTCTTGATCGCGAAGTTCGAGAAGCCGCTCGCGCCTTCCGCGAACGCGCCGAGCACGCCGCTGGTCGCTTCGCCGGCGAGCGAGCCGAGGCCCGACGTCGCGCCCGCCGTGATGCCGCCCGCGATCGCCGCGATCGCGAGGCCCTGCCACGTCAGGCCGTCGAACGCGCCCTTGCCCATGATCAGGTTGGACGCGACTCCGCCCGCGACATATCCGAGTGCGCCGCCGGCCGCGCCGACCGCGACCGCGAGCAGGACGCCGCCGATTCCACCGGTGCCGACGATGAGGATGCCGACCGCGACGCCGATCGCGACCGCGATGACGACCTTGACGACGAACGCGAGCGCCTTCTGCCACCAGTGCTTGGGCACCGAAGCGGCGGCCTTGGCGGCCTGCGCCTTGATGTCCGCGGCCTCCTTCGCCGGAACGGCCTCGTCGAGCTTGCCTTTGACCTTGGTCTGGAAGTCGTCGAGCTTCGTCTGACAGTCCGCCGACATCTTGGCGAACGTCGCCGTCGCGTCGGTGTTCATCTTCGTGAACTGGTCCTGCGTCGACGTCGTGATCTTCGTCGCGGTCTTGGTGAAATCCTCGCCGAGCTTGTGCTGCGCCTGCTTCGCCTGATCGGCAGTCTGCGTGATGCCCTTCTCGGCACCCTGCGCCTGCTGCGTGGCCGCACCGTTCGCGGCCTGCGCCGCCTGATTGAGCGAGACGCACGCCGCCGACATCTGCTGCGTGATGCCCGACGCCGCCGACGACGCACTCTTGCGCAGCCCATCGGCGGCCGCCTTCGCACCTTGCGCGAGCTGCTGCTTCGCCTTGGTGACTTCCTTGCCGAGCCCGTGCGGGTCCGGCGCTTCCATCTTCTTGGCCGCGTCGATGACGGCCTGCGCGCCGCCGTTGAGGCCGGAGGCGGCCTCGTCGCAGCCCTTCGACACGCCCGCGATCGCCGTCGCGCCCGCTTGCTGGATCGACGAGCGCGCACTCGCCGCGTGCGAGTGCAGGCCGCTCACCGTCTGCGTCTCGAGCGCACCGAGGCTCGCGACCGCGGCGTCGGCGGCCTGGTTGATCTGCTGGACCGCGGCCTCGTGGGCCTGGTTCGCCGCGGCGACCATGCTCTCGTGCTGCTGATCGAGAGCCTGCGTCGCCTGGTCGAACGCAGTCTGCATGTTGTTCTTGACGTTCTCGGACGCGTGCGTGACGGCCTCGCACGCATCGGGCAGGTTCTTCGCGACCTGGTCGGCAGCCTGGTTCGCGTTCTGCGGCATCGCCGTCGCGTACTTCTCGGCGACTTCCTTCGCGGCCTTCTCGGCGGCCTTCTCCTGATCGCCCGAGTAGCCCTGCGGCTGATTGCCCAGCGCTTCGGCCTCCTCGCCCTTCTTCGCGCCGTACTCGCGCACCGCGTTCTCCGCGGTCGTGAACTGGTTCGTGATCTGGGTCGTCGCGTCGCGCGTCTCGTCGCCGAGCTTCTGGACCGCCTGCTCGTGATCCTGCGTCAGCTGCTGCTTGGCCTGCGTGAAGGCCTGCTGCATCTGCTCGATCGTCTGCTGGTGCGCCGCATTGACGGCGGAGACCGCGGAGGACGCGGTGCCTTTGACCTGCGCCTTGAGACCCGCGATGTGCGACTGCACCGCCGCGACGCGGCCGGCCTCGACGGCGTTGAGCTGCGCGAGCGCCTTCTGCTGCGCGCCGCTGATCTGGCCGGTGAGGCCCGACTTCATCGCGCGGATGCCGGCGGCGGCCTGGAGCTGCGCACCGCGCAGGCTCGACAGCTCGCGCGCCGCAGCACGACGGTCGCGCTGGACCTTGTGCTTGACGATCGCGAGGATTCGCTTGCTCTCGCGTGCGTCCTGATCGGGCAGCGGCTTCGGCATCAGCTTGTGCCAGTCGCTGACCTCCTTGAACTGGATGCCGCCGACGTTCGCGCCGTTGTCGGTGTGATAGGCCTTGCCGTCGGGGACGTGCGCGTGATGATCGTGCTTGGCCCCGTGGTGCGGCGTGGCGTGCGCGTGGTGCGCGAGCGACGCCATGTGCTTGTCGTGAACCTTCTTGTTCTCGGCGGCGGCGCCCGCGAGCTCCGGCGAGTGCTTCTGCACGCCGCCGGACTTCTTCTTGATCTGCGAGCGCGCGTTCCGGGAGACCTGATGGAGCTGCGCCTTGCCCGCGGCGAGCTTGCCGTGCGGATCCTTCGGAATGCCTTTCGGCGCGTGCAGGCCGGGCGCCTTCGCGTCGATCTGGATCGGCAGCTTCATGCCGGGTGGCGGACCGTCGGGCGCGTTCGCGGCCGGCTTGCGCATCACCGCGCCGCCACTTGCCGCAGGAGCCGCAGCCGGTGCCGCCTTCGCGACCGGCGCGCCTTCGGCACGCGGGGCCCCCTCGGCCCGCGGCGCCGCCTCTCCACGCGGCGCGGACACCGCACGGGCGGCGCGCGTCTCGGCTTCGTGCTCGAGCGAGTCGCCCGGCATGCTGACCTGGCGCGTGCCCGCGATGCGGCCCTCGCCGGCCTGGACGACGTGCGTCAGCTCGTGCGCGATCAGGTGCTGGCCGCTGCGCGAGTGCGGATCGAACGCGCCCTCGGCAAAGAAGATGTCCTCGCCGACCGTGAATGCCTCGGCATGCACCGCCGCAGCCGCACGCGCCGCGACGCCGTCGGTGTGGATGCGCACGCGCTCGAACGACACGCCGAACTCGGCTTCCATCTGCCGGCGCAGCTCGGCGGGCAGCGGCTGACCACTGCCGGCGCGCGCGATCGACTCGTCGACCGCCGGATCGCTCGCATCGATCTCCCCGTGGTCCTGCGCGCGGCGCATCAGCGAGACCGCGCGGCGATCGGCGATGCTCGACAGCTGCGGCGCGATGTTGACGGCCGGATCGATGCGACCCGAACGCTCGCCACGCGTCACCGCGCCCATCGCGGTCACGAGATCGTTCATCGCGAACGTCTGGTACATCGCGAACGACGCCGGCGGTGGCGGCGGCATCGTCAGCTCGACGAGCGTGCGCTTGCCCGGCGTCTTCTCGGCGTCGCGGAGCTTGCGCAGGCGCTTCGCGCGCTCGGCCAGCTGCCGTTCGAGGTCGAGGTCGATGCCCTCTTCCCCCGAGCTGACCAGCCGTTTCTCGCGCTCGATCGCCATGCAGCCAAGCCATCTTACGTCAAACGGCGGACCGACCTCCCCTCGCCCAACCCCTGGATCTTCTTGAGGGGTGCGGCGGTGTAGGTGTCGTTACTTTTCGAGACGTTCGCAGAGCCGGGACGGCCTGCCGAGACTCGGGAGATCATCGAGCGCGGCGGCGGTCGGGACGACGCACCGCATGCCCGGATCGCAGTCGCCATCCGCGCTGCACTTGTCGGTGCAGTAGCCGCTGCTCACCCGCTCCGCGGAGCCGGCGAAGTCGTGCTTGAGGCACCAGTACGTGCGGCAGCCCGCGCGCGAGTTGCACGCGCCGCCGAGCCCCTTCTGCCCGAACATGTTCCACCACTTCAGATAGGCGATCAGCAGCAGGCCCGCGACGACCAGGACCGTGCCGGCCGCGTTGAGGACTTTCTTCGCCGTCACCGCCACACCGCGATTCTACCTGCTAGTTTGTCGCCGTGGACGTCGAGCGCGCCCGCGACACGATCGCCGCCGAACCGCCGCGACGCCTGCGCCTCGACGAGCTGCTCCGCGAGCTCGGCGCCCACGACGGCGAGCACACGCCGCCGCCGCGCGCCGCCGCGATCACGGTCGGCGAGCTCGTCGATCGCTCGGCCGAGGCGGGCTTCGGGTTCCTCGTCGGCGTGCTGACGCTGATCGCGATCCCGTTCTTCGGACTGTCGACGCCGTTTGGCCTCGCGATCGCACTGGTCGGCGGGCAGCTCGCGATCGGCATGGCGCGTCCGTGGTTGCCGCAGCGCGCGCGGCGTCGCGAGCTGTCGATGACGATGCTCGATCGCGTGCTCGGCATCCTGCAGCGGCGCACGCAGTTCCTCGCGAAGTCGACGCGCCGGCGCTGGGAGCGGCTGCTGATGCCACGCCTCGTCGGCCTCGGCATCGTGCTGCTCGGCCTGGGGCTCGCGCTGCCGCTGCCGATTCCCGGCTCGAACCTGATCTTCCTGATCCCGCTGTTCGTCTACGCGGTCGGTCTGCTCGAGCGCGACGGCATCTGGGTTCTGCTCGGGCATCTCGGCACGCTCGTCGACATGACGTTGCTCGTCGTGTTCGGCGCGACCGTGCTGATCGCGCTCGAGCACGCGTGGCACTGGCTGTTCTAGCTCAGCGCTGCGCGCGCAGCAGATCCGAGACGTCCTTCTGGCCGGCCGGATCTTCGATCAGCGTCAGCGGCTGCTCGGTGAGCGAGGCGTCTTCGAGGATCATCTCGACGGCATGACGCGCACCGATCAGACCGGAGGCGCGGCCCGGGGCCTGGAGCGCGAGGTCGGTCGCGCCGGCCTCCTTGGCCACCCACAGGATCCACGTGAGGTCGCGGCGAAAGCGATCGTCGCTGTAGCCCTTCGCGTCGCCGAGCCCGAACCACATCACGCGCGAGAACCGCAGGCGGCGCCCCGGCGGCAGCATCATCGTCTCGCCCTCGTCGGCGCTCGCCTTGTTCGACTTGAGCAGGCGCGAGAGCCGACCGCACAGCCGCCAGTCGGCGAGGCCGGCCGCGCCGCGCAGCGGGCGATCGTCCTTGAACACCGGCAGCACGAGCGTGTCGCGCGCCGTTTCGTCCCAGCGCGCGAGGTCGAGCGGCAGGACGGAGAGCGTCATCAGTCCTCGGCCGTCCGGCCGACCGCGCCGGCGATGCGGTCGAGCACACCGTTGACGAACGCGCTCGACTCCGACGTTCCAAACCGCTTCGCCAGCTCGACGGCCTCGTTGATCGCGACCTTCACCGGGACATCGCGAAACGCGAGCAGCTCGCACGCGCCGAGGCGCAGGATGTTGCGATCGACGCGCGACATCCGATCGATGCGCCAGTTCTTCGACGCCGAGACGATCAGATCGTCGATCTCCTTCGCACGCTCGACCGCCGCCGCGACCAGCTCCTTCGCGAACGTCTGCGCCTGGCCGTCGATCTCGAGCTCGAACTGATCGGCCCAGTTCACGGCCGCGCCGGCGAGGTCGTTGGACGCATCTCCGTCGCGCGCATACAGCAGCTGCAGCGCGTAGGAGCGGCCCGAACGACGCGTACCTTGGCTCATCGCGACTTCTTGGTAGCAGGCTTCGCGCCGCCCGCCAGCGCGCGGAACAACGTCGCGAGCTCGATCGCGGCGAGCGCCGCATCGAAGCCCTTGTTGCCCGCCTTGGTGCCGGCGCGCTCGAGCGCCTGCTCGATCGTATCGGTCGTCAGCACGCCGAAGCTCACCGGGATCGCGGCCGCATGCGCCGCTCCCGCGATGCCGCGCGCCGCCTCACCGGCGACGTAATCGAAGTGCGGAGTCGCGCCGCGGATCACCGCGCCGAGCGCGATCACCGCATCGATGCCGCCGCGCTCGATCACGCGACGCACGACCTGCGGCAGCTCCCACGCCCCGGGGCAGCGCACGATCGTGATCGCGTCGGCGTCACCGCCCGACCGCACGATCGCATCGATCGCGCCCTGGACGAGCGGCTCGACGATGAGGCCGTTGAACCGGCTCGCGACGATCGCGAACCGCAGGCCCTGGGCGGAGAGTGTGCCTTCGATGGTGGTCGGCATGCGGGGCCAGATATAACTCAGGTCGAGCCGGTCCGCGCGCCCTTGCCGGGGCGGCGAGGCGGAATCGGCAGGCGCTCGACGACGTCGATGCCAAAGCCCTCGAGGCCCGGAATCTTGCGGTCGCTCCACATCATCAGCCGGATCTTCTTGCAGCCGAGGTCGGCGAGGACCTGGGCGCCGAGGCCGAAGTCGCGCAGCGCCTCGCTGCTCTGCTGCAGGCTCGCGAAGCTCGGGCGCGTGACGTCCTTCTGCAGGATCAGCCGCTCGAACGAGCTGCCGATGCGCGGGCGCTTGCAGACGTAGAGGAAGATGCCGCAGCCCGCGTCGTCGATCGCCTCGAGCGCGCGCACGAGGTCGGGCCGCAGGTCGAACGGATCCGCGAGAGGATCCATCGCCGCGACGCGCACGAGCACGGCCTCGCCGTTCGCGCACGCCGCATGGACATCGCCGCGCACGAGCGCGAGGTACTCGGTCTCGTCGACGTCGCTCGCGTAGTAGTGCGCCGCGAACGGCTCGCCGGGGCCGAGCGCGCCGGGACGCATCGCCCCGCTGCCCTGGCAGTGCACGATGCGCTCGCGCTGCAGGCGGTACGCGATGATGTCGGCGACGCTGAGGATCAACAGGCCGTGCTTCTGCGCGAACTGCTCGAGCTCGGGCAGCCGCGCCCTCTCGCCGTCCTCGCGCATGATCTCGCAGATCACGCCGGCCGGCTTGAGGCCCGCGAGCCGAGCGAGGTCGACCGAGCCTTCGGTCTGGCCGGTGCGCACGAGCACGCCGCCCTTGCGCGCGCGCAGCGGGAAGATGTGGCCGGGCGAGACGATCTTCGCGGGGCCGGCGTCGTCGGCGATCGCGGCGCGGATCGTCGTCGCGCGGTCCTTCGCGGAGATGCCGGTCGACACGCCGTGGCGAGCCTCGATCGACACGGTGAACGCGGTGCCAAGCGATGCCTGGTTGTCGCGCACCATCATCGGCAGCTCGAGCTTGTCGATCATCTGGTCGTCCATCGCGAGGCAGATCAGGCCGCGCGCGTGGGTCGCCATGAAGTTGATGTGCTCGGGCGTGACCAGCTCGGCGGCGAACACGAGGTCGCCCTCGTTCTCGCGGTCCTCGTCGTCGACGAGGATCACCATCTTGCCCGACCGGATCTCTTCGAGGGCTTTGAGGACGCGTTCGACGCTGCTCATTTTGCCACCAGCTTTTCGAGGTGCTTGGCGAGGATATCGGTCTCGAGGTTGATGCGATCGCCGACGGCGAGCTCGCCGAGCGTCGTCATCTCGCGCGTGTGCGGGATGATCGCGACGGAGAACGTCTCGGCGTCGACCGCATTGACGGTCAGCGACACGCCCGCGATCGCGATCGAGCCCTTCTCGACGATGTGGCGCAGCAGGTGCGCCGGCGTCTTCACGGTCAGCACGAGGTTCGCGCCGCCGTCGCGCCGCGCCGCGAGCTCGCCGGTGCCATCGATGTGGCCGGTGACCCAGTGGCCGCCGAGGCGGTCGCCGACGCGCAGCGAGCGCTCGAGGTTGACCTTCTTGCCGATGCGCAGCGCGCCGAGCGTCGTGCGATCGAGCGTCTCCTTGCCCGCGAGCACGCTGAACGTGTCGCGCGCGACGTCGGTGACCGTCAGGCAGGCGCCGTCGTGGCACACGCTCTCGCCGATCGCGAGCTCGCCGACCGGGATGCGCGCGGGCCGGATCGCGAGGACGAGCGCGTCGCTGCGGCGGTCGGCGCGCGCAACGGTGCCAACGTCTTCGACCAGACCCGTGAACATCTACCGGCGGTCTACCACTATCCGAGCGGGTCGGGAAAGCCCGGTTTACTCGCCGCGAACCGCACGAATTCGCAGATCTGAGCCGATCTGGACGGTCTCGATGAAGCGGAATCTGTGCGCATCGTCGAGCGCGCGCACGCCCTCCCCGCCGACCCAGCTCGGCGATGGTCCACCGACCATCATCGGCGCCACGTACAGCACGAGCTCGTCGGCGAGCGCGAACCGCAACATCGACGCGTGGATCTGGCCGCCGCCCTCGACGAACACGCTCGTGATGCCCTGCTCGGCGAGCGCGCGCGCCAGGTGATCGAGCGGCACGCCGCCGGTGCGGACCGGGAACCGCCAGATCTCGGCGCCGGTGCGGGCCAGCGTGCGCTCGCGCTGCGGGGGTGCAGCATCCGTCGTCGCGATGATCCGGCGCGTGCCCTTCGCCAGCGCCTTCGCGCGCGACGGCGTGCGCAGCGTGCTGTCGATGATGATGCGAACGGGGTTGCGGGCGCCGGGCCGGCGCGCGGTCAGCCGCGGATCATCGGCGAGCACCGTGCCGACGCCGACCATGATCGCATCGTGCTCGCTGCGCAGCCGATGCACGTCCTCGCGCGCCGGCTTGCCGGTGATCCATTGCGACTGACCCGCGACGGTCGCGATCTTGCCGTCGAGCGTGATCGCCGCCTTGAGCGTGAACGCCGGCCGCCGGTGGCGCGCCCACATCAGCCAGCCGCGGTTGCTCGCATCGCATTCGTCGATCAGCGCGCGCGCGACCTTCACCTTCGCCCGCCGCAGCGCCTTCATCCCGCCCGCGTGTCCCGGAATCGGATCCTCGCTGCCGACCACGCAGCGCGCGATGCCCGCCGCGATCACCGCCGGAGCACACGGCGGCGTGCGGCCGTGGTGCATGCAGGGCTCGAGCGTCGTGTACATCGTCGCGCCGGGCGCTCTGCCGCCGAGCCGCTGCAGCGCGACGATCTCGGCGTGCGGCTCGCCGGGGCCCTTGTGCGCGCCCTCCGCGATCAGGGCGCCGCTCTTGTCGACGATCACGCACCCGACGATCGGGTTCGGCGAGGTCCGGCCGCGGTGCTTCTCGGCGAGCTCGATGGCCCGCCGCATGAAGTCGGCGTCACTCGCCATCGGCGGCGACCGCGAGATGCTCGTCGGTGCGCTCTTCGTGCGCGGGCGTCTCGTGGCGACCGGTGTCCTCGCCCTTGAGCGCGTCGACTTCCTTCGTGAAGCTGTCGACATCGCGGAAGTCGCGATAGATCGACGCGAACCGCACGTACGCGATCTGGTCGAGCTCACGGAGCTTGGGCAGCACGCGCTCGCCGATCTCCCGCGACGAGATTTCCGACACGCCAGCCTCGCCGACCTCGCGCTCGACCTCGAGGGCCAGCTGCTGCACCTGATCGCGCGACACCCGGCGCTTCACGACGCTCGCCGCGATGCCGTGCACGATCTTGTTGCGGTCGAACGGCTCGCGTCGACCATCGGCCTTCACGACCTGCGGCATCGACTCCTCGATGCGCTCGTACGTCGTGAAACGACGCTTGCAGCCCTCGCACTCGCGGCGGCGCCGGATCTCCGAACCATCCTTGGAGACGCGGGTCTCGATGACCTTGTCTTCATCGGTGGCGCAGAACGGGCAACGCATTCAGTCGCCTTTGTACCGGCTGAAGATCAGGGCCGCGTTCGTGCCGCCGAACCCGAAGCTGTTGCTCATCACGTGATCGACGCGCTGCTCGCGCGCGGTGTTCGGGATGTAGTCGAGGTCGCAGTCGGGGTCCGGCGTCTCGTAGTTCGTCGTCGGCGGCAGCACGCCGCGCGCGATCGCGAGCGCCGAGATGCCCGCCTCGATGCCGCCGGCCGCGCCGAGCGTGTGGCCGGTCATCGACTTGGTCGACGACATCGCGAGCTTCTTCGCGTGATCGCCAAACACCTTCTTCACCGCGATCGTCTCGTTCTTGTCGTTGAGCTCGGTCGACGTGCCGTGCGCGTTGATGTACTGGATCGCACCCGGATCGAGCTTCGCGTCGCGCAGCGCGATCTTGAAGCACGCCTGCGCGCCCTTGTGCTCCGGCGCCGGCGCCGCGACATGGTGCGCATCGCTGTTCGCGCCGTAGCCGGTGAGCTCGCAGTAGATCCGCGCGCCACGCTTCTTCGCACTCTCGAGATCCTCGAGCACGAGGATGCCCGCGCCCTCGCCGATGACGAAGCCGTCGCGGTCCTTGTCAAACGGGCGGCTCGCCTTCTCCGGCGCGTCGTTGCGCGTCGACATCGCGCGCATCGCGTTGAACCCGCCGACGCCGAGGATCGAGATCGTCGCCTCGGCCCCGCCGCAGATCATGCCGTCCGCATAGCCGTGGCGAATCGTGCGGAACGCCTCGCCGATCGAGTGCGCACCGGTCGCGCACGCGCTGACGTGCGAGATGTTCGGGCCCGCGGCACCGGTGCGGATCGACACCATGCCCGGCAGCTCGTTGATGATGATGTCGGTGACGAAGTACGGCGAGAACCCGTGGCGCGGGCCCTTCTCCTTCGACGCCGCGTACGTGTCCTCGATCGTCCGCACGCCACCGAGACCCGCCCCGATATAGCTGCCCCAGCGCTCTTCCTGGCCCTGCGGGACTTTCGCACCGAGGCCCGCGTCCTCGAGCGCCATCATCCCGGCCGCGACCCCGAACTCGAGGAAGCGATCGAGGTGCTTCAGCTCGCGCTTGTCGAACCACTTGCTCCCATCCCACGCCTTCACCTCGCAGCCGAACTTCGTCGCAAACAGCGACGTGTCGAACTGCGTGATGGGCCCCGCGCCGCTCTTGCCGGCGAGCAACGACGACCACGTGGTCTCCAGATCGTTACCGATCGGCGTGACGAGACCAATGCCGGTGACTACGACGCGACGCATGGGGCACTCCTTACCGCGCTACAGCGCGGGTGTCACTTCGCGTGAGTCTTGATGTAGTTCGTCGCGTCCTTGACGGTCTTGATCTGCTCGGTGTCTTCCTCAGGAATCGTGATCTTGAACTCCTGCTCGAACGCGAGCACCAGCTCGACGACCGCGAGCGAGTCGGCCTTCAGGTCGTCAATGAACGACGCCTCGGGACGCAGCTGCTCGGGCGACACCTCGAGCTGATTGCAGATGATTTCCTTGACCTTGCTCTCGATCTCATCGGGCGACATGGGTGCCTCTCTTTAGACGAATTCCGGGCCTACATCAACATCCCACCGTTGACCCGGATCACCTGACCGGTGATGTACCGAGCCTCCGGTCCGGCCAGAAAGCTGACCGTATCCGCGACGTCATCGGCGGACCCGATGCGCCCGAGGGGAATCTGCTCCATGAGCTTCGCACGCGCCGCCTCGGGCAGGTGCTCGGCCGTCATGTCCGTGTCGATGAAGCCAGGTGCAACCGCATTGCACGTGACCCCACGGCTGGCGAGCTCGCGCGCCGTCGACATCGTCAGGCCGATCAGGCCGGCCTTGCTCGCGGCGTACGCCGCCTGCCCGCCGTTGCCCATCTCACCGACGACGCTCGTGATGTTGATGATGCGCCCCGCGTCCTTCGCCTTGAGCAGCATCATCGACGCCGCCCGCACGCAGTAAAACGCGCCCGCGAGGTTCGTGTTGAGGCTCTTCGCCCACTGCTCGTCGGAAAACCGCATCAGCAGGCCGTTGACGGCCACGCCCGCGTTGTTGACCAGAATGTCGAGCGATCCGAGCGCCTTGATCGCCGCGGTGACCTGCTCGCTGTTCGCGACGTCGAAGCCGCTCGTCACGGCTTGCCCGCCCGCGTCCTCGCACGCCTTCGCCGTCTCGCGCGCCGCATCCTCGCGGCTCGCATAATTCACGACCACCTTCGCGCCGCGCCGCGCGAGCGCCACACAGATCGCCCGCCCGATGCCGCGCGACCCGCCGGTCACGAGCGCCGTCTTTCCCTTGAGCGCCTGGTCGACGATCACTTGAACGCCTCCACTTCGTGCGGCTCGCCGATCGTCGTCACATCGATCGTCTCCGCGATCCGCTTCACGAGCCCCTTGAGCACCGCGCCGCTGCCAAGCTCGTACGCGCGCGTGATGCCGCTCTTCGCGATTGCCTGGATCGACTCTTCCCACCGCACGGGCGCCGTCACCTGCTTCACGAGCAGGTCCTTGATCTCCGCCGCATCCGTCGTCGGCGCTGCCGTCACGTTCGCGACAACGGGCACGCTCGGCGTCTGCACCACCGTATCCGCCATCGCGACTTCGAGCCGCTGCTTCGCCGGCTGCATCAGCACACAATGGAACGGCGCGCTCACCGCGAGCTTCTTCGCGATCTTCGCCCCCGCTTCCTTCGCCAGCGGAATTGCGCGATCGACCGCGCTCGTATGCCCGCTGATCACGATCTGCCCACCGCCATTCAGGTTCGCCGGCTCGACGGGCTCGCTCTCGCCGCTCGCCTTCGCACAGACCTCCCGCAGCTTGTCGAGCGGCACGCCCATGATCGCCGCCATCGCCCCGATGCCCACCGGCACCGCCTCCTGCATGAACTGACCGCGCAGGTGCGTGAGCTTCACGGCATCGCGCAGGCTGAGCGCACCGGCCGCGACAAGCGCGCTCCACTCGCCGAGCGAGTGCCCCGCCACGACATCGAACGCGAGCCCGCGCTCCTTGAGCACGCGAAACACCGCAATGCTGGTCGTCAGGATCGCCGGCTGCGTGTTCTGCGTCAGCGTCAACGTATCCTCGGGCCCGTCCCAGCAAATCGCGCTGATCGCGAACCCGAGCGCATCGTCCGCTTCTTCGTACGTCCGCTTCGCGGTCGGAAACTTCAGCGCCAGATCCCGCCCCATACCCACGCGCTGCGAGCCCTGACCGGGAAACAGGAGCGCCGTCTTCATGGCTCGCGTGTTTCTCACGCCGGCCCGGCCCTGCCAACCCGCACGGAGATCGTTCGATCGCGCGCCGCGTCGGAGCCGAATTCGGAGCCCACTGCGGCGCCGCCGTCGACGCCGCACACCCCCGGTCGGACCATAGCTTTCAGCCAGTTGGCCCGCCTCCGCGCCGCGTAGGCATCCGCCCCATCGGGAGCGGCGCGATGCACATGCCCCGCCCGTGAATTCGTTCGAATCCCGGTTCGAACCCAGGTTCGTACGGATTTCGAAACCGCCCCCGCGAGCCGGACCCGCGCCGTCGTGCGGCGGCGACGTTCACGCGGCGACGGCGACCTTGCCCATCGCCTCGTACTCCAGCCGCGCCGCCTCCTCGAGATGCGCGTGCGTGATCGCGCTCTCCTCATCGGCCGCCGCGAATGCCGCCCGCAGTGCCGCATTGCGAATGTACCCGCCGCTCATCGCGAACCGCCGCGCGAGGCGCGCGAAGTCGACATCGCCCGCCACCGGCGCCGCCGCCGGCAGCATCGCGTGCCACAACTTCGCCCGCTCGACCTCATCCGGCAGCTCGAACCGAACGTGAAGGCTGAGCCGGCGCTGAAACGCCGGATCGATGTTCGCCTCGTGGTTGCTGGTCAGCAGACAGATGCCCGTGAAGCTCTCGAGCCGCTGCAGCAAGTAGTTCGTCTCGAGGTTCGCATACCGATCGTTGCTGCTCTTCACCTCGGTGCGCTTGCCGAACAGCGAGTCCGCCTCGTCAAACAGCAGGATCGCGTGCCCCGCCTCCGCCGCATCGAACATCGCCGCCAGCTGCTTCTCCGTCTCGCCGATGTACTTCGACACCAGCTTCGCCATATCGACCTGATACAGCTCCAGCCCCAGATCCTTCGCGATGAGCCCGGCCACCATCGTCTTGCCGGTGCCGGGCGGCCCGCTGAACAGCGCGGTCGTCCCGAGCCCCTTGCCGACCTTCGCGGCGAAGCCCCACTGCTCGTACACGCGCCGCCGCTGCCGCACGCGCGCGATCATCCCCGCGACCTGCGCGAGCTGATCCTCGGGCAGCACGATGTCGTCCCAGCTCTGCGTGACGCTGACGCGCCGCGCATAGTCGCCAAGCCGATCATCGAGCACTGTCTTGATTCCGGCATAGATGTCCTCTGGCACGAGCTTGCGGCCCTTGCTCCGCGCGAGCGCCGCCTGCGCCGCCGCGTGAATCACGGCGGGCGCGAGCGGATACTGCGTCGCCAGAAACTCCGCATCATCGACGCTCCCCTGCCCGAGCGCCGCCTGCCACAGCGTCACGCGCTGCGCGCTCGTCGGCGCCGTCATCTCGACCGCGATCACCGGTCGCCCCCATCGCATCGCCGGCCGCTGCACGCCGCAGGTCACCAGCACGACGCCGTCGACCTCGCTGACGAGCTCGCTGATCGCCTCGCTGTCGGCGCACGCATCGACGTTCGCAATCAGGGGCACGCGCGCCAGCAGCTTGCACTCGCGCGCGATCATCTTCAGCTGCTTGCGCAGCAGCGCCGGCTCCTTCGCGAGCCGCTTCGCATCAACTTCGATCACATCGATGCCGGCCTCGCGCGCCGCCGCGGCGAGCAGCGTGCGCCGACCGAGTCCCGGAGCACCCGACACGCACACGGTGACCGCGCCGCCCCGCACGGCGTCGCGCACGGCCGCAACGACCTGCTCGTTTGCAGCGAGCTGGTCGATCGGCTTCATGTCGTCCGCAGTGCGAGCGATGCCAGCGAGAGCCGGATCGATCGACATATCGCCGTGCAGGAACGCAAGAACGCGCGGCGAGAGCGCCCAGGTCCACCGTGATTCGTGCAACTCCGCCCCACCACCGTCCGCGCGCTCGACCATCACCAACCTGCGCAACGACGACGTCGCGATATCGAAGCGACTATTCATGCCGCCGTGGAGCACTGTGCGCAGCACTCGGTTATCAGGATCCGCCTGCGCCGACATCGCGCGGAGCCCCGCGCTCGTTGTTGAGTCGACGGCGGCGGCAAAGAGGAGCCACATCGCAGCGACGTCGGTCGCGCCATTCGAGACGCGAGCTATCGCATCCACGACGCGGCTGACGTGCGGCAACGTCTCGAGGCGTGCGATGTCGTGCTGCGCAACGCGCAGATGGAGCGCTGCGGCTGCCGTGTCCTCCTTCGGAAGCTGGCCGCACCGAAGCGAGACGAGCGTGCATACGAGGGTCGTCTGCGCAACGAGGTACTGGGCAAGCGCGCCTGAGTCATCCATGCCACCGATATCGGCCGCACGCTGGCGGAGTTGCTTGCACCGATTTACTTCGGCGGATCAATCACTTGGCGCGCGCAGCGAAACTCGCCCGCTCCCGCGGACGGATCTTGAGGCCGGGTCTTGTCGAGCTGAAACGCCCCCAGCACCACAACCAATGGGAGCGACGCCATCTGAAACCTGGTGTTCTTTGCGCAGTCACGATCCGATGTCCACTCGTACGGATTTGTGCCGGCTTCGAATTCGAAACCACCTGTGTCGTAGACGCAGCGCTTCCCGCTGCCTTCGTTGCACTCCGGGTCCTTCCACTGTGATCCCCACGGAAACAACTTCAGTTGCGGACCGCGCGCTGCGAGCTGCCACTGAGCGACCGTAGGAAGCTGGGCTTGTCGCCATTCGCAGTACTGCTGCGCCTCGTTGAACGGCGCCGAAGCCGTGCCGCCATCGCAAAACGCATCCAATTCACCGGCAGAGCAAGCGCCCGTCCGTTCACATGCCTTGAGCTCGTCGCAGGTGGCCGGTCGACGATCGATGCCGAAAGCCGGCACTTCGGCGTTACTCGCCGTTCCTTGAGGAGCTGGATCGAGGCTCCCAGGGGCACATGCGAGGGGAGGAAGCATAAGGTGGCCCCCGGGGACTTGCACCATGTCCTCGTGCCCGCTGAATGCGCGCGCGTTCTGAAGCGCGGAGCCGCCACCACCTGATCCCGCATGCCTGGCGGAGTCGTCATGCTTTCCGCATGCGATGAGCGCAACCCATACGAGCACTAGATCCCTCATCGCGATTCCTCTTGTGGCGATTCTTCTTGGGCGTCGTCCGTCTCCACCGTATCCAGCCCCCAACCGCGCAGTGAGCGAGACAACACCACCGTGCAAATGTGCTCAGCGCCCCGCAGCTGCTGCACCTCGTTCATTCCTTCCCTACTATCGCGGTCGAGGGGAAGGTATCCCGAGTAGCGTACGCGGCCCACTTCGTCGCGCGTGATCACGCCGTAATCGTTGCCCAGGACAATGCGAACCGGCACTCCCCGCGCCGCAAGATCGACGTCAAGAAGCCTTGCGGTGACCGCTTTGGCGACGCCGTTGATACGCGCTCCGACGACCATCGGTGCGTCATGACTGACATCGACACGCAGCTCTAGTACTCCGCCGATCGTGCTCGGCGCTCGTAGGCCCACGAAACGACGCGCTCCGTCCAACTTCGTCACGGTTCGCGGCGCGCCTGAGATCTCGACTTCTTCACTTCCGAGCGCGAGTCGAGCCTTGAAGGCGGCGAACTGTGAGGCGGTCGCTTGCGACTGCTGCCGCATGGCGGTCTCGAAGGACGCGTCAAGCGATGACCTAATGGCTTCGAGTACGGACGTCGCGTCGTCTGGATTGAGTTGAGCAAGCGGTGCGAGACGCCCTTCCACCTCGGCGAGGTGCCTGCCCGCGGCCTGCATCGCCTTGTTTAGAAT
>JAFAOG010000611.1 GCA_019237945.1 Deltaproteobacteria bacterium | reverse complement strand
GATGGGCGTGCTCGTGTTCGCGGCGCCGATCGTCGCGATCGCGACGCGCGAGCAACCTAGTGACAGTTTGCCTGTCGCCACGGATTCGACGGGTAGTCGATGAACGTGCCGCCGTACGCCGCGCCCGGCTCGGGCCGCAGCTCGTAGCCGTTGACGACGATGTAGTACTCCCACGGGATCTGGACGTATTGGTTGTCGGGCGTCGGCGTCGCGGCGACCTCGGGGCAGTGGTAGTCGCGGAACGGATCGATCGAGCGCAGCCCGAACGCGTAGCGCGCGTTGTTGCCGGTGCGGCGATCGAAGCTCACGGGTGTCGTCGTCCACCGCGTCTGACCGGCGTAGCGCCAGTGCAGCTCGGTGTCGAGCTTCTGCCAGAGCTGCGGATCGTCGTGGTCGGTCATGCCGGGCTGGTAGACCTCGAAGCACATGTTGGTGAGCGCGGCGCGCTGGCGGGTCCACGTGTCGAACGAGAAGCCGTTGCGGATGTCGCCGCCGCCGCAGATGTCGCCGCTGGTGTCGCGCGTCATCAATACATCGGCGTTGCCGACCCACTGCGGCGGCGTCAGTGCGTCGAACGTGTAGTTCGCGCCGAAGTTCGAGTCCCACAGATGGCAGCCCGTCGCGTTGTTCGACTCGAACCACACGATCGCCTGGCGCGCGTCGATCGGCACGGTGAACGTCGCGGGCTGATCGCGCACGCTCGCACCGAGCAGCTGGCCGCCCGGCTGGAACAGCACGTGCGCCGTGATGTCCCACAGCTGATAGCCGTTCTGCGTCTGACGGCAGCCGTTGAGGCGCGACTGCGCATAGATGATCGAGACCGTCCCGCCCGGCGCGAGGATGCCGTCGCGGTGCTGCGTGAAGTCGGCGTCGAACACGAGGTTTGCCTGCGTCGGGCCGTCGGGCGGCTGGCAGACGCTCGGGTTCTGCCAGATCGCGTAGTCCGGGCCCTGCACGGTGTAGTTGTCGAGGTCGCTGGGGTTGCGGTTGTGATCGAACAGCCGACCGCCCTGCGCCAGCTGCAGGTACGGCACGACCTGAAACGGCGCGTTCTGGACGGTCGGGATATGGACGTCGTAGCGCACGTAGCCCGGCGTTCCCGGCTGCGACGACGGCACCCCGGTCACCGCCGACCACGTCCCGTGTGACGGATCCTTGTACATCAGCGACGGCACGAGGCCCTCGGTGGCGGCGACCTGCGAGATGTCGACGCGGCCGGAGTACGTCGTCTGCGGACCGTGATCGGGCTGCAGATCGCGCAGCACGACGTTGCAGTTGCGATCGGCCTGGTCGTGGCTGCCATCGACGCCGACGAGCGGCGCGGGCGCCTGAGTCTGAGTCGCCGGCGAATCGACGCAGGCGGTGAGCACGAGGAGGCACGCAAGGCGACGCATGCCCGCGCGCGTCGCAAGGTCTCTGCCAGTCGCGCCGTGTGCGATCTCGCGGAGTTGCCGCGCGCGAGACGGCGCGATGCTGCCGAACGCAACGCGCGGGTGGCTACTTCAGCTGCGGCATGCGCGAGGGGGGCTTCCCCGCGCGACTACATCTTCACGAGCACGCGGCCCGAGCGCGCGGGCACCGTGACGTCGACCGTACCGTCGCCCTTGACCGTGAACGTCATGCCGTCCGAGCCGGGCATCACGTCCTTGAGCGTCGAACCAGCAGGCAGCGAGGTCTTCAGGCAGCTGCCGCCGGCAGCGCACGTCTCGCTCGACTGCTGACTCGCGTTGAGCACGACCAGCGCCGTCTCGTCGCCCATCGCGATGCGCTCGAACGCGAAGATGCCGGCGTCGCGCGCGGGTCCGGCGACCGTCGTCGACCACACCGGCGAGGTGGTGCCGTGGCGGAGCGCGACGTGATCCTTGCGCATCTGCACGAGCTGCTTGACGAGGTTGTACTGGGCGTTGTCCGTCGAGAACGGCTCGTAGCCGAGCGTCTCGTTGCCGCGGAACATGTCCTCGCGGTTCTTCGGATCGACGCCGCCGGCGAAGCCCTGCTCGGTGCCGTAGTAGACGCACGGGATGCCGTCCCACGTCATCAGGTACATCAGCGCGACGCGCAGGATGTTCGGGTCGGTCTTCTCGAACATGAAGCGCGGCAGATCGTGGTTGTCGAGGAAGTTGACGAGCACCTGCTGCGGCGCGAGCCCGATGCCGCCGTCGGCGGACGCCATCATCGGCGTGTTGCCGAAGTCGGGGCCCGCCGGGTAGCCGTTCGTGTTGCACCACGCGTCGGTCGGGTTGCGGCCGGTGCGCGAGTTGTAGAGGCACTCGAGGTTCTTCGTCGGCTGCGCGCCGTCGGCGCCGAACACGTTATCGATGCCGCGGTACTTCTGCGAGAAGTAGAATACCGAGTCGAAGCGGCCGAAGCTGCCCTGCGCGTCCTTGCCGGGCCAGGTGTACGCGCCGATCAGATCGTCCTTGCCGTCGAACGCCTCGCCGAAGATGAAGAAGTTCTGCTTGCCGAGCGACTTCGCCTTCTCACGCATGCGATCCGTGAACACGCCCCAGAAGCCGCGCGTGTTGCGGTCGAGCTCGGGGCGATCGATGTGCTTGACGGTGTCGATGCGGAAGCCGTCGAAGTCGGCGACCTCGATCCAGTACTCGAACGAGCGGATCAGCGCTTCCTTGGTATCGGGGTTGTCGGTGTCGAGATCCTTCAGGCCGCCCGGGAAATCGCCCGTCGTCTCCTGCTCGCGCACGAAGTCGTTCGAGTAGTCGCTCTCGTGCCACCACACG
>JAFAOG010000597.1 GCA_019237945.1 Deltaproteobacteria bacterium | reverse complement strand
CCGGTGTGCCGCTCAATGCCGTCTCGGTGTCGCCGCTGCGGATCTCGCTGTGGTGCGATCGCCCGCACGTCGACAACCTCGTGCGCGCGCTGCACAAGACGTTCATCGAGTCGTAGTAAAATCGATGTAGATGTCCAAGTCCGGCTTCGCGCGCCTGCTGCCCCACCTGGGCCGGCTCGGCCGTGCGGAGCGCTGGCGGCGCACGAAGGGGCGGCCTCGCGTGTGGGCCCATCGCGGCGACAGCGCGCACAAGCCGGAGAACACGATGGCGGCGTTCGAGGCCGCGCGGGCCGCGGGCGCCGACGGCATCGAGCTCGACGTTCGCCTCGACGGCGACGGCACCGTGATCGTGTTTCACGACGAGGATCTGCGCCGGCTCGTCGGCCGCCCGGGCCGCGTCGAGGACATGGCAGAGGCCGAGCGCAAGCAGCTGCGCGTCAGCGGTGAGCCGGTGCCGACGCTCGCGGAGGTGCTCGACGTGCTCGGCACGCTCGAGTGCAACGTCGAGATCAAGGCGCCGCACCCGGGGCGAATGGGCGACCTCGTCGCGCGCACGGCGAAGGTGATCAAGGACAGCGGGCGCGCCGAGCAAGTCTTGATCTCCTCGTTCGATCCGTTCTCGCTGATCCAGTTCCACCGTCACCTCGAGGACGTCGCGCTCGCGTATCTGTTCCACGAGAACCAGCCGCTCGCGCTGCGCAAGGGCTGGGTCGGCCAGTGGGCGGGCGTGAGCCTGTTCCATCCCGAGCACAAGCTGTGCACCGAGGAGACGGTCAAGGCGTGGCACACGCAGGGCCGCGCGATCAACGTGTGGACCGTCGACGATGCACCGGAGCTCGAGCGGCTCGCGCGCCTCGGCGTCGACGGCGTGTTCGCCAACGATCCGGGTCACGCGCTCGCGGTGTTCACTTCGCTGGCGGATCGATCGTGAACGCGAGCCGCAGCTTGCCGCCGCCGCGCCACAGGTCGGCGTCGAGCTCGTTCGCGGTGCGCAGCGAGTCCCACACCGCCTGCAGCTGATCCGGCCGCGAGATCGGCTTGCCGTTGATCGCGAGCAGCACGTCGCCGGGCACGACATCGACATCGACGAGCGGCCCCGTGCGATCGAGCAGCTGCACTAGCTGCCAGCCGACGAACCGCTCGCCATCCATGTGCGGCGTCACCTCGAGCTGACGCAGGAAGTTGCCGGGGCCGCCGTCGAGCACGGCGACCAGGCGCGCGCGCTCGATCGTCCCCGTGCGCAGACCCTTGCCGGGCGGCGCGAGCGGCCGCTCCGGGGCCACGGGCGCGGCGGCGGGCTCCGCGGCCGGCTCGCGTGCGCCGCCGAGGTCGTCGTCGTACGACGGCTTCTGCGGATCGGCCTTCGGTCCGCAGGCGGCTAGCAGCGTGAGGCAGAGCAGGGCGCGCATGCTCCGAGGCTGCCGCGCCCGCTCGACGGGCGCAACTAAGTAACGGCGCGCACGACCTCGACGAACACGTCGTCTTCCGACTGCTCGCCGTCGACCGTGATGATGCGCTCGCCCTGCGCGATCAGCTCGTCGATCGTCGCGCGGTAGCCCGCATCGACGTCGCGCTGCATCTGCAGATCCTCGAACAGCTCCTGCGTGCGGCCGGCCGCGACGCGGCGCTCGGCGGCGACCTCGGGCCGGACCTTGAGGAACACGGTGATGTCGGGCTTGCGCGCGCGCGCGTTGAGCATCGCGATCCAGTCGCGGTCGGCGCCGGTGCCCTGATACGCAAGCGACGAGTGGTACCAGCGGTCGGAGACGACCCACGTGCCGGCGGCGAGCTTCGGCTCGACCTCGCGCTGCAGGTGATCGAGGCGGTCCGCCGCGAACAGCAGGCCGAACGTTCCCTGCGACAAGGCCTGGCCGGCGATCGCGTGGCCGCCGGTCAGCATCTCGCGGATCAGCTTGCCGACGGGGCCGTCGCTCGGCTCGCGCGTCGCGTGGGCGCGTTGACCGCGGGCGTTGAGATGCTCGACGAGGCGGCGGACCTGCGTGGTGGTACCGGCGCCGTCGAGGCCTTCGATCACGATCAAGCGGCTCACGGCCGCGTCGTATCACGCCCGCCGTAGCCGCTTCACGCCCGGCGGCGCATCATCGCCACGCCGAGCAGCGCGAGCGCGACCGCCGCGGCCGCACCGGCCAGGTACAGCATCCACACCGGCTTGCCGCGCATCTCGGCCTCGTGCGCCGCGGACTTCGCCGGCGCGTAGTCGGGGCGCAGCGCGACCGCCTTGCGGAAGTCGGGCCCGCCGTCCTTGCCCTGCGCCTCGAGCGCCTTGCCGAGCGTGTAGTGGTACGCGGCAAGCGCGTCGCCGGCCTTGTCGCCCTTGGGATCGAGGCCGTTCGCCTTCGAGTACGCCGCCGACGCCTCCGCCCACTTCTTATCGCCTTCGAGCTTCTTGGCGGCCGCGAAGTAGATCTTCGCCATGTCGGCGCGCTGCGGGCGGTCCGGGTTCGTCACGAGCAGGCGGTCGAGCGCCGCGGTCGCGCCGGCGAGGTCGCCCTTGTCGGCGAGGGCCTTCGCGGTCGTCCACGACTCGGCGTCCTTCTTCGCGCGCTCCCCGTCGTAGTACTCGAACAGCTGCTTGCTGACGCCCTCGAGATCGATCGGATCGACCTTCTTCTCGTGCGTCCACTCGGCGTCGCGGTCGTCGAGCGTCGGATCGACGATCGGGTAGTCGGTGTGGAGCAGCTCGTTGCTCGTCTTGCGCAGCTCGTTATCGGCGAGCTCGCGATAGGTCAGCCACAGCGGCTTCTCCTTCTTCGTCAGCTTGCCGCCGGCGAGCTGCAGCTTCTTGCGCGGTGCGGGCGGTGGGGGAGGGCCGGTGACGTACGCCATCCACGCGGCGCGCGCGGCCGCTCGCACGCGCGGCGAGTCCGCGTTGACCTTCGACCACACCGCGTGCACGGCCTCGCGGTGGTGCGTCGCCTTGAACGCGTCGAGGATCGCGATCGTCAGCGCCTCGTCGCCGATCGCCGAGTACAGCGCCTTGCCGGGCTCCTGGCGGTCGAGCCGCTCGAGCTGGTAGGTCGCGTACCGCTTGCGATCGTAGTTCTTGCCTTGCGACTCGACGATCAACGCCGGCTCGCAGTACGGCTCCATCTTGCGCAGATAGCGGCCCATCTCGTCGCGATAGATGATCGTCTCGTCACCGAACGCCGCGTCGAACAAGAGCTGCGCGGCGTGGATATCGTGGCTCGCCGACAGCGCGCGGATCGCCGCGTCATCCGCGATCACCTCGCCGATCCCCGGCGTTGCCGGATCGAGCTTCAACAGGCCCGCCATCCAGTCGAGGTCGTCATCCGCCTTCTCTTCCTTCGTCGACTTGCGCTCGGGCGTGACGAAGTGGCCGTTCTTGTCGGGGACCTGCGCGTTGATCGCGACGAGGACCTTGCGGCGATCGTCGACGCTCGCGGTGTGCGTGCGCGCGAGGTAGCTGCCAAGCGAGTCGACGTACGCGCCGCCGTCCTTGATCAGGGCATCGACGGCCGCCTTGCGGTCCGAACCCTTCTCGACGGCGTCGAGCAGCTTCTGCGCGGCCGGATCGACGGGCGGCAGCGCCGGCTTCTCGGGCGGCGCCTTGCTATCGGCCGCGGCAACAGCGGCCACCGCGATCACCGCGAGAATCGAGAAGCGCACGGACCATGAGTTAGCGAATCGGCGTCGTCGGCGCAACTTGCAGCAAGAACGCGCGATCCCGTCAGTGAATTCTGTCGGCGTCGATCGGATCGCCCATGTCGACGAATTCGAGGAAGCGCAGGCCGATCGCGCGCGTGCTGGCGGCGTCGTTGCCGGTCAAGAAGTTCAAGTAGTGGTGATGCTTGACCTCGGCGCGCGCCACGATCTCGTCGACCTTGTCCTCGTCACGGTGGGTCTGGAAGTGGACCGTGACGACCGTGCCGAGCGGCGGCGCGTAGGTCATCTCGACCAGGATGCCGCCCGAGGAGATGTTGCGGGCGATCGCGAACGAGTCGCCGTACAGCTCGCTGCCGATCACGACCAGGAATGCCTTATCGAAGCGGGTATGGATGCGCTTCTCGAGGACGCGGACCGTGGGCGTCGGCCGGCTGTCATCGAGGACATGCGAGAGGTCGAGGGCGCGTCGCTTCACTCCAATAATGATCGAGCGCGGGCGTGATGGAGTCAAAAATCCTACGTTGTCCTACATGGACGCACCCCGCACAAAGGCTGGCTCCCCGGCGGTCGATCGTGCAGATTCGCGGCATGCGGTGGCTGCTCGCGCTCGCGGTCGTGCTCGCCGCCGGTCTGGCGGGCGCCGAGCCGCGCGCCAGCAATCCCGCGTTCGTCGGCATCAAGATGAGCGATGTCGGGTTCGGGTGCCGCGTCGATGACGTCGTCGCCGGCGGGCCCGCGAAGGTTGCCGGGCTGCGCGCGCAGGACGTGATCCTCGCGATCGACGACGCGTCGCTGCTGCAGAACCAGCAGGGGAGCTGCACGACGCTCGTCCAGAAGATCACCGCGCACGCGCCGGGCGACACCGTCCGCATCCAGCTCCACCGCGGGATCGACACGATCACCGTGAAGGTCGCGCTCTCGACGCGCGCCGAGGTGCTGCACCGCCGCTTCGTCGGCCACTCGCTCGCCTCCGCGACGCTCTCCGACGCCGACGATCCACGCACGACCTACGAAATCGACGACCTGCGCGGCCATGTCACCGTGCTCGGCTGGTTTCACGCCGATACGTGCGTCAACTGCGGCAGCGTGTTCGATCGTGTGCGCGACGGCCTGCGCGAGCGGCTGCACGGCGAGGACATCCCGACCGTGCTCGCGGTGACGCCGACCGTGCGCGACCCGTCGACGCTGCGCAAGGTGTTCACGTCGAGCGTCAAGCTCGCGACCGCGCCCGAAGACGCGATCCTCGAGAACGAGCTGCTCGAAGGCGATCGTATCCACTTCTTGATCATCGACGCCAAGGGCATCGTGCGGTTCGTGTCGCCGATCGCGCCAGACTCCGACGACATCGACGCGGCCCTCGACGAAGTCCTCGCGGCGTGCGAACAAGAAGAGCATGCTGCGAAGGTTCGCCGGTAAGACTCCTCAGCTCGGCCGTGGCGTGTTCGTCGCGGAGAACGCCGCGATCATCGGCGACGTGATCATCGGCGACGAATCGAGCATCTGGTACGGCACGCAGATCCGCGGCGACGTGATGCCGATCCGCATCGGCGCGCGCACGTCGATCCAGGACAACACCGTCATTCACGTCACCAGCGACTTCTCCGGCACGACGATCGGCAATGACTGCACGGTCGGTCACGCCGCGATCGTTCACGCGTGCACGGTCGAAGACTTCTGCCTGATCGGCATGGGATCGATCATTCTCGATGGCGCGCGGATCGGCACGGGGAGCCTCGTGGGTGCAGGTGCGCTGGTGACACCCGGCACCGACATCCCACCCGGGAGCCTCGTCGTGGGCTCTCCAGCGAAGGTAAAACGCGCCCTGAACGAAAAGGAGCGCGAGCAGATCCGGTACGGCGCCGACCATTATGTCGAGCTGACCCGTCGCTACCTTGCGGGCGAGGGATGAATTTCTGTAGGGTGGATCGTCGAACACGAGCATGGTCGGTCGGATTGCCTTCACGATCGCGCTGCTGGTGACGCTCTCCGGCGTCGCGCTGGCGGACAACATCTCGCAGCTCGCGGATCAGCTCGCGAACGACGATAGCGACCGCGTGCGCCTCGCGGCGGCCGTGTCGCTCGCCAAGCTCGGCGACGAGAAGGCGATCCTGCCGCTCGCGAAGTGCGTCGTGAACGACAGCGACAAGAACGTGCGCTCGGCGTGCGCGATCGGCCTTGGCAATCTCGTCAAGCCGTCGACCAAGTCGGCGTTCAAGAACCTCGCGGTCGCGAACCTCAAGACCGCCGCGCAGGGCGACGCGAGCGACCTGGTCAAGCAGCAGGCGAACAAGGCGCTGACCCAGATCACCGGCTCGGGGACGAGCAGCGGTGGCACCAGCGGCGGCACGAGCGGCGGCGGCGGGGCGGGCATCTACGTGAATATCGGACCGATGTCGAGCAAGACGGGCAGCGCCAACGACTCCAAGCTGCGCACGCTGATGGCGAAGACGGCGGCCAAGACGATGACGAGCCGCGCCTCTTATATGAGTCAGGCGTGGTCGGGTGGCGGCACGCCGAGCAAGGCGGCGCTCGCCGGCAAGGGCATCTCGGGCTTCTACGTCGACGGCACGCTCAACGAGCTCAAGGTGAAGACAAGTGGGTCCAGCGCGACCATCTCGTGTAAAGTCAGCATGTTGCTCGCGGACTTCCCCGACAAGAGCGTGTTCGGATTCTTGAACGGTGGTGCATCCGTCACGGCGAGCGCCTCGCAGAGTGATCAGGACCTCGCGAGTGAAGACTGTGTGTCGGCGGTCATCGAAGACTTGATCGCGAAGAAGATTATTCCGACGATCTGCACGAAGGCTACCTGCCCGTGAGCGCCGCACCGAAGGGATACAAGCGCAGCTGGAAGAACCTCTTGCTCAACAAGAGGTATCAGCTGCGCTTCACGCTGTTCATGGTCGGCATCTCGGCGCTGCTGATGACCGGCCTCGGCATCTGGGTCATGAAGCAGGCGAACGAGGCGACGACCGTCGCGATCGATCGCGTGCGCGGCGATGCGTGCCCCAAGATCCCCGAGCTCACCGACATCGCGACGAACGACGACAGCGGCGTCCCGATGAAGCTCCCCGAGGGGGACGGCAGCGCCGTCGATATCGGAAGCGCGGCGCCCGCGCCGGTGCCGTCGACCGTCGATCCGAAAGACGTCGCGAAGCACAACGCGCAGGCCGATCTGCTCGCGGTCAAGGCGATGTGGTGCACGACCGCGGAGTGCGCGCCGGCCAAGGCGGAGCCGCTGCAGATCAAGGTCCGCGACTGCGACGCGTACGTCAAAGGCAAGCTCGAGGATCCCGATGCGGTCGCGGCGCTGCGCAAGGCGACGATTCCGGTCGTCAAGTGCGACGGCGGTCAGGCGTTCACGGTCGCCGATGCGCCCGAGCCGCGTCACGTCACCGTCGTGATGGACGAGAGCTCGATGACGATGACGCCGAGCGTGCCGGCTGATTATGCCGACCGCGTCGTCGCGCACTGGACATGCGAGGTCCGCCAGGGCGGCTCGATCGATGAGCTGCAGCGCGGCCGTTTGCGCATCCTGCTCGTGCTGATCGCGACCGGCCTGCTGCTGATGATCGGCCTCGCGATCTACGGCATCAAGATGACCCACAAGGTCGCCGGCCCGCTGTTCAAGGTCAGCCTCTACCTCGCGAAGATGCGCGACGGTCGCTACGACAAGGTCTGGAACCTTCGCAAGGGCGACCAGCTCATCGACTTCTACGAGCACTTCAAGGCGGCGCACGCCGGCGTCGTCGCGCTCGAGAAGGCCGACATCGAGCAGATCAAGGCGGTCATCGCGGCGGCCGAAGGCGCTGGCGCGGGAGAGAGCGATGCCGTCGGCGAGCTGCGCACTATCCTCGCGCGCAAGGAGAAGTCCATTGAGTGACGTACCCGCCGCGACGGTCGTGCAGGACGGCAAGCTCCCCGGCGATGCGCCGAAGCAGGACGGGGGCGGGCGTCCGCCGTACAAGCGCAAGCTCGCGAACTACCTGCTCGACAAGGGACTGCAGCTCCGCTACGTCCTGTTCGTCACGATCCTCTCGGGCGTGATCGCAGGCGCGCTCGGCTACTTGATCTATCACCAGAGCGCGACGGCCTCGGACTCGCTGGCGCGTGCGATGGACGATCCGCTCTTCGCCGAGGTCAAGCAGACCGCGATCGCGGAACTCCACAGCGAGGACCGCGTCCTCGTCTACAAGATGATCGGCCTGGGCATCGGCCTGATCGTGATCCTCTCCGCGTACCTCGTGATCATGACTCACAAGGTCGCGGGCCCGCTCTACAAGGTCTCGCTCTACTTCGACAAGATGGCCGACGGCCGCATCGGCAAGGTCACCGCGCTCCGCAAGGGCGACATGCTGCAGGACTTCTACGGCAACTTCCGCGAGATGCACGACGCCGTGCGAACCCGCATGCAGTCCGACGTGATCACGATGGAGGGCGCCGCCAACGGCCTGCGCGCGAAGGCGGCCGGTGATGCCAAGCTCGCCGAGGCGCTCGACGCGCTCGATCGCCACGTCACGCACCGCAAGAAGCAGCTACTCTAGCGCGCGTGTTACTCGAGCTGGGGGACCGCTACTGGGCGCTCGGGCTTCCCGCCGCCGCCCGCTGTGCGCTGCAACGCGCGCTCGCGCAGACGGAGGATGCCGCGCCCGCGCTGCGCCTGACCGACATCGCGCTCGCGCAAGGCGACGCCGCGTCCGCGCGGACGTTCGCGATCGAGGCGAGCAAGCGCGCGCCAGGACCGGCGACGAAGATCGTGCTCGGTCGCGCCCAGCTGCTCGCCGGTGAGCTCGGCGCGGCGCGGATGTCGCTGTCGGCCGCGCTCGACTCGCCCAAGCTCACGCCATGGGACCGCGCCCGCGCGCACCTCGAGCTCGCGCGCCTGTGCGACGCGCAGTCCGACGCGCAGGGCGCCGCCGCGCACGCCGCCGCCGCGTTCGAGGCCGCGATCACGGCCGCACAGAAGTCATCGCCCGACCTGCCGCTCGTCGAGGAGATCGCGGCGTGCGTCGTCACCCACGGCCGCACCGCCGACGCCCAGGCCTCGCTCGACACCGTGCGCGGCCAGCCCGGCGCTCACGTCTGCACCGCCGCGCTGCTCTCGGCGCGCCACTCCGCGGGCGACACCGGCGTCACCGAGACGATGGTCGACGACGAGCTCGCCGCCGCCGCACCGGAGCTTCCCGGTCCGACGCTGCAGGTCCGCCGCTTCGAACGTCGCGCACGCAAGGCCGGCGCCGCCGAGCGCCGCGACCTCGCCGCCGAGCTCGACGTGCTCGCGCACGCGACCGCCGCCGAGCCGCTGCCCGCCGCCGACCGCGCCCGCATCCACTTCCTGCGCGCCGGCCTCTACGAGGAAGACCCCGAGACGCGCGACCGCGCCGAGGACGCCTACCGCAAGGGCCTCGCGTTCCAGCCCGGCAACATGGGCGCGGCCTGTCGCCTCGCGCTGCTCGTCCTCGATCGCGGCGACCAGCCGGGCGCTCTCGCCGAGATCGAGCGCGCGCTGCGCATCGATGCGTCCAACGGCGTCGCCTGGCGCAACGCGGCCCGCATGCTCGATGCCGCCTCGCCCTCGCTCAACGTCGTCGTGTCCCGCCTGCTCGACGCCGCGAACCCGGGCGCCGGAGCCGCCGCGGCCGGCGTCGCCCCGCGTCTCGTCACCGCGACCGCCGAGGTCGCCCGCCACGACGTGCTCGCCGGCGTCTACGCGCACGGCCATCGCGTGAAGAATCTGCTCGGCATCATCGGCGCCCGCACGCGCAGCGCGCGCAAGCTGGCCGCCGAAGGAGAAGTGCACGACCGCCTCCGCGATCTCGAGAAGGACGTGATGGCCCTCTACGAGGAGTGGGCCCAGTACCTGCGCTCGATGCAGGCGCCGACGCCGACGGTCGAGCTCGTCCCGCTCCCCGCGCTGCTGCACGAGATCGTGATCGCGGCGCAGGCCCGCACGCAGCACGTCCCGATCGCGCTCGAGCACGCGGCCGGTCTCCCCGACGTCCGCGGCGATCGCATGCTGCTGCGCGAGGCCCTGCTCAACGTCGTCTCCAACGCCGCCGAGGCCTGCTCCGCCGCGGGCGGCGAGGTTCACGTCCGCGTCCGCGCGATCACCGCGCCGTCATCATCGACCGCGCCGATCGTCGAGCTGACGGTCACCGACACCGGCCCCGGCATCCCGCGCGCGCACCTCGGCCGCCTGTTCGTCCCCGGCTTCACGACGAAGGAGACGGGCTCCGGCGTCGGCCTCGCGATCGCCGAGCGCGCGGTCTCCGCGCACCACGGCCGCATCACCGTCGACTCGGAAGAAGGCCGCGGCACGACGATCACGATCACGCTGCCGACGGACTCGCACGGCCTCGCGGCGCTGCCGCGCTGGGACCGCGCCTAGTACCGCTGCAGGCCGTCGCCCGTCATCACGACGTGATCGCCGGGCCGAAACGGCGACCAGTCGACGAAGTCGAAGCGGCCGATCTCGCCGGTGTCGAACTGGACGGTGACTTCGTACATGCGGCGCGTCGAGTGGCCGCTCGACGCGATCGCGCCGAGGCCGCCGCCGACGACCGCCGCCTTGCCCGAGTGAAAGATCACGCCGCCGAGCAGCGCGCCCGCGACGGCGCCCGCGACCGGGTGGCCTTCGTGGCGGCGCACGATCTCGTCGACTTGCACGACTTGCCCGGTTTGCGGGCGCACCGCCTCGGGTGTGTAGCTCGTGCGTGTTTCGGTGTCGGAATAACACCCGCCGGCGAGCGCTGCGGCGGTGAGCAGCGTCAGGATCTTCATGAGGTGGAGTGGTGCATCGAGCGTGCCGGCCGGTGGTACCGTAGGTGCCTGTGATCGGGACGATCGTCTGCGTCGATGATCAGGCAGAAGTGCGGCGCCTGCTCGGCGATGTGTTCCGTGCGCGCGGTAGCAACGTCGTCAGCTTCGATGACGGCGAGGACGCCATCAAGTGGCTCGATGGGAACGAGGCGAACCTCGTCATCCTCGATCTCGACCTCGGCTCGAACCGGCGCAGCGGCATCGAGATCTGCAAGGCGGTCACCGCGAAGCACAAGGACCTGCCGATCATCATCTTGACCGGGCACGGCACGATCGATGACGCGGTGATGGCGGTGAAGGCGGGCGCGGTCGACTTCATCACGAAGGATCCGTATCTCGAGGACAAGCTCGATATCTCCGTCGAGAAGGTCGAGCGAATGCTGCAGCACGCGCTCGATCGCAAGCGGCTCGAGGAAGAGAACCGCGAGCTGCGCCAGGCGAACGAGCGGCTGCGCAAGGCGGCGGGGCGCGGATCGCGCTGGCAGATCGTCGGCGACTCACAGGCGATGCGGACGGTGATGTCGAAGATCGAGCGCGTCGCGCCGGTGCCGCGGCCGGTGCTCGTGCTCGGCCCGCGCGGCACGGGCAAGGAGCTCGTCGCGCGCGCGATCCACATGCTGTCGCCGCGGGCGAGCGAGCCGTACATCACGATCAACTGCGCCGCGGTCGCGGAGAGCCTGCTCGAGAGCGAGCTGTTCGGGCACGAAGAGGGCGCGTTCACCGGCGCGACGAAGCAGAAGGAAGGCAAGTTCGAGCTTGCCGACGGCGGCACGCTGTTCCTCGACGAGATCGGGAACATGTCGCTCGAGTTTCAGGCCAAGATCCTGCGCGTGCTCGAGTACCAGCGGTTCGAGCGCGTCGCGGGCAGCGAGTCGATCCAGGTCAACGTGCGCGTGATCGCGGCGACGAACGCGGACCTCAAGCAGGCGATGGCCGACGGCAAGTTCCGCGCCGACCTCTACGACCGCCTCGCGTTCGAGGTCATTCATCTGCCTCCGCTCGCGCAGCGCATGGATGATGTGCCGGTGCTCGCCGCGTACTTCCTTGCGCGGTTTCGCCAGGAGGTCGCCGGCATCACGGTCAAGGAGATCAGCGCCGAGGCGCTCGATCGCCTCGCGCAGTACGATTATCCGGGCAACGTGCGCGAGCTCAAGAACGTCGTCGAGCGCGCGGTGTACATGGCGCAGGGCGAGGTGATGACCGCGAGCGATGTCGATGGCGCGCTGCCGCCGGAAGCGCGTGACGCGCAGCAGGCGCTGGCGACCGGCGGACAGTTCCACGATGATCCGCGGCTGCCGCTCGACGAGCGAGTCAGCGCGTTCGAGGAGTGGCTGTGCAAGGACGCGCTCGAGCGCACGCGGTTCAAGCAGAAGGAAGCGGCGGCGCTGCTCGGCCTCACGTACGACCAGTTCCGCCAGCGCTATCGCAAGTACGGCCTCGGCAAGGAGTAGACTAAGGTCAGCGCATGGGCATCTTCGGCAAGATCAAGGGCGGCATCTCGGGCAAGGCGAATGCCGCGCTCGACAAGGCAATCGATCCGGAGAAAGAGCTCGACATGGCGATCCTCGAGCTCGAGGAGGGCCGCAAGAAGGCGATGGCCGAGCTGCTGTCATACAAGACGACGGCGAAGCAGCTCGATCAGGACCTCGAGAAGTTCAAGGCGAAGGCGGCGGAGTGGGAGAAGCGCGCGATGACGGCGCTGCGCGCGGGCAACGAGGACATGGCGCGCCAGGCGTTGAAAGAAAAGAAGGCGGCGGAGTCCGAGGCCGTGAAGATCGAGCGCGACAAGCACGAGGCCGCGAGCTACGCGATCCAGCTCAACAAGAGCCGCAAGGAATTCGAGACGAAGCTGCAGATCCTGAAGCTGCGCAAGGGCACGCTCGCGACGCAGATCGCAGCGGGGCGCTCGGCCGGCGGCGACGCGTTCGGCAACGACACGAGTGTATGGGACAAGTTCCAGCGCGCCGAGGATCGCATCGACGCCGAGGCGATCGAGAGCGAGGTCGATGCGGCGATGCGTAGCGAGGATGCCGACGCGAAGCTATTCGACTCCAAGCTCGCCGCGCTCGGTGCCGACGTGCCCGACGGACCCGAGGACGCGCTCGCCAAGCTCAAGGCGAAGATGCTGGCCGACAAGGAAGCGAAGCAGAAGGCGCTCGAGGCTCCGAAGGCGGAAGACAAGAAGTGATCGTCACGACGCAGCTCGGTGCGCGAGAGGGCGCGCCGGATCCCGACGAGGCTCTCAGCGTGCGGCTGCGTGACCTCGCGCTCGTCGATCTCGACGCGCTGTGCATCGGCCTCGACGGCGACCGTGGCGCGCAGATGGCCGCGGCCTACGCCGAGGACGTCGCCGACGCGTTGCGCGAGGCGCGCACGCGGATCACGGCGCTCCGCCAGCAGCTCGGCGGGCCGGATCCGCTCAACGTGCTGGACCTCCAGCCGCGCCAGCGGGCGAGTGATACGGCCCACGCGGGGGCGGTACGCACGCGCGAGAAGCTAGGAGGGCAGGCCGAGGCCGCCCGGGCGCTGGGCCGGCTGGCAGACCTTGCCGCCAGCCTGGTTCCCAAGCTGTTCGAAGCAGATCGGCGGCGGACCCAATCTTAACGTCCACGCTGTTGTCCAACGCGTGGTCACGTTAATGTTCACTCGACATGGGTGACGAGGATCCCGATCTCGATCGGGCTCGGAGCGGTGACCGCGAAGCTTTCGGGCGTCTCGTTCGGCGCCACCAACGACGCGTGTACGCAGCAGCTCTCCATATCCTCGGCAACCACAGCGACGCCGACGATGCGACGCAGGAGACGTTCGTGCGCGCGTTCCGCGGGCTGCCGCAGTTCGACGGCCGCGCCGACTTCTTCACCTGGCTCTACCGGATCACGGTGAACACCGCGCTCAACTCGCTGCGCGGCGGCAAGCGCGGCACTGCGCTCGCGCAGAAGGGCGGCACCGAGGCGGCGCATGTCGGCGGGCGGCCCGAGGCGCTGGGCGCGAGCGTCGCCGACCCCGCGCAGACCGCCGAGCGCTCGGCCGAGGTCACGCGCGTGCTGTCGGCGATCGCGGAGCTGTCGCCGTCGCTGCGGGTCACGCTCGTGCTCGCGACGATCGAGGACCTGCCGCACAAACAGATCGCCGAGATCCTCGAGATTCCCGAAGGCACGGTGGCGTGGCGCGTCAACGAAGCGCGCCGGCTGCTGCGCATCCGTCTGGCTGCTCCCGAACCTGCTGTCGCTCGAAAGTAACCACTTTTCCATGGCAACCGACTCCGACCTCGACGACCAGCTCCGCGCTGCGATGAAAGTGCTGGACGATGAAGTGCCCTCGGGTTATTTCGAGGCCCTTCCGAATCAGACGCTCGCGCGTCTCGAGGGCAGTAGCATGCAGCAAGGCACTTCGTCGGGGACCACGCAGGACAAGGTGAGCGCCGCGCCGCCGCCGGTCGCAGCATCGTCATCGTCATCGTCACCGTCGTCGTCGGAGAACACCGAGGATTCGGGCCTCCATGACATTCGCAACCTCGCGCAGTCGACGAAGCAGCGGCTGTCGAGCAAGCGGATCACGACGAGCCCGCCGGTGAGCGATGACATCGCGTCGTCGTCGGCCGGCTGGAAGGCCGTCGCGCTGCCGCAGCCCGCGAAGATGGTCGCGCTGCCGGAGCTGTCGGAGCTGCCGTCGAAGAAGGACATCAAGGCTGCCGAGAAGGCGGCCGCGAAGGAGCGCAAGGCGGTCGAAGCCGCGGCGGACGTCGCGACGGCGAAGGCTGCGCTGGCTCCCGTCGAGGAGAGCGCCTCGGCATCGACGTCGATGGCGGCCGCAACGCCGGCTCGCTCGGCGTTCCAGCTGCCGTCGCAGCAGAAGAAGAAATCGAAGGGCGGCCTGATCGCGATCGTCGGCCTCGGTGTCGCGGCGGCGGCCGGTGCGGCGATCTACGTCACGACGCAGAAGAAGTCGGCGGACCAGGCGCCCGTCGTCGCGAAGGCCGATACGGCCGCGCCGGCGCCGGCCGTCACGGCGACGCCGATCCAGCAGAACGCGGTCGGTGGGGCCGCGGGCTCGGCATCCGCCGATGTCCAGAGGGCCGCGGACGAGCTCGCCAAGCAGCAGGCCGAGAACGACGCGATGAAGGCGCAGCTCGCGGCCGCGCAGGCGGCGGCTCCGCCCGCGGATACCGGCAAGGACAAGGTGGTCGCTCCGGTCAAGGCTCCCGCGAAGCACGGCAAGGGCGGCGCGAAGGTCGATACCGGCGCCGCGGGCAGCAAGGGCGACGAGACCAAGCAGACGCCGCCGGTCGACAAGACCGACAAGACGAAGACCGACACCAAGCCGCAGAAGAACGCGGACGGCTCGGAGCCGGACTTCAACGACCTGCTCAAGGAAGCGGGCGTCGACCAGAACAAGAAAGAGCAGAAGCCCAAGATCGAGAAGAAGTCGCTGACCGGCGACGACTTCAAGAAGGGCATGTCCGCGATCGATGGCAAGGCCCACGGCTGCTACAAGGGCACGCAGGGCACGGCGACCGTGAAGCTCACGATCGCCCCGTCGGGCTCGATCTCGAAGATTTCGGTCGGCGGCGCGTTCGCCGGCAAGCCCGAGGCCGAGTGCGTGGCGGCGGCCGTGCGCGGCGCGACGTTCCCGGCCTGGGACGGCGCCCCGATGACCTTCACGTACCCGATCCTGCTGTCGGAGTAGACGCCGGGGGCGGCCCGGAGTAGGGTCGCCGCCCGCGTGTCATGAGCAAGGTTTTCACCGGTCGTTATTTCGAGGACTTCCGCATCGGCCAGCAGCTGGTCCATGCGGTGCCGCGCACCCTGCACGGTGGCGACATCTCCTCGTACTTCTCGCTCACGGGCGACAGGCAGCCTCTCGCCAGCTCGACGGAGCTCGCGCGCTCGCTCGGCTTCCAGCGCGAGGTCATGCCGGACCTGCTCGTGTTCCACGTCGTGTTCGGCAAGTCGGTCGCCGATATCTCGCACAACGCGACCGCAAATCTCGGCTACGCGGACGTCCGCTTCCTGCGCCCCGTCTACCCGGGCGACACGCTCGTCGCCGAGTCCGAGGTCATCGGCCTGCGCGAGGTCAGCTCGGGCGAGGCCGGCGTCGTCTACGTCCGCACGCGCGGCACGAACCAGAAGGGCCAGGAGGTCCTCTCGTTCGTGCGCTGGGTGATGATCCCCAAGCGCGACAAGGACCAGGCGAAGGGCGTCAACAACGTCCCGACGCTGCCCGCCGTCGTCACGCCGGACCGCCTGCCGGTCCCCGACGCGATGAACCTGCAGCGCTTCCCCGACCTGCGCTGGGCGATGCCGCCGGGCGACGTCTGGGACAACTACGAGACCGGCGAGCGCCTCGACCATCCCGACGCGATGACGATCGAGGACGCCGACCACATGCAGGCGACGCGCCTCTACCACAACAGCGCGCAGGTCCACTTCGACCAGCAGGCGATGTCGTCCTCGCGCTTCGGCAAGCGCCTCGTCTACGGCGGCCACGTGATCTCGATCGCGATGGCGCTCTCGCAGAACGGCCTCGGCACCGCGCTGCGCATCGCGGCCTGGAACGGCGGCGCCCACGTCGGTCCGACGTTCGCGGGCGACACGCTGCGCGCGTTCACCGAGGTCGTCGAGAAGGCGGAAGTCCCGGGCCACCGCGACGTCGGCGCGCTCCGCCTCCGCCTCTCCGCCGTCAAGAACGTCGCCGCGAAGGAGCTCGAGGCCGTCCAGCCGCTGCTCTCTGGCACCAAGGAACCGCGCATCGTGCTCGAGCTCGACTACTGGGCGCTGCTGCCCCGTGGCCGCTGAGGACGTCACGCTGCGCCGCGGCTAGCGCGGAAGGAACGCGATCGTGCTCGTGCACGTCATCGCCGTCATGCCGCGGCCCATGCCCTCCGTCGTCGTCGGGCCGTAGCTGCCGGGCGTCTCGGCGATCGTGTACGCGACGACGTTGCCGCTCTCGAACGGCAGCGCGGTGAACGGCGCGGCGACCGCGTTCGCGTAGGCCGGGTAGGCGAGCATCGTCGCGCCGATCACGAGCTCACCGGGGACCGTCGTGGCCACGGGCGCGGTGGCGACGGCCGGCGGGTACTGCAGGCAAGCGTGGTTCGTCTGCGCGGGCGGGCCGGCGGCGACGTTTGACAGCTCGAGCGCCCACACGTCGTAGCCGGTGGCCGAGCCCCCCATCGTGATGTCGAGATGCGTCGTCGCGTTCGTCGCGGGCGCCGCGTACCACAGCTCGCTCGACGTGTTCGCCATCACCGCGCGCACGTTCGCCGAGGTCAGCGCGCTGCCCATGCCGTCGGTGATCGACGCGACAGGCGTGCCGTCCCACGTGACGACCGCGACGACGAGCAGGTCGCCCGGCGTGACGCGCGCGATCGGCAGCGAGAGCCCGGTGGCGCTGCCGATCTGGCCGGTCATCGCGACGAGCGCAGGAGGTGCAGCGGCGTCGGGCGGCGTGTCGGTGAGCGCATCGCTCGTGCGCGACACGAAGCCAACGCGGCCGCACGCCGCGACCGCCGCGGTGACGCCGAGCACGCGAGACAGCCGTGCGGCCATCTCTCGATCGTACTACAGCGACTCGAGGTACGCCTTGAGGTCGACGAGGTCGTGGTCGGTGAGCGCGGCGCCGTCGCTCATGCCGTGAACGTGACCGCGGTCGCGCAGCACGACGTCGAGCGTCGCGGCACTGCCGTCGTGGAAATACGGGGCGGAATGCGCGATGCCGATGAGGCTCGGCGTGTCGAAGGAGCGGGTGCCGTCGAGCGAGTGGCGCTGGCGGTCGGTGTAGGCGGGGCCGTCATGGCAGGTCGCGCAACCGAGCTCGCCTGATTCGAAGAGCTGCTTGCCGTGGGCGACCTGGGCGGTATCGCGCGTCGGGGCGCGGGCCGGCGGCATCGCTTCGAGGTACGCGGCGAGCGCGGCGAGATGGCGCTTGGCGAGGCCGTCGCCGCCGAGCCGCTCGATCGTCTGGCGCAAACTGTTCGTGAGGGTGCGCGCCGTGCCGTCCCACTTGAACGGCGCGGTGTTCGCGAGGCGGCCGCACAGCATCGGCGTCTGGAGGCGGTCGCCGTGGATCAGCCACGACTGGCCGTCGCTACGGCCCTCGAGGTGGCAGTTGCCGCACGACATGCCGCCGAACGCGGAGATGTTCGCGTCGGCGGTGTGGAACAGCTCGAGGCCTTTGTGCTGGTCGGCGGTGAGCGACGACGCGACGAGCTCGGGGCCGCGCTGCAGCTTCGGCGACTTCTTGCCGAACGTGACGCGGGCGACCTGGCGCGACAGCGAGCACCAGACGAGGACGTCGTCGTTGGGGGCGATCGCGAGGCCGTCGGCGCCGCAGCGATCCTTGCCGCGGAGCTGCGCTTCATCGCCGGGGGTGATGTCGACCTGCGAGGCGTGGCGGATCTCGACGAGGTTGTCGGTCGCGAGACCGGCGACGTAGAGCGTGTCGCGCGCGGGGTTCCAGGCGAGTGCACGCGGCTCGTGGACGTTGGTCGTC
>JAFAOG010000594.1 GCA_019237945.1 Deltaproteobacteria bacterium | reverse complement strand
GTTGTCGGCGATGCTGCCGGCGTCGGAGCGATCGTTCTGGCCGTTGAGCTCGACGTGCGACATGAACGCGTACCCGATCATCCGCGTCACCGTGTCGAGCGCGAGCACGACCGCGAGCACCTGCGCGAGGATCACGCAGTGATCGGGCGCGGCCCGCCAGGCGGCGAATGCGAGCGCGAGCGCGACGACGCTCATCGACGCGATGCCGACCGGCGTGCGCACGTAGACGGCCATCGACAGCACGAGCGCCGCCGCGAAGAACCCGAGGCAGCTGCGCGCGCGGCGCGGGCCGTGGACGATCGCGAGGATCAGCGCGCCGACGAGCGGAGGTGCGAGCAGCCCGCCTGCGGCAACGGCGGCCTCCTGCCAGCCCGGCTTCGCGAACGCGTACGCGAGCCCGCCGGCGTTGCGGTAGATCTCGAGGTGATCGAACTGACCGCCGAGCACGAGCGCGGTCAGGCCGTGGCCCATCTCGTGGACCCACGTCGTGAACAGCGTCAGCGGATAGAGCGCCTCGTGCCCGAACGGGACGTACGCCGAGATGATGTAGAGCAGAGCAGCCGCGATCAGGATCGCGCTGCGCGGCCGCACTACGCGAGCCGGATCCAGCGCGCCTTCGCCGCCTCGATCTTCGATGCGAAGCTCTGCGGGAAGTGGCGGCCGACGTACGCGAACGCCTGCTGGATCAGCTCGCGGTCGATTTCCTGCGGCACTTCCATGTTCTGGTCGTGCGGGTCGGGCTTGATGCCGAGGCGGACGACCTCGGTCAGCCGGAGGACGTGCAGCCGATTGACGAACAAGGCGTGCGCGATACCCAGGAACAGCTCTTCGTACGCAGGATCGATCGCGGCCATAAGCCGCCTGTAACTACCATGGGTTACGGCGACTTGGAAGCACCGATTAGCCCAACAAACCGGGCATTGGGAACGATCGTGTAACCCTGCACGTCGACGTTCGAAAGCGCCACGTTGTCCTCGTGCCAGAGCGGGATGATCGGCAGGTCTTCCGCCACGATCCGCTGGACCTGGGCGTAGATGGCCTTGCGCTTGTCGCGGTCGAGCTCGGTGCGCCCGGCGAGCGTGAGGCGGTCGACCTCGGCGTTGCGGTAGCGCCAGCGGTTGCCGCCGTCGGGGTCCTTCGCATCTGGAATCCGGGAGCTGTGGAAGTAGAAGTAATAGAAGTCCGGCTCGGCGATCTCGGACGACTGCATCGTCGCGATCTCGTAGTTGCCCTTCTTGATGTCGGCGAAGAACGTCGCGAATTCGAACGGGCGGACCTCGACCGCGATCCCGACGTCGCCGAGCTGCGCGGCCAGCGCGCGCGCCAGCCCGACGCGAAATGGCACCGACGAGGTCTTGTACGTCAGGCGCAGCCGGATGCCGTCGGGGCCCGGCTTGTAGCCCGCCTCGTCGAGCAGCTGCTTCGCGCGCGAGAGGTCGCGGGTGTAGTGCGGGACGTCGGCGGTGTAGGCCCAGTGCAGCGGCGGCAACAGACCGGTCGCCATCACGGCGCGGCCGCCGAACTTCGCGGCGACGAGCGTCGGACGATCGAGTGCCAGGGCAATCGCCTCGCGCACGCGGTGGTCGCGAAGCACCTTGTCCTCGTTGTTGAGCAGCATGTACGTCAAGAGGACGCTCGGGCCGGCGGCGAGCTTGACGCGCGGGCGCTCCGCGATGTCGTCGACGAGGTCGGGTTGCGTGTTCTGCAGGATGTCGACGGAGCCGCCGGCCATCATCAGCATGCGGGCGGCGTCGTCGCGGACGAACTTGATCTCGACGTGCGGCAGCTTCGGGCGCGTCGGGTAATGCGGGTTCGCGTCGAGCAGCGCGTGCTGCGACGTCAGCTCGCGCAGCGTGTAGGGGCCCGCGCCGACGAGCGGCGGATGACACTCGCCCGGCTTCACGCCGTGCCAGCTGATGATCCCGAACTCGACGTCGCTCGCGAACATCGCGATCGGCTGCTTTGTGTGAAAGCGGACGTGCTTGTCGTCGAGCGCCTCGATCGACGCGTAGCGCTCGAGGAATCCTTTCTGGTAGAGGCTGTTGCACTCGTCGGCCATCACCGACTGATACGTGCGCACGACGTCGTTCGCGGTGACCGGCTGCCCGTCGGAGAACGTGCGATCGGCGAGCGTGACGTCGACGGTCAGCGGATCGACGCGATCGATCGACGCGGCGAGCTCCATGCGCGGCATCGCGTCGGGCGTGTCGACGCTGGTGAGCCCCGGCGCGATCAGCTTGCCGAGCTTGGCGTCGTAGTTGCTGATCGTGTAGCGCGGGTCCGCCGCATTCATCGGCGTCTCGATCGCCATGACGAGCGTGTCGTCGGGCGTGCGCCGGCGATTCGGCGTGCACGCGGCGAGAATAGCCACGAGCGTGATAGCGTTCTTGCGTGGTGACATCTCGCGCGATCGGCGTCTTCGCGCTGCTGAGTATCGGCACGGGCGTCGCCTACTCGCAAGGCAGCGGATCTGCCGAGACCGGGTCCGCGGCGACGACGGCGACGGACGACGAGGAGGCCGGCACCGGCTCGGGATCCGCGCTCGTCGCGCCGAAAGACCCGAAGGCGCGCTCGCAGTGGCTGCACGACAAGCTCGAGGGCGCGCTCACGGCGCACCCGACGCTCGGCAAGGCAAAGGTGACGGCGTATGTCGTCGAGGTCGACTCGGGCGCCGCGCTGTGGCAGCACGATCCCGACGCGGCGATGAACCTCGCATCGAATGCGAAGCTGCTGACCAGCGTCGC
>JAFAOG010000577.1 GCA_019237945.1 Deltaproteobacteria bacterium | reverse complement strand
CGGGGATCGTGCCGCACGGCTCGTGATCGCAGCCGCCGCCGAGGCCAAAGCCTTTGCGACCGACGCCGAAGTGGCCGTAGCCCTCGGTATCCGCACCGTACACATCGCCGTACTGGCTCACGTCATCCCAGCCGGAGCTGATGCCTTCGATGCTGACGTTGAAGCCGTTGTGGATCATCGACGCGTCGCCGAGGATGCCCGCCTCGCGCGCCTCTTCGATCGCGTTGTCGCGCGCGGCCTGCGGGCTCTCGTTGACGTGCGCGATCTTGTTCTTGCTCGACACCGTGTTGAGCGACTTCTCGGAGCCCGCTTTGCCCTCGGGGTCCCTCATCGACACCGTTCCGCTGTCGTTGCCGCCGCTGTCGCCGCTCTGCGGATCCGGCATGTCGGGCGTCTTCTCGTGATCGACGTCGATGCCCTTCATCGAGATCGGCTCCTGCGTGCCGAGCTCGATCGTCGCCGCGCCCTGCTCCTCCGGGATCGTCTGGAGCAGCGCCCACAGGCCGATGTGCACGGCGAGCGAGCCCGCAAAGTAGCCGAGCGTGCGGCTCTCGAGCGACGCGAGCAGCGGCGCCGCCTGACGGCGCGGTCGCGCGACCGCCGACACCATGAACGTCGTCTGGCCCGAGCGCACGCGGAACTTCGCGCCGGCATTGATCGGCAGCTCGCTCGCCGACACCGGCACGAGCTGGCCGTTCGTCATCATCTCGGCTGACAGGCCGTGGCCGAGGTTGAGCACGAAGTCATCGCCCTTCGGCGCGACGAGCGCGAAGTCGGCGGCCGGTGCCTGCTCGAGCGCCATATCGACGCCGGGCGCGGTGCCGATGCGATACGTCGGGCTCTGCTTCTCGGCGCGCATCCGCGAGAGCGCACCCGCGAGCGCGCCGATGCCGATCGCGAAGCCGCCGAACGCGACCCAGTCGTAGCCCTGGCTGGGCAGCTCGGCGCGGAACGATCCGGCCGGCTTCTTCTCGACGCGCGTCCACGTCTCGAACGCGTGCTGGTTCTGGCTCGCCGTGTGGACGCTCGAGCCGAACGAGATCGCCGACGCGAGCACGCACGCCGCGCCCGCCGCGAACATGCCGTACGTCTTCGACGACACGCGGCCGGTCGTCGGATCGATGCAGTGCTTCACGTCGACGACCGAGTCACCGAGCATCGCGGCCACTTCGATCGACTTCGCACCTTCGAACATCTCGGCCGGCGGCAGCGCCTGCATCGGCGCGGGCTTCGCGGCGACGGGCACCGGCGGCGGCACGACCGCGGGCTTGGGAACGACAACCGGCGCCGCGGCGGCCATCGCCACCTCGATGCGGAGATCGCCGAGCGTGATGACGTCGCCATTGGCGAGCATCGCCTTGTTGATGCGCTGACCGTTGACGAACGTGCCGCGCGTCGATCCGAGATCGATCAGCGAGACCTCGCCGCCCTGACGCTCGATGATCGCGTGCATCCGGCTGATCGACTCGTCCTCGAGGCGGAGGTGCGCCGAGGAGACCTTGCCGATCTTGATGACCTGCTGACCCAGCGTCTCCTCGCGCAGCAGCTGGGTTCCACGATAGATACGAAACGTCAAAGACATGGCGATTCCTTGCCGCGGCCTTGCAGCAGCACCGTGAGTGCTGCGCGGCTTGTTGCGGTCACGAAGTCAGACAACGACTCGCCTGCGCGGTTCCGCTTTTTCGCTTGACTCGTCGGCAAGCGGACTTGCAACCAGCTCGATGTAGGCGTGTCTGGTGTTACGGTCGCCGGGATGGATACGCCGGCGCTGGCGGTACGCGGGTTGCGCGTCGCACTTCCAGACGGACGCGTGCTGATCGACGGCGTCGATCTCTCGATCAAGCCCGGCGAGGTCGTCGTGCTGCTCGGCGGATCGGGGGCCGGCAAGTCGACGTTCGCGCGCGTGCTGTTCGAGCGCGAGGAGCTCGCTGCAGCGGGCTTCGACGTGATGGCGGCGCAGCTCGATCTCGATCGCGAGCAGCTCGGCCTCGTGCCGCAGCGAGGTGCGCTGTTCGATCATCTCGACGTTCGCGGCAACCTCGAGATCGCGCTGCGCCACTCGGGCGGCGATGTCGCGGAGGCGCCGCGATGGCTCGAGCGCGTCGGCCTCGATCCCGCGCTCGCCGATGCGCCGGTGACCGCGCTCAGCGGTGGCCAGGCGCAGCGCGTCGCGGTCGCGCGCGTGCTCGCGAGCAAGCGCAAGCTGCTGTTCCTCGATGAGCCGAGCGTCGGGCTCGATCCGCATCGCGTGCGCGTGCTCGCGCGGCTGATCCGCGAGCAGGTCGCCAAGCTCGGGATCTCGGCGATCGTCGTCACGCATGATGTCGCGCTCGCGGCGGGCGTCGCGGATCGGCTGTTCCTGCTGTCGCTCGCGGATCGCAAGCTCGAGCCGCTGTTCGCCGACCGCTGGCCCGGCCCCGTCGAGGACCATCCCGATCGCGGGACGTGGCTGCTCGAGCTGGAGGCCGCGATCGTCGACCACCTCGACGCGCACGGCGACAAGCCGGCCCCAGCCGGTTCGAAGAAGCCTCCCAGGCGGTCGCTGATCGAGCCGGTGCTGCGGCCGTTCACGACCGCGTTCACGGCGCTCGTGCGTGCGCCCGGGCAGCTCGTTCGCCATCCGCGCGACTTCGGCATCATCGCGAAGCGCGTGCTGCTGCAGACGCTGCTGCGTCCGCTCGTGTTCTACGCGATCGTGTCGACGCTGATCGGATACACGGTGCTGTTCGTGATCAGCAAGGTCGGCGGCGCCGGCGTGCGACCCGATGCGCTGCTGCGTCAGATCGGTGGCAGCTATGTCGTCGCGCTCGCGCCCGCGCTTTCGGCGCTGTTGTTCGTCGCGGCGAGCGGCAGCGCGACCAATGCGTGGCTCGGCAGCATGGGCCTGACGAAACAGACGCTCGCGCTCGATGCGCTCGGCGTCGATCGCAGGAGCTACCTGTGGGCGCCGGCGTGGGTGACCGCGGGGCTCGCGTACCTGCTCGTCGCCGGCATCTTCGCGTTCGGCATGATCGCGGGCGGGCTGCTCGTGTGCCGCGGCTATCACGTGCCGCACGCGTGGGAGCTGCTGACGGCGGACTTCGTCGATCCGCGGCCCGAGCGCGTTCGCTACGCGCTGCGCGCCGGCTTCCTCGTGTGGATGTACGCGTGGGGGATCGCGAGCGACGTCGTCGCGAAGGGCGGCGCGAACAAGCCGGAGGCCGACAGCGTGACGCGCGGGATGACGGCGAGCGTCGTCGCGTGCACGCTGTGGGTCGTCGCGTGGGAGCTGCTGACGGTGATCGTGATGTTCGGCGTGATGTCGCCGCCGGCCGACCTCCACGTGACGAACGGGCGGCCGTCGCGGCCGGCGGAGCTGTCGCGCGAAGGCTCTCCGCTCGTGCGCACGCGGTGGACCGTTCGCTATCGCGGCGGGTTCGTGCGCGAGGTCGGCGAGACCGAGCTCGTCGGGCCGTACCAGAAGCCGGGCGCGTGCGTCGGGCGCATCGTCATCGGGCAGCAGCTGCTGGACCACGGCGTCACGCAGGCGATCGGCAAGCAGATCGATGCCGAGCTGCGCGGCGAGAGCGTGTTTCCGGTCGGCGACTACCAGAAGCTGAAGGGCCTCGCGGTGCGGTGGGCCGAGCTCGCGCAGCATCCCGACGACAAGGCGATGGTCGGCGATGCGCCACATGGCTACGTGCGCGTCGGGGCGACGGTCGTCTTCGATCGCGTCGAGGTGCCGATCGTCGTCGCGCTCGTTCCCGAGGGCGCCGGCGTGCATTTTCGACTGGCCGCGCGCGCCGAGCTGTCGTTCGACAACCGCGCAATGCAGTGGCTCTCCGACAAGATCGGCGGCGACAAGCTCGCCTCGCGCCTCGCGCGCCGCCAGATCGACGACGTGCTGCTGACGACGCTCGCCCCGCCTCCGCCATTCGAGCTCGACGACCACCAGACGCTGCAGTTCACCTACTGCGACGGCCCGATCGAGATCGCCGATGCCGCCTACGGCGCGCTGCCGTTCGCCGTCAGGTTCCAGGGCAACGTCGCGCACGTGCCGCTCGCACTGCCGCCGCCGACGCGCGATGCGCTCTCGATCGACCTCACGCCCGATGCGCTCAACGGCTTGCTGCACGAGCTGTGGCGCACCGGCTGGCTCGATCGCCGGCTCGCCGAGGCCGGGCTCGACCGCATGTTCAACAGCGATCCGACCGTTGCCGAATTTCTCAGCGTGCGGATCGGGCCGGCAACACTCGCGCTCGCCCCGGTCGTCACGCCGCACGAAGACAAGCTGCGCGTCGCCGCGGATGCACGCGTGCCGATCACCGACGAGGGCCACACGAGCACTGGGCGCGTCTACGGCGCGCTCGATGCGGCGTTTCCATCGGGCGTCGACCTGGGCGCGCTCGAGCTGACCTGCGAGCAGACGCGCGAGACGCTCGTGCCGTGTTATGGCGACCTCGTAGCGGCGATGCGCGATCGCGGGGCGGCGTTCCACGGCGCATTGACCGAGCAGCTGCGCCGCCTCGTGACGGCGATCTTTGCCGAGCGCCAGCTGGCGGGGTTGCCGGCCGACGTGACGATCCACACCGCCACGCCCTCGCTCGTCGCCGGGGCGCTACACCTGAAACTCGACGCCAGCATCCAGTGACGTAGAATATTGTCGTGGAGTTTCGCGAGGCGCTGCTCTCGGTGATGGAGCGCAAGGTCCACTGGGCCTGGAAGCAGTTCACCAGCGGCAAGGTCCCCAAGGACAAGCTGCACATCCACTTCGAGCAGGAGTACGGCACGTACGTGCGCGACTTCCCCGTGCTCGTCGGGTGGGCGTACGTGCAGTGCCCGATCGCGGAGGTGCGCCGCGACCTCGTCGAGAACGTCTACGAAGAGGAGACCGGCGGGCTGATCGCGGGCAAGCCGCACCCCGATCTGTTCCTCGAGTATCCGCGCGGGCTCGGCATGAACCTCGCGCGCTTCGAGAACATCACGCTGCTGCCGAAGGCGCGCGAGTTCCGCGACACGCTCGACGAGTACACGCAGCGCCACGGCTGGGCCGCCGCCGCTGCCGTGACGACGATCTTCCTCGAGGGTACCGAGCACGAGCGCGGCGAGCTCGATCCCGCGGCGCCCAAGCGCCCCGCTCCGCCGCTCGAGAAGCATCCGCTCGTCGTGCACTACGGCCTGCCGCTCGACGCGCTCGCGCTGACGAAGGCACACCGCAGCGTCGAGGGCAGCCATCGCGCCGCCGCGTGGCGCTGCTTCGATCACGTGCCGCAGCTCGCGCACGGCACCGTGATCAAGGCGATGGAAGACACGCTCGCGGCATGGCTCGCGTACCGCGACGAGGTCGCCGAGGCCTGCGGCCTGTCGCGGTAGTGTAAGCTCGGGGCACGATGCGATGGCTCGTGGTGCTGCTCGCGGCCTGTGGCAGCGCGCCGAAGCCGCCCGCGCCGGTCGTCGTCGAGAAGAAGCCGCCGCCTCCGCCGCCGAAGCCCGCGTGCATCACGCCGCCCGAGGAGCTCGCGTCGATCACGCACGCCAGCGGCGGCACGGCCAGCGTGCAGTACTGCATCGGCACCGCCGTCGATCAGTGCTTCGCGCTCGAGCTCGGCTCCGGCAAGCTGACGAAGCTCTCGACGACGCCCGCCGCGCAGCCGGCCGGCCTCGACGCGAACGCGCACGTCGAGACGACGAACCCCGAGCTCAAGGTGTGCACGGGCGACGCCTGCAAGACACTGACGCCGCAGATCTGGCCGGGCGCCGCGCCGCTGCACGCGGCCACCAACGGACAGGTCGCCGTCGTGCTGCTCGGCGATGCGGAAGGCGGGCGCGGCTACGCCGACGTCTACGGCGTGACGACGGGCAAGAAGCTCGCGACGTTTCGTTACGCGCAGGGTGACTTCAAGTGCGGCGAGGTCGCGATGCTCGGCGACACGATCTACATCGGTGCGAGCACGTGCCAGGGACCATCGGGCCGCGCCGCGCTGTTCACCGCGAAGGGTCGCAAGATCGCGGCGGTCGGCGGTCGCGACTTCGGCACGTACGGCAACTCGTTCACGCAGGTCGATCCGACGACGTGGGCGTTCCTCCAGGAGAACGGCAACAAGATCGCGCTGCAGGATGTGGTCAAAGGCAAGGTGATGAAGACGATCGCGATCCCGCAGCTGTTCGACCCGGCCGCGATGGGCAACCCGGGCGAGTCGGCGATCGTGCGCCTGGGCGCAGGGAAGCTGGGCGTTATTGGCGGAACGCCCGCCAACGGCTCGGTCGCCGTCGTCGACGTCGCATCGGGAGCCGTGACAGTCGTGCGCGCCCCCCTGTGCCATTGAGCCCACCGTGCGGCCGCGCGCGCGGAGTTATCCGTGCTCCGCGCACTTCCAACGTGCCCCGTTCTTGCACTCGGACGTGGACCGATGCCCACGCCGGCACCAGGCACGTCGATCGAGCGGAATGGCCGCCAGGCGATCGTGCACGTGCGCGGCGATGTTGTCGTCGGGACCGCACGCAAGCTCCACGCGACGCTCCGGGCCCTCCAGCGCCGGCGCGATGTCCGCGAGGTCGTCCTCGACTTCACCGATGCCGGGCGGCTCGACTCGGCGGGCGTGGCCGTCGTCCAGCTCGCGAAGAAGGGCCTCGGGCGCCGGCGCACGCTGCAGCTGACCGGCCTCGACGAGCGCAAGCAGGCGGCGTTCGAGCTCGCCCCGGCGCCGACGAAGGCCCGCAAGGAGCCGATCGCGGTCACGTACCTCGAGCGCGTCGGCGAGAAGGTCCTCGAGACCGGCGCGAGCCTGCGCGCGCTCGCGTCGCTGGTCGGCAGCACGCTGCACCAGGCGATGAAGGTGCTCACGCGCCGCGCGAAGCTACCGGCCGGCTCGGTCGGCGGCTTCGTGGTCACGATGGGCGCCGATGCGGTGTTCATCGTCGGGCTGCTGAGCTTCTTGCTCGGCATGACGATCGCGTTTCAGGGCGTCGTCCAGCTCAACAAGTTCGGCGCCGGCGTGTTCGTCGGCGACATGGTCGGCATGTCGATGATCCGCGAGTTCGGACCGATGATGACCGCGATTGTCCTCACCGGCCGGACCGGAGCTGCGATCGCGGCCGAGCTCGGCACGATGAAGGTCGGCGCCGAGATCGATGCGCTGACCGCGATGGGCGTGTCGCCGGTGCGCTTCCTCGTCGTGCCGCGGCTGACCGCGCTGACGTTCGTCGGACCCGCGCTGACGCTGATGGCGATGTTCATCGGCATCGCGGGCGGCATGCTGGTCGCCGCGCTCCAGCTCGGCATGCGCGCGGGCGTGTTCTGGGATCGCGTCGTCGGGCGCGTCGGCCTGCACGACTTCACGCAGGGCATCGGCAAGAGCTTCGTGTTCGCGTGGATCATCGGGTTCGCGGGCGCGCACCTCGGCATGCGTGCGACGGGCGATGCCTCGTCGGTCGGCACCGCGACCACGCGCGCCGTCGTCGTCTCGATCTTCTGCATCATCGTCGTCGACGCGATCTTCGCGACGATCACGACGCTCGGAGGCTGGTGATGACCGCGCCGCTCGCCACCAAGGGCGTCTCGGTCGGCTACGACAAGCCGATCCTCGAGAACATCGACCTCGAGGTGAAGCAGGGCGAGATCCTGACGCTGCTCGGCGGCTCGGGCTCCGGCAAGTCGACGTTTCTGCGCACGCTCGCCGGCCTGACGCCGCCGCTCGCCGGCGAAGTGTTCCTGTTCGGCGAGTCGCTCTACGAGCTGCCGCCGGAGCAGCGCGCGCCGCTCCTCCAGCGCATCGGCTTTGCGTTCCAGCAGGACGCGCTGTTCACCTCGATGAGTATCGAGGACAACATTGCCCTGCCGCTGCGCGAGCTGACCAAGCTCCCCGAGTCGATCGTCTGCGAGATGGTCCGCATGCGGCTCGCGCTCGTCGGGCTCGAAGGCCTCGGCCGCCGCATGCCGTCGCAGCTCTCCGGTGGCCAGCGCAAGCGCGCCGCGCTCGCCCGCGCCTCGATCCTCGACCCCGAGCTGATCTTCGCGGACGAACCGACCGCCGGCCTCGACCCGGTGGTCGCCGCCGGCATCGACGAGACGCTCGTCAAGTTTCGCGACGCGCTCGGCATGTCGGTGATCGTCGTCAGCCACGAGCTCGAGTCGATCCGCGCGACCACCGATCGCGCCGTGATGTTTGCAAAGGGCGGCATCGTCGCCGCCGGAACGCTCGACGAGCTCGAGCAGAGCCACGAACAAGCCGTCTTCGAATTTTTCCACGCGAGGAGCGCATGAGTACCAGCAAAGAGCAGAAGATCCGCATCGGCCTGTTCGCGCTCGTCAGTGGCGCGCTCCTCGGGCTCGTGCTCTTCGTATTCGCGGGCGTCCACCTGTTTCACCACAGCAAGACGTACGCGATCGTGTTCGAGGCTTCCGTGTACGGTCTGCAGGACGGCGCCGACATCACGTACAACGGCGTCAAGGTCGGCTCGGTCCAGGAGGTCGCGATCGACAAGCGCGACAACCGCAAGGTCCGCGTCATGATCGAGGTCGATCGCGACACGCCGATCACGACCGACACCAAGGCCTACCTCCAGATCGCGGGCATCACCGGCCTCAAGACGCTCGACCTGCGCTCCGACAGCGCACGCGGCCCCGAGCTCGCCGAGAACTCGGTGATCCCGGTTGGCCTCGGCACGCTCGACAAGCTGACGAAGCAGGCCGAGGACATGGCCGACAAGGCCGAGCGCGTGATGGAGCACGTGCAGCACATCTCCGAGCGTGCCGACCAGCTCGTCGACCAGGTCGCCACTCCGCTCCAGCAGATCATGGAGACGGCGAAGGGCGCGACCGATCACCTCGCCTCCGCGAGCGCGAAGCTCGACGCCACCATCGACGAGAACCGCGTCGCCATCAAGTCGACGCTGACCGAGGTCCAGACCGCCGCGAAGACGACCACGGCGCTGCTCCAGAACCAGGTCGGCCACCTCGCCGACAACGCGGGCGACGTGATCGGCTCGCTGCGCGACGCGATCCGCGATGACAACCAGCAGCTGCGCGCCGCGATGGTCGACATCCGCCAGGCCTCGCGCACGTTCAAGGAGCTCGCGCGCGACGTCAAGGCCAAGCCGTCTCGCCTCCTGTTCTCTGACCCCGCACCCGATCGGAAGCTGCCATGAAGTACGCCGCCCTCGTGCTCGTCGCTGCCTGCGCAGGCAAGGTCCCCGAGACCCGCTACTACCAGCTCGCGACGCAGACCCGCCCCGCCGAAACCAACGCAACGGTCGCGCTCGCGATCGAGCCGCTCGTCGCGGACGCCGCGTACGACGACGATCGCATCGTCTACCGCCTCACGCCGTACCGCCTCGACTACTACAACTACCAGCGCTGGTCCGCACCCCCCGGCCAGCTCGTCGGCAACTTCATGCAGGACGCGTTCATGAAGAGCGGCCGCTTCCGCGCCGTCATGCACGAGGCCTCCGAATCGGCGCCGGTCACGCTCGGCGGCCGCCTGATCGCACTCGAAGAGGTCGACAAGTCGAAGACCGAGTGGCTCGGCCACGTCGCGATCGAGCTGACGCTGACCGACAACCAGACGAACAAGATCGTGTGGTCGCAGCAGTACGACGAGATCCAGCCGCTGAAGGCGCAGACGCCCGAGGCCCTCGCCGAAGCGGTGTCGACGGCGATGACGCGGATCACGCAGCGCGCGCTGCCCGAGGTCGCGCAGCTCGCCGAGCAGCAGCAGGCGGCGCACGCGGCGGCGATGCCCGGCGCGAAAGTCGCCCGCTAGCGGCGCTTCGCGAGCGCGAGCGAGCCGATCCACAGCAGCGGCGCGAATGCGATCGTCGCGGCGACGCCGAGCAGGTCGCGGACGTTCGCGCGCGGGGGCGGGGCATCGAGGCCGAGCTCGTCGCGCATCTCGCCGACCTGGCGCGGCAGCAGGTGGTCGACCGTGTCGAGCGTGTAGAGGTTCGTCGTCGCGCGGCCGCGGGCCCAGGCGCGCAGGGTGCGGCGCGGCGCGATCAGCATGCCCATCGCGAGCGCGCCCGTGTTGAGGATCTGGGCGGCGGGCCAGCGCAGGCAGCCGCTCGCGAGCTCCCACGCGCCGATCTCCGCCTCGCCTCGCAGCGTCGTGTCGTAGCCGGTGAGGACGTGGTGGAGATCGTGGATGCGGACGGCGCGCTTGCGGCCGGCGGTGTTCGGGATCTTGAACGTGACTCCGACGACCTTGACGGGGACCCATGCGAGCGAGTCGCCGCCGTCGGCGCCGAAGTGGTTGCGCTCCCAGTAGTCAGCGCGGGCGTCGGCAAGCGTTGACGTCGGATCCATGCCGGGTGGGATGCGCGGCCGGGCGATCTAGTTGCTGAAGCCGCCGAGCTGCGCTCCCGCCGTGACGCGGACCGCGGACTGGGAGAACACGGCGAACGCGCGGCGGATCTCGCTGGCGCTGTTGCCGGGCGTCAGGATCCAGCGATCGGGGATGCCCATCTTCGTGAAGACGTCGCGGAAGTTCGTCGAGCCGTCGCTGATACCCATCGCGGCGACGATGTGATTCTCCTGCGCGAGCATGTCGCGGACGATCGCGGCGACATCGGAGGCCTTGCAGCGCGTCGAGCCGCAGTCGCCGCCGTCGGTGATGATCAGCGTGACCGTGCGGACCGCGATGCCGGCTTGCGCGAGCTCCTGAGCCTTCGCGATCACGGTGCCGAGCAGGACGACCGTCTGATCGTAGAGCGGCGTGCCGAGCCGCGGGTCGTAGTTCGCCGGCGTCAGGCGCTCGGCGTGCGCGAGCTGCGTGTACGGGAACAGCACGTGGCCGTTGAGGTAGCGCGTGTGTGCGAGCACCTCGCCGGCTTGCTTGGATTGCGCGAGCGCATCGAGCACGAAGTTGTGGCCGTCGCGAACGGCGGTCGCGTTGTTCGCGTGCATGATCGAGCCGGAGTCGTCGGGCATCATCGTCAACAGGACGACCTCGCTCGAGCCGACGTCGTCGATCGAGAGGCCGAGGCCGGCCTGGATCTGCGCGCCGACGTCGACGACATCGAGCGCATCGAGGGCCTGCTTCGAGAGGGCGCCGGCGGCGTGCGCGTCGTCGAGGAGCTTCTTCGCGTCGCTCACTGGATCGCCTCCTTCGTCGCGACGAGGTTCATGCCGGCATCGGCGAAGCGCTGGAGCGCCGCCTCGGCATCCTTGGTGAAGTCGCTGCCCGGCGCGACGACGGACGACATGCAGTCGGTCAGCAGATAGACCTTCTTCGCAAGCGCCGGGTCCTGTGCCGCGATCTCGGTCAGCAGGTCGTCGATCGTCGACTTCACGCAGTGCGACGCCGCCTGGCCCGCGATGTAGACCTTGTCGGCCGCGAGCAGCGTGTGAACGAACTGCGTGTTGCGCTGGGCGAGCGCGTTGCCGTCGAAGCGCGTCAGCACCTCGGGCCGCAGCACCGAGTAGTTCTCGGTCAGGGGGTTGCCGCCCTTGACCTCGACGTGCGACTGGCTCGTGCGCGCGTACGCGTGGAACAGCCGCGCCTCGTGAATCACGCCGGCGAGCGCGTGCCCGTCGGAGCCGAGCAGGCAGTGCGGCGGCCACAGGAACAGCTGGTACTTGCCCGCGCGCTCGAGCTCCTGGCAGTAGAACAGCACCTGCTTGCACAGCCACGTGTAGTTGCCGTTGCACAGCCACTTCGCCATCGCGGGGTTCGGCCGCACCTCGCCGGCCGCGATCTGCGCGGCGGTGATCGTGCGAAACGGCGTCAGCGGCGCGCCGGCCTGATCGATCCAGAAGCTCGGGAAGAAGATCTGATACGCGAGGTGCGTATCGAGCGTGGTCGTGATGTCGGTGATCGCGCCGAGGTTGCCGTAGATGAACTCGGCGATCCGGCGCGAGTCGTCGACGGCGCCCGTCCCGCTGCGCCCCGCGACGTACAGCGCGCCTTCGGGCAGACAGAAGTCCTTCTGCACGTCGATCAGCAGCAGATGGACGCGGTGCTCGTCGGCGGCAGCCGGTTTGATCTTGTGGCGCGTGCGCCAGATCGCGGCCTCGGTGGCGAGCACGGCCGGATCGGGCCGGTAGCTCCACGAGGCAGCATGTTTGGGGTCGAAGAAGCTCGGGGTCATGACGTTCTCCTCAGGTGAGTTGGAGTGAAATCGCATCGCGGGCGCGGATCACGGCGAGCCCGCCGGGCTGGAGCACGAGCCGGTCGCCCGCCGTGACGAGCGCAGCGGTCTCGGGAAACGAACGCGTCTGGACGAGCGCGCCGCCGACAACCTCGACGCGCACGATGCCGTCGTCCGTCGGCACGAACAGGTGCGGTCCGCTCGCGCACGCGCCCGCCACGCCGGCCGCCCACGGCGCATCGAGCAGCTCGCACGCGAGCACGCGCGCATGTGCATCGACGACGAGCGCGGTCGTCGTGAGCCGCCCCGCTTCCGCGAGCGTGAGCCACAGGTAGGCGCGCTCGCCGTCGTGCGCGAGCGTTGCGTGCGCGGCGACCAGCTGGCCGCGCAGCCGCGGCATCGCGACGGAGTCGTTGAGCCGACCGCGCGCGGGATGGAACACGAAGGCACGCGCATAGCCGCTCGCGCGGTAGAACCCGATGCCGAGGGCGCCCGCTGCGCCAGCTGCCGCATCGCCGGTCCATACGCGAGTCTGCCCGGCGAGCACGGAGCCGATGCGCTCGGGGCCGAGCGGCGTGGCGCGCCACAGGCCATCGCCGTCGACGAACACGCGGCTCGGCGGCAGGACAGGTGGGGCAATCGGCTGCCAGCGCAACCGACCGTGCACGGCGACCGGCGGCACGACGACGGCGCACGCCGGGCAGCGCACGCGCGCATGCTCTTCGCCGCAGCTCGCACACGTGACGAACCGCAGCTGGTCGAGCGCGCTCCGCGGGAACACGCCGCGCTCGTCGCGCTCGAAGATCGCGCGGAACAGGTGAAGCAGGCCGTCGGGCAGCGTCGCGAGCGGGCGCGCGGTTCGCGGATACGTCACGTCGGGCGCGAGCACGCTCTTTCGCTGCACGACGCGCGCACCGGCCGAGAGCCCGCGCGCGACACCACCCCACGGCCCGACGAGCACCAGCGAGCGCAACGCCATCGCCGCGAATGCGAACCAGTCGCTGGCCTCGTCGTGAGGCCGGACCGGCACGAGCTGCTG
>JAFAOG010000539.1 GCA_019237945.1 Deltaproteobacteria bacterium | reverse complement strand
GGCTTGCCGTCGGGACCGCTGATGAGCACGACGCGGTTCTTCGGACCCGCGAACCTGCCGGCGAGATCGTTGAGCTCGGCGACCGTGATCGTCGGCAGGATCTCCTTGGTCAGCTTCGACTCGGCCTTGCGACCGATCATCAGCTCGTTCTCGAAGAAGTTGCGCGTGATCTCGTCGGTGAACTGGCGGCTGTCGGTCGTGTCCTCGGTATCGGCCGCCTCTTCCATCGCGCGCGCCATGTTCGTGCGAGCGCGCTCGAGCTCGGTGTCGGTGACGCCGTGCTTCTCGATGCGCACGACCTCCGTCATCAGCGCGCGCAGCGCCTCCTCGGTCTTGCCGGCCTTGACCTGCGCGAACCGCTGGAACGCATCGACGGTGCGCACGACCGACGAGAACCCGCCGGCGGCCGCGATGAACGGTGCGTCACTCTTGCGCGCGAGGGAAGCGAATCGCTCGTTCAGGATCTCGCCGTAGAGCTGCTCGGCGATGATGCGGCGATAGTCCTGGCGGCTCGACTCGGGGCGGTGCGGCAACAGATTTTCGATCGTCAGCACGGTGCCCGTCATCTCGCGATCGGTCTCGATCGACACGCGCGTGCCATCCGCTTCGGGCATCCCGCCGCTCGGGCGCGCACGCTCGTTCTTCGGAACCGGCACGCCGCCGAACCGCTGGATGATCTCCTTCTCAATCGCCTCCGGATCGAAGTCACCGACCGCGATCACCGCCATCAGGTCGGGGCGGTACCAGTCCTTGTAGAACCGGTGCAGCGTGTCGCGCGGCGCCTTCTCGATGATCTCGGGCTTGCCGATCGTGATGCGATCCGCGTAGCGCGAGCCCTTGAACAGCACCTTGCTGTGCTTGTCGAACAGGCGCGCGTTCGCGCCGCGGCCGAGGCGCCACTCCTCGAGCACGACGCCGCGCTCCTTCGCGACCTCCTCGGGGTCGTACGACACGTCGCCCGCCCAGTCGCGCAGGATGTCGAGGCCCTTCTGCATGAACTCGGGCTTGTCGCTCGGAACCTCGAGCTGATAGACGGTCTGATCCCACGTCGTGTACGCGTTGAGATCGGCGCCGAACCGCATGCCGATCGTCTCGAGGTACTTGACGATCGCGTCCTTCGGGAATCGCTTCGTCCCGTTGAACGCCATGTGCTCGTCGAAGTGCGCGAGCCCGCGCTGATCCTCGTCTTCCTGCACGCTGCCCGCGTTGACGGCGAGCCAGAGGAACGCGCGCTTCTCCGGTTTGTGGTGCGGGAGGATGTAGTACGTGAGCCCGTTCGGCAGCGTGCCCTTCTTGACGGCCGACCACAGCGGCAGCGGCGCCGCATCGGGATCGCTGGCGGGCGCGGTCGCCGGCATCCCGGTGGTGGTGGCAGGGGCTGCGGAGCCCTGCGGAGCCGGCGCGGCGGGAGGAGCGGATTTACCGCCGCACGCAAAGAGCGCGGCGAGCACGAGGACGAGCGAACGTTTCATGCGCGGACATTGACACGATCACGTGCCGCGATCACGAGGGGTTCGGCGAGACGTTCGCCGACGGGCTCACCGCCTTGCTGTGCGCGCCATAGATATGGATGTAGCCCGCTCCGCCGCCGCCTCCGCCACCGCCGCCTTGCAGCGCACCGCCTGGCTGGCCTGGCGTGCCCGCGGGCATGTTGCGCGACGAGCCGGTGCCGCCGGCCCCTCCGATGCTCATCCCCGAGCCGCCGCCCGTACCACCTCCCGCACCGGCCGCGGCACCGTCGTTGCCGTCCAGGCCCTTCATCGTGCCGTCCGCGCCGCCACCGCCACCACCGCCGTTCGCGACCAGCGACGCCGCCATGTTGACGGCGACCATGTCGGCATCGATCACGATCATCCCGCCCGCTCCGCCGCCACCGCCACCCGGGAACTCGTTGTTGAGCGTTGCCGTGCCGCCGTAGCCGCGCTCGGCATTAGCGTTGATCCGGCCGTCGATCAGGATCGCGCCCTTCGCGACGACGTACACGGCGCCGCCGCCGTGACCACCGCGCGCCTTCTGCGCTACGCCCTTCGCGCCGCCGCGCCCACCGGGGCAGCCGCCGTGCAGGTTCGACTCGTCGACCGGCGCCGGTTGCGCGCGCGCACTCGTCGACTCGCCGATACCGCCATCGCCGCCGTTGCCGCCGAACGAGCCGCCTGCGCCTCCGCCGGCGTGGTTCGCCGTGACGACCTGCGTCTCGCCGTCGGCGGTCGTGCACGGGCCCGTGTCGGCACCGGCGCCGGGCGACGGGATCGTGCCGCCGCCGCTCGACACGTCGATGATGCCTCCCGCCGCGATCCGCAGATCGCTCGCCGACACGATCGCGACCGGATTGGGGCCGACGATGCGCAGGCTCGTCTCGATGTCGATCTGTTTCGCGATCACGATGCAGACCGGCGGCGTGCCTGCGCGCATCTGCGTGCACTGCGCGGCCGTGCTCGTGTCGATCGCGCTGCCGGGAAACGTCGTCGGGACGGTCGCCGGGTCGTAGCAGACCTCGAACAGCACGCCGCCGATGCACTCCTGGCCGGCGTCGCTGGAGGGCATGTCGACGAGCGCGGCGTCGTGGAGCGGCACCGTGTCGATCCCGAACAGCTGATCGCATCCCGCGAGCAGCAGCAGACCGACGACGATTCTCACGCCTTCATCGTACCAGTGCGTGCCGCGTCGGCGCGCGTGTCGACGTCGAAGAGCGCCGCGAGCTCGTCCTCTTTCTTCGCAGCGTCGCGACGACCGAGCTCGATCAGCTCGGCGGCGAAGTCACCGTCGAACAGCAGGTAGGACAACAGGTCACTCTCGTGACGCGCTTCACCTTCGGCGAGCCGGTGGATCAGCCGGCGCGCGAGCACTCCCGTCACCCGCATGCGGCCCTGCGCGACGAAGTCCGCCGCGAGCTCGCCGATGTCTTCCGACGGGCGAATGTGCACGGCCTGGATCCGGCGCAGCGGCGCGCCGCGCAGCCGCACGAGCTCGTGGTTCATCATCTCTTCGAAGCGATCGCCGAACGACGCCCGGCCCGCCTCGAGGATCAGGTTGATCCGCTGCATGCGCGCGAGGTCGTACTCGGTGTGATCGAGGAGCAGCGCGTTGAGCGCCTTGCCGGCGAGGAACAGCGGCTTGGGATACGCCTCGGTGCGCTCCTTCTGGATCACCTTCGGCTCCTTGCCGACGTAGCGCAGCGAGATCAGCAGCAGGCGATCGGCGCCGAGCCGGATCGCGGGCGACATCGGCGTGTTCTGGCGGAGGCCGCCGTCAGTGAAGTACTCGTCGCCGATCTTGACGGCCGGGAACAGCATCGGGATCGCCGCCGACGCGAGCACGTGACGCGGTCCGATGCGCGCGGCGCGGTGGCGCACGAACGGATCGCGGCTCCACTCGCGCGGCACCGGCTCGCCGCTCGACAGGAACACGATCGTGTGGCCCGTGCCGACGTGAGTCGCGGAGACCGAGAGTGCGTGCAGGTGGCGCTCGCGCAGGTTCTTCTCGATGCCGCGCCACGGGATCACGCGAATGACGAAGCGCTCGAGGCCGCTCGTGTCGAGCAGGCCGCCGTAGCGGAAGCTGCCCGGCGCGGGCGGAGGAGGATCGCCACCGAGCATCATCTTCGCCGCGCGCATCAGGTCACGCGCCTTGAGCGAGATCAGCTCCTCGATCCGCAACGCCTTCCACGCGGCCGCGATCTGCTGGGCCTGCGTCTGCGGATCGCCCATCGTCGCGGCGAGAAACGCGGCGTTGATCGCGCCGACGCTGGTGCCCGTCACGATGTCGATCGGCACGTGGCGGCCGAGCCGCTTCGCGAGATCCGTGCGGATGTAGTGGAGGATCCCGGCCTCGTAGGCTCCACGTGATCCACCTCCCGACAGGACGAAGCCAATCTTGGGTCGCGTCGACGGCGGCGCTTGCACTGCCGCCATTCTCGCACAGGCTCGCAACCCTTCGCGAATCCGCGTGTCTCACGGCCATGCGCAAGCTCCTGGTTTTGCTCGCCGTGACGCGCGCCGCAGCGGCCGAGCCCCTCGGCGAGTACGGCGACGGTGTCTACCTGCGCACACCGGCACAGATCACGGCCGATCCGTGCGAGGTCGCGCTGCGGTTCGAGGGCGCCATCGTCGACGGCTGGTACCGCGAGCAGCTGACCAACACCACCGCCGACTCGCCGATGGGCGCGGTCGAAGAGGTCACGCTGCCGGCGGGCGCGGTCGTCGTCGGCGCCAAGCTCGACGCGCAGGGCTCGGTCGCGATCCCGACGGGTTACTCGTCCGAGCCGGCGAGCGATGCGGTCGGCCCCGATCCGCTCCTCGTCACCTCGCTGTTTCCCGATGATGCGGGGCACCCGCGCGTCCGGTTGATCGTCGCGCCGTTCGCGAGGAGCGCGACCGTGCAAGTCCACTTCACGGCGATCGCGACGGTGCGCGGCGGCGCCATGCGGCTCGCGCTGCCGGGCTGGAGCTGCAAGCGCAGCGTCACGGTCAGGCCGCTCGCCGGCGCGACGCTCGCGCGCGAGCACGACAGCCCGACCGAGGCCGTCGCGGAGCTCGCGTACGGCAGACCGCTCGTGTGGACCCAGGCGCAGGTGCTCGGCGACGGCTTCACGGCGCGCGCGACGACGACGATCGCTCCGGTCGCGAAGGCGCCGGGCGCGAAGCGGGTGCTCGTGCTGGTCGACGGCTCGCGCAGCATGGAGCTCGTCGGCGAGCCGGCGATCGCGCAGGTGTTGAAGGCGCTCGCGGCGGCGGTGCCCAAGGACGCCGAGGTCCAGGGCGTGATCTTCGATCGCACGCCGGGCCCGGTGCTCGCGGGGATGCCCGCGCTCGAGGCAGCGCTTCACGCGCACGTGCCGGCGAACGGCAGCGATCCGGTGGCGGCGTTCCAGCTCGCGCACAACGTGCTCGCGAGTGCGCGTGGCGAGGCGATGATCGTCGTGATCAGCGACGGCGCATTCGGCTCGCTCGGCGACGATGCGTTGTCGCGCGCGCTCGACGAGCCCGAGAGCAAGGTCGACGTCCACGCGATCGTGCTCGACCGCGGTCACCTCACCGCGCAGTCGGGCGAACCGCTGCGCCTCGCGATCGCGCACGTCGGCGGCAGCTACGTCGAGGTCAACGCCGACGACCTCGGCGGCGCGCTCGTCGAGATCGACAGCTGGCTGCGTCCCGCCGTGTTCATCGGCGATCAGCCGCTGCTCGCCGGCGCCGGCAAGACGGAGATCGAGATCGTACGCGACGGTGCGAAGGGAGCATCGCCCGCGCCGATCGCCGAGCTCGCACTCACCGCCTCGAACACCGCCGAGCCCGATCCGCTCGACGAGAAGGAGCGCCCGCTGCTCGAGCGCCGCCACCCGATCGCCGGCGATACGTTCGCGTTCAGCGTGCTCGCGACGCACGGCACGGTCGCACGCGCGCGTCACGACGCAGTTGCCGGCGGTGGACCGTTCACGCGCACGGTGCTGACGCCGGATCCGCCGTTCGCGCCCGAGGTCCGCATCGGGCAGGCGCACGTCCTGGGGCCGAGCGCGCTCGACAAGCAGCTGCTGGACACGCTGCTACGCCTCCAGCTCCAGCCGCCCGCGTACGTCTGCTACCAGAAGGCGCTCGGCAAGAATGCGAAGCTCGGCGGCCTCGTCGGGTTTCACCTCGAGATCAGCCGCGGCGAGGTCACGCGCGCGACGGTCGACGGCCTCGGCGATCGCGACTTCGATGCGTGTCTCGTCGATGCGGCCTACCGGCTCGTCCCGCCGATGCCCGACCCCGCGTACAACACCGACGATCGCTCGCTCGTCGCATATCCACTGACGTTCACGATGCACACCGACAAGGCGGTGATCGTCGCCGGCGATGCCGACTCGGAGTCGCCGCTCGACATCGATGCGATCAAGGGCGGCGTCGCGCGGCCGCCGCGTCACGTCGATGCGGGCGACACGTCGCAGCCGCTCGGCGGCATGCATTCGACACTGCAGCCGCCGCAACCTTAAGGCGTCGGGCCGACGGGCGTGGGCGTCGGCGCCGGCGCGATCGCGGCATCGGGCGCGAGCACCGGCTGCGGCGCGGGCGCGGCATCCGGCGGCACCTGCGCGGGCGGCGGATTGACGAGCACGGCTCCAGCGCCGGGCGCGGCGGTCTCGGGCGCGACGCCCGCGTCCGTATCATCGGCGATCGGATCGAGCCGCGCGTGCACGACGCCGCTCGTCACCGGCACGAAGCGGTAGCGCGCGAGCGCGAAGCCCTTGAGGTCGAACGTGAACTCGTGCTCGCGGCCATCGGCGTCGCCGCCCCAGTACGCGGGCGTCGTGCCGACGACGGTGCCATCGACGGCGGCGGTGGCGCCTGGCGGCGAGCTGCGCAGCGTCACCTCGATCGGATGCGCGCGATTCGCATTGCCGGCGGGCGCGACGTGCACCGGCTCGCCGCGATCCTCGGTGGCGAGCGTGTGGCCGGCCGGCGTGGGCGCCGGCGGCGGCTTCGGCGCTTCCGACTTCTGCTCGTGCGACGACGTCTTGCCGGAGCACGCCGCGATCACCAGGAGCAGTGCGAGCCGCACGCCTGGTTCATAGCACGCTACTTCGACTTCTTCCCCGCGGCCTTCTCGACTTTGTCGCGCTGATCCGCCTGCAGTGCATTGCGCGCCTTGACCCACGCAAGCAGGCGCGCCTTGCGGATCGCGTTCTCCTGCGTCGTGACGCCGTCGATGGCCGCGCCGACCTCGCCTTCGTTCGCCTTCGGGTCGGCGAGCAGCTTCTTGAGCTTGTCGGACGCGGCGTCGAGCTTGTGCTTCGCGTCGGCAACCTTGGTATCGGTCTCGGCGCGGATGCGCGAGATCGCGGCGCGCTGGTCGACGCTCAGGTGGAGGTCGCCGAGGTCGCGCACGGCGTCGTCGAGGTCGCTCTCGTCGTCGACGTCGGGCGGCTCCGGCATGTCGTGATCGTCGTCGTCATCGACGCTGACGTGCACGCTCGCGCCCTTCGACTGCTTGGCAAGGTTCTTCGCAAAGTCCTTGCCGAACTTGTCGCCCCACGCGCTCATCTCGTCGCCGAACTGATCCATCTCGTTGCCGATCTCGTCGCCGACCTCGCCGAGCTCGTCGCCGAGCTGATCGAGGTTCGATGCGTCGATGTGCGCGAGCTTGACCTTGAGCTTCGTGCGCAGCGCCTCGAGCCGGTCGTGGAGCTTCTTCCTGATCTCCGGCGGCACGCCCGGGTTGTCGATGCCCTTCATCGCGTTGTTGATCTGCTCGTCGACGAACTTGTCGACGCCCGCGATCGTCACCTTGCCGTCGTGGATCGAGATGTTGATGCCGTTGCCGACGCCCGGCACCGGCGGCACCGGCGGCACGGGCGGCACCGGCGGGATCCCCGGCGTCGGCGGCGTCGGCGGCGTGGGAGGCGTCGGCGGCGTCGGCACGTGTGCCTTCGCGGTTCCCGACGCGCCGACGTCGCTCGCGGCGGGCCAGAAGCCGGCGATCGCACGGCCGTCGTCGGCGTGAGCGCGGCCGAACAGCAGGCCGAGCGCGAGCAGCGAGGGGAGCGAGACGAGCTTCTTCATGGCGTGATTCCCTTGATGAGGTGCTTGTAGGGCGCGAGCGGCTTGTCGATCTCCCGCCACTTGGCGGAGCGATGCGAGTTCTGGCTCGTGCGGGCCATCTTGATGAGGAACTTCACGTCCTCGTCGACGTTGGCCGGGTCGGGTTTCTCCTGGTGCTGGGTCTCGGTGGCCGCCTTGTTGGCGTCATCGAGGCGCGGGTCGGTCACCGCGATCGTCGGGTCTTCGCTGTGCCGCGTGAACAGCACGACGCCGAGCGCGGTCGCGGCCACACACGCGGCGAGCGTCGCGGCGACGCGGCGACGATGCCGTACGACGATCCGCTTCTGCGCGCCCGCGGTCATCCGCGCCGCGAACCCGATGCCCGGGTCGGTCTCGTGATGGGTGGCCGACAGCTCGGTCGGTAGCGCCGCCACGCGACGACAGCGTGCGCACGTCGTGGCGTGCTCGGCTGCATCCCCCAGCGGTTCTCCGAGCGCGACTCGCTCGGCGACGATGTTACACAGCGGGTTCATCGGTGCTCCTCCATCAGATCGCGCAGCTTGGCGAGGCCGCGTACCAGGTGCGTCTTCGCCGTCGCGAGCTCGACACCGAGCATGTCGGCAATCTCGCTCACGGAGTGATCGTGTCCATAGCGCAGCACGAGCGCGGTGCGCTGCTGCACGCTGAGCTTGTCGAGATGTTGAAACAGCGCGCCGAGCTGCTCGCGCGCGGCAAGCTCCTGCACCGGCGGCTCCGCGGGCGCGGCATGCATGCGCTCCGCGATGTCGTCGGGCTGCTGCTCCTCCTTGGGCGCGGCGTCGGCCTCGCTCTGGCCGGGCAGCCAGCCGAGCAGCGCGCGCCTCAGGCGGCGGCGGCGGAGGTTGCGCAGGCACATCGTCGTGACGATGCGCAGAAACCATCCGGGCGCGGCGGCGGGATCGCGCAGGTCGCCGATCGACTCGCATGCGCGAGCGAGCGCTTCCTGCACCGCTTCCTCGGCCTCGGCGCGGTTGCGCAACAGGTCGTACGCGATTCCATATCCTTTGCGCGCGGGCGAACCGGCCAGCTCGGAGAGCAGGCGGCTGCGTGCGTCGGCGCGTGAGGCAGCCACGTCTAGTCTGGCTCCGGTAAGAGACATTTCTTGCACGCTGTCCAATTCGATCCGCGAGCACCCACGCCGGTTGACACCCTACATGGTTCTTCGATTCCCGTGTAAGGTCGGCCACATGCGACCCCGGTTCGAGATCTGGTTCGCGGTCGTCCTCGACGAATCGCGACGCCGGGCGCTGTGGGTGCGCCGCGAGCTCTTCGACGGGCGACCCATCACGTGGGGCGCGTGGTTCGACGGCGACGTCGCGCGCGCCGCGAAACGCTTCGCGGATACGACATTCTCCGACCACGGCGCGACGGGCGCGGTCGATGGCATGTCGTGGGATGTGCAGTGGACCGGCGGCACACCGACGCACGGCGAGCTCCCGACCTGGCTGCCCGCGCCGACGCACGCCAAGGCGATCGTCCACGATGCCATCGCGACGGCGACCGTCACCGTCGATGGCGAGCCGATCGAGCTGCGCGGCCGCGCGCTCGCGATGCACCTGTGGGGCAAGCGCCGCGTGCCGACGCTGCACTGGATCTGGACGCCGTGGCTCGGCGACGGCTCGCTCGAGGTCACGGCGGTGTCGCTGCGCGATCGAATCGCGATGGGCGTCGCGTCGCTCGCGCTCGATGGCCCGCACAAGGTGGAAGGCTCGCCCGCGACCGCGGCGCATCCGGGCGGCATCGTCACCGCGACGATCGCCGGGGCACGTCGGCTCGTGCACGCGCGCGCGTGGGCGGAGCCGCAGCAGATGGTCGGCTACGCGTATCGCGACACCGACGGCCGCGATCTGATGGTCGCGCAATCCGACGTCGGCTCCGCGCAGCTCGAGGTGTTCCAGCGCACCGCGCCGGGCTTGCCGTGGAAGCTCGTCGACGAGCGGCGTGCCGACGGTGGCGTCGCGGTCGAGATCCATCAGCACGCACCGCTGCCCGGCGTCGACTACGTCGCGTGGGACGCCACGCAGCTCGTGCGGCGCGAGGCGCCGGCGCGCGCGGAGAGCAACTGGCCCGAGGTGACGGCGATCGTCGCGCTCGGCCTGACGTACGCCGATCACATCCGCGAGACCGGCCAGCGCCTGCGCGAGAGCGCGCCGCCGATCGCATTCGCGAAGCACGTGAGGACGTTCGCGCCGGGCGGTGGCGACGTCCACGTTCCGACGGCGGCCGAGCTGCGCGGCGTGCTCGACGCGGCATCGCTGCTGCCCGCGATCGTGCCGGCGGTGATGGACTACGAGGGCGAGCTCGCGCTGGTCGCGCTCGGCGATATCGATGAAGCGCAGCTCGCCGCGGGCGTCGCGCAGCCATTCGGCCTCGCCGCGTGCAACGACCTCACGGCGCGCGTGCTCCAGGTGCTCGGCGAGGGCGAGGCCGATCCGTACGTCTACTGGGCCGCCGCGAAGTCGTTCGAGCGGTTCCTGCCATGCGCGGAGCGCGTGTGGGCGCCGCCGGGCGGCATCACCGCGATCCCGGAGCTGACGCTGACGACGCTCGTCAACGGCGAGGAGCGCCAGCGCGCGTCGACGAAGCTGATCATCTACGACCTGCCGACGATCGTGCGCGCCGCTCGCACGGTGCTCGGCCGTCCGCTCGCGCGCGGCGACGTGATCGCGACCGGCACGCCCGCCGGCGTCGGGATGCGGATGGGCGCCGTGAAGCGCCGGCTCGCCGCGCTCGTGAAGGATCGCGCGCGCAAGGCGGAGCTGCTGGTGTCGGCGTACGCGACGTCGTCGGCGCTGCTCCGGCCGGGCGACGTGATCGAGGTCGACGCCGGTCCCGCCGGCCGCGTCCGCACGCGACTCGTGGTGTAATCGTCGGGATGCGCAAGCTCGCGATGTACCTGGCCGCGGCCAGTGCCGCCGTGCTCGTGGTGATGACCGTGCTGTCGCTCGCGACGGGGGCGTCGCAGGAGGTCCACGAGCATTTCGCGTTGCCGGAGCCGTACGCGATGTCGCTGCTCGCTCACGCCGGCGCGCTGCGCGGCCTGATGGCGCTCGACCTCGCGTTCCTGATCCTCTATACGGCGTTCTTCGCGGCGCTGGCGGCGTACCTGCGCGAGCGCGGCCAGCCGTTCACGCGGCTGGCGCTGGGCTTCATGATCGCGTGCGCGATGCTCGACGTGATCGAGGACCACCACATCCTTGCCATGCTGCGCGCGGCCGAGCTCGGCGTGTTGTCGGGCGCGAACCACATCACGTTCCAGGCGGTCGAGAGCGCGACGAAGTTCAGCGTGTCGTTCGCGTCGCTCGTGCTGTTCGGCATCGCGGTGCCGCGGACGACGCGGCTTGGCTGGGTGCTGTCGGTGTTCCTGATCGTAGGGACGCTCGCGAACGCCGTGATCGGCTACGCACTCGGGCCGGCGCAGGAGGCATCGTTCGACAGCGGCCGCTGGCTGGGCTTTCTCGCCGGCTTCGCGCTCGCGATCGCGTGGCTGTGGCGCGAGCCCGACGCGCCTGTGAACGCGGGGGCACGATGACACTCGCGAGACACGACGAGTTTCGCGCGCTTGCACGACGGCACGCCGCCTGCTGATGCGCCGCACCATGCGTTCGTTGTCTTTGCTTGTCGTGGCCGCTTGCGGCGGATCACCAGGTCCACGCGCACCGCACGCGCCCGACGAGCCAAGACTGATTCCCGGCGTCGCGCAGCAGACGTGGTACCGCGCGACGACGATCTGCGGCCAGGGCCCCTACGAGATCGAGCTGCCGGCGACCGGCTCGAAGTACGGCGAGGAGGTCGAGGTGATGGTGCACGCGCCGCACGCGGTCGCGCTGCATGCCGAGCTCGTCGCCGACGGCACGCCGGTGCAGCAGACGACGTACGGCCAGACGCCCGCGAACGCGCGCTGCGTCGCCGATACCAAGGAGCGGCTCGCGGCGGGCCACGCCGGCGGCGGTTTCGGCGGCGGCACGCAGGTGCAGACGGGCACGATGGTCGTGCCTCCGCCGGCCGCGTCGACGCCGCCCGCGTTGTCGATCGAGACGAGCAACATCGTGCAGTACGATGAGCTGCTCAAGTTCCGCGTGCCCGACGGCGCGGCGCCGCACCTGACGATCCGCATCTGGTCGGTCGAGCCAAATGATCTCGAAGGCGTGTTCTTCGGCGCGGCCGATGTCGTGTGGCGGCCGAACGTCCCCGAGGCACAGTGGGAAGCGCACCTGCGTGCGGCCGCCGAGCGCGAGCGCGCCGAGGCCGAGGCGTGGGCGAAGGCGCATCCGCCGCAGGTTGTCGTCGTGCCGCAGGAGACGGCCGAGGAGCGTGCGCGGCGCGAGCGCGACGAGCAGGAGCGGATCCGGCGCGAGCAGGAGCGATTGCGATTGCAGCACGAGCGCGAGCTCGAGGACGCGCGGCGGCGCGAGCTGCAGGCGGCGCTCGAGCTGCAGCGGCGCGAGGCGCGCGCGAAGTACTGCGCGGCGCACGGCGAAGATCGTGACTGCTGGGGCGCGGGCGGGCTGCGCGTGCATCTCGATCTCGAGGCGCACCAGCGCGAGGCCGATGCGTACTGCGCCGCGCACAAGGAAGACGCGCGCTGCTGGTCCGCCGAGGACTGGTCGCTGCGCCGCACCACCTGGAACAAGCGGCTCGATGCGGCGGCCGCCGCGAGCACGTGCCAGCCGACCGGCGCGCCGCCCGCGCCGCAAGGCGAGACGCAGCCGCCCGCCTTGAGCGAGCACGCGACGTGGCGCCCGGGCTACTGGCAGTGGACCGAGTGCACCTGGGTGTGGCTCGCCGGCCAGTGGCGCGTGCCCGACAGCGACATCGCGGCGAACGCCACGACGAAGGCGCCCGCCGCGCCACCGCCTCCGCAAGCCGAGACGCCGACGCCACCTCCGGTGAGGACCGCGGTGTGGATCGGCGGATTCTGGCAGTGGAGCGGCTCGACGTGGGTGTGGATCGCGGGGAGCTGGCAGCTGCCGCCGTCGCCGAGCGTGACGTGGCGGCCGGCCGAGTGGCAGCCGCGCGGCGTCGTGCATGTCCTCGTGCCCGGAGGGTGGATCCGTGTTCGCTAAGCTGCTTCCGCTCGCGCTGCTGTCGGGGTGCGCGACCGGCTGGATCGTCACCGAGGCGTCGGGCCAGCAACGGCTGCTCGACGAGAACGTCCACGAGGTCCGCGTGCCGCAGCCGGGCATCGAGGAGCACCTGACGGTGTCGCTCGCGCCGAACGCGACGAGCTTTTCGTGCGCGGTCGATCAGACGGCGCCCGAGCGCGTCTATCACCAGGCGTTTCGCTACGGCTCGCGGTGGAAGAAGACGGCGGCCGTGATGTTCGTGCTCGAGGCGGCCGCCGGCGCCGCGCTGCTGCTCACGGCCGACAACAACCAGCACGCCGCCAACTACCTCTACGGCGGCTTCCTCGCGCTCGACGGCGCGCTGACGCTGCCGCTGATCTTCATCCCGCGCAAGGAGATCTATCGCACCGACGACACGGTGACGACGACCGCCGTGCGCGCCGACTGCCCCGACGGCCTCGCGGTGACGATCGGCGATGACACGTATCCGATCGATGCGGCGGGCAGTGTCGGCGACCTCGGTCGCGCGGCGCTCGCGGCGAATACGGCTCCGGTCGCATCGAACACGCCGGGGCTCGCGCCGAACGCAGCGCCATTGCGCGTGTCGATCGCGGGCCAGCAGCGCGAGCTCTACGTGCAGCCGGGCCGGCCCGCGAGCGTGACGATTCCGGTCGCGACCGGCGCGCTCACGTCGCTTGCCCCCTAGGCCTGCACGGTGAAGCCGACGCGCGCGCCGCCGCCGGGCCGGTCCGCGATCCACGCGCCACCCCCGTGCGCGACCGCGATGCGCGACACGAGCGCGAGCCCGAGGCCCAGGCCGCCGCCCGACGACGGCACGAACGCGCGAAATGCATCGGCGCGCCGATCGGCGGGCACGCCCGGGCCGGCGTCGTCGACCTCGACCGCGATCTGCGGCCCGCGCCGCTCGACGCGAACACGGACCGCGCCGCCGCCGTGGACGCGCGCGTTGTCGATCAGGTTCGCGACCGCGCGGCGCATCAGCGTCGGGTCGACGCTCGCGTGCAGATCGCCATCCGAAATCACCTCGACGCCCTCGGCGGCCGTCGTCACCAGCTCGCCGAGATCGACGCTGCGCCGGTCGAGGTTGCCGAACTCGAGCCGGCTCGACGCGAGCAGCTTGCCGACGAGATCGTCGAGCATCAGGATCTCGCGCTCCATCTCGTCGAGCGATTTCTTGTCGCCCGTATCGCGCGCCGTCTCGACGAGCACACGCATGTGACCGAGCGGCGTGCGCAGCTCGTGCGACACCGCGGCGAGCAGCGCCTTCTGATCGTTGATCTGACGCTGGATCCGCTCCGCCATCTCGTTGACGGCCCCGGCGAGAATCCGCATCTCGCCGCGCTGGCCCGTCGGCAGGCGCGTGTCGAGCTTGCCGTCGCCGATATCGCGCGCCGCCTTGATCGCCATGATCAGCGGCGCGGTCATCCGCCACGCGACCATGCCCGACATCAAGCCGAGCGTCGCGAGCGCGATCGGCACGTACCACCAGTGGCGATGGACCCACAGATGTACGCCCGCCGCGACGCCGCCGACGAACGCGATCGCGAGCCAGCTGAAGATGCGACGCCGCGTGCGCGCCTGCAGCCACCACGGCATCCAGTGCGAGTGCCCGTGCTGGTGCCACAGATGCCGCTCGGCGTGCATCTCCTTGAACCGATCGTGTCGCGCGCGGTGCAGGTCGCGCTTGGTCTGCCCGGGCGCGAGCGCGGTCACCTCGCAGTTGCCCGCCTTGACCTTGCCGCGGATCCGCAGCCGCTTCGTGCCGCTGCGCGGGCCGGCCTTGCGCCAGTCGCTGACGTTGCCGGTCACACTCTGGACATCGAGGTCGACCGGCAGATCCGGCGGCACGATCAGCTCGAGGTTGCCCATCGTGACGTGGATGTCGAATGTCGTCGTGCCCTCG
>JAFAOG010000516.1 GCA_019237945.1 Deltaproteobacteria bacterium | reverse complement strand
CGCGCCACTACTTCGACTACACGGGCACCGGCAACTCGCTCAACGTCCGTCACCCGCAGGCGCTGCGGTTGATCATGGACTCGCTGCGCTACTGGGTCGAGGAGATGCACGTCGACGGCTTCCGCTTCGACCTCGCATCGACGCTCGCGCGCGGCCTCCACGAGGTCGACCGGCTCTCGAGCTTCTTCATGATCATCAACCAGGATCCGGTGCTCAGCCGGGTCAAGCTGATCGCGGAGCCGTGGGATGTCGGCGAGGGCGGCTACCAGGTCGGCGGGTTTCCACCGGGCTGGAGCGAGTGGAACGGCAAGTACCGCGATGTGCTGCGCTCGTTCTGGCGCGGCGACGGCGGCAAGGTCAGCGAGACCGGCTACCGACTGACCGGCAGCGCCGACCTCTACCAGGGCAACGGGCGCTCGCCAACGTCGTCGATCAACCTGATCACCGCGCACGACGGCTTCACGCTGCGCGACCTCGTCTCCTACAACGGCAAGCACAACGAAGCGAACGGCGAAGGCAACCGCGACGGCAACGACAACGAGCACTCGTGGAACTGCGGTGAGGAAGGCCCGACCGACAACCCCGAGGTCAACCAGCTGCGGATGCGGCAGATGCGCAACTTCCTCGCGACGCTGCTGCTGTCGCAGGGCACGCCGATGCTCGTCGGCGGCGACGAGTTCGCGCGCACGCAGCGCGGCAACAACAACGCGTACTGCCAGGACAACGAGATCAGCTGGTTCGACTGGAACCTCGACGACGGCCAGCGCGCCCAGCTCGAGTTCACGAAGAAGCTGATCAAGCTGCGCGCGGAGCACCCGACGTTCCGGCGCGCCGACTTCTTCAAGGGTCGCGAGATCCGCGGCCTCGGCATCGAGGACATCGTGTGGCTACGGCACGACGGCGAGCCGATGTCCGACGAGGACTGGCAGAACCCGATCACGTCGAGCTTCGCGATGTATCTCGCCGGCGCGGGCGTCGATCGCGTCGACGAGCTCGGCAACCAGATGGCCGACGACGACTTCTTGCTCGCCTTCAACGGCAGCGGCGCCGACCTCGAGCTGAAGCTGCCCGCGCTGCACGCACGAGGCGATGCCCAGCCCTGGGAGCTCGTCGTCGACACCTACGATGACAACACGCACGAGACGAAGCAGGCCGGCGAGACCACGCCATTACGGGCGCGCTCGCTGAAGCTGTACCGACGCTCCGCGCCCTCGCGATCGAGCACGCAGATCGTCGAGGGCGCCCCCACATCCACCTATCGCGTGCAGCTCCACGAGAAGTTCGCGTTCGGCGACGCCGCGAACGTCGTGGGCTATCTGAAGGAGCTCGGCATCGGAGCGCTGTACACGTCGCCGTACACCCACGCGGAGCATGGCTCGACGCACGGCTACAACGTCGTCGATCACAGCGTGCTCAACCCCGAGCTCGGCGGCCCCGAAGCGCACGGCAAGCTTGTCGCGGCGCTCGAGGAAGCCGGGCTCGGCCACCTGCTCGACTTCGTACCGAACCACGTCGGCATCGGCTCCGGCGAGAACCGCTGGTGGATCGACGTGCTCGAGAACGGGCCGGCATCGGAGTACTCGGAGTACTTCGACGTCGACTGGCACCCTCCGACGCTCGGGCTCGAGAACCGCGTGCTGCTGCCCGTGCTCGGCCGCCAGTTCGGTCACGAGCTCGAGGACGGTAAGCTCTCGGTCGTGCGCGACGGCGGCGGGTTCTACGTCGCGTATTACGACCGGCGCTGGCCGGCGTCGCCGCGCAGCTATCGCCCGATTCTCCAGCTCGCGGCCGGCAAGCTGCAGCTGACGAAGGACGACCGCAATCTGCAGGAGCTCCAATCGATCCAGAGCGCCCTCGAGCACCTGCCGCCGGCGAACGAGACCGCGCCCGACAAGCGCGACGAGCGAGCGCGCGAGAAGGAAGTGATCAAGCGCCGGCTCGGCGAGCTGTGCATGGCGAGCAGCGAGATCGCGGCCGCGATCGACGCCGTGCTCGCGGAGAAGAACCCGCACGACGGCGGCCACGGCGACATCGAGTGGATCGACCAGTTCCTGCAGGAGCAGAACTACCGGCTCGCGTACTGGCGCGTCGCGACGGAGGAGATCAACTACCGCCGGTTCTTCGACGTCAACGAGCTCGCCGCGATCCGCATGGAAGACGCGCGCGTGTTCGACGCGACGCATGCGCTCGTGCTCGATCTCGTCGCGCAGGGCGCGGTGACCGGCTTGCGCCTCGATCACACCGACGGCCTCTACGAGCCGCAGGCGTACTTCCGGCTGCTCCAGCAGCGGCTGCGCGCCGCGATCACCGCCGCGGGCAAGAAGGCGCCGCCGCAGGTGTACGTCGTCGCGGAGAAGATCCTCGAGCCCGGCGAGGAGCTGCCTCGCAACTGGCAGATCGCGGGCACGACCGGCTACGACTTCATCGCCGCGATCAACGGCCTGTGGGTCGATCAGAACGCCGAGCCGAAGATGACCGAGCTCTACGGGCGGCTGACCGGCGAGCGCGAGGACTTCGCGGAGATGGTGTTCGAGACCAAGCGGCTGATCATGGATACGAGCCTGTCGGCCGAGACGATCATGCTCGGCCAGGCGCTGCGCCGGCTCGCGGAGGCCGACCGCCGGTCGCGCGACTTCACGCTGACCAGCCTGACGACCGCGATCAAGGACACGATCGCGGCGTTCCCGGTCTACCGCACGTACATCGCGCCGGATGGCTCGCGCCAGCCGAACGACGAGGCACACATCGAGCACGCGATCCGGCTCGCGAAGAAGAAGAACCGCGGGCTCGACCCGTCGGTGTTCGACTACGTGCACGACGTGCTGCTGCTGCGCATGCAGTCACCGGATGCGGTGCACTTCGCGATGCGGTTCCAGCAGCTGACGGGGCCGGTGATGGCAAAGGCCGTCGAGGACACCGCGATGTACCGCTACAACCGGCTCGTCTGCCTCAACGAGGTCGGCTGCGATCCGGCAAAGTTTGGCGTCAGCGTCGAGGAATTCCACGAGCACAACGCGGCGATCCTCGGTGCGTTCCCGCTGTCGATGACGACGACGACGACGCACGACACCAAGCGCAGCGAGGACGTGCGCACGCGGATCGCCGTGCTCTCCGAGCTGCCGGGCGAGTGGGAGCAGCGCGCGACGTCGTGGCTCGAGCGCGCGACGACGCACGGCATGCTCGCGAACGATGCGTATCTCTTGCTGCAGACGTGCGTCGGCGCGTGGCCGATGACGGGCGAGGACCCGACGCTCGCCGACCGGCTCAAGGCGTACATGCAGAAGGCGCTGCGCGAGGCAAAGGCGGAGACGTCGTGGACGTCGCCGAACGAGCGCTACGAGCAGGCGGTGTCGGCGACGATCGACGCGCTGCTCGGCGATCGCGCGTTCACCGACGAGCTGCGCGCATTCGTCGGCAAGCTCGCGACGTACGGCGCGTGCAACAGCCTCGCGCAGGTCGCACTCAAGCTCGCATCGCCGGGCGTCGCCGACACGTACCAGGGCACCGAGATCTGGGACCTGTCGCTCGTCGATCCCGATAACCGTCGCCCGGTCGATTACGGGCGCCGCCATCGCATGCTGCGCGAGCTCGGCAACCCCAAGGAGCTGCTCGCCGCGTACGCGGACGGCCGCATCAAGCTGCACGTCACCCGCACCGGCCTCGCGCTGCGCTGGAAGGAGCGG
>JAFAOG010000515.1 GCA_019237945.1 Deltaproteobacteria bacterium | reverse complement strand
CGGCCGGCTGCCCGTCGTACGACGCATTCTTCGTCAGCCGCACGAGCCCGCTGCCGTCGAGCCCGGCGCGAAACAGCTCGCCCTTGACGTTCTCCAGGCTACCGCCGACCTCCTCGTCATCCGCGCCGAACACGAGCGCCTGATCGTCCGCCGCGAAGTCGATGCCGCTGATGTTGACGAGGCCCGCGGGCAGCACCCAATCCTGCACGATCGCGCCATCGGCGAGGGACATCACGCGAATGCCGTCATGGCTCGCGCGAAAGGCGCGATACGCGAGCAGCCGCCCGTCGTGTGATGCGACCGGAAGCGTCTCCGCGATGTCGGTCGTGCTCGTCAGCCGACGCTCGGAACCGCCATCCGCATCGATGACCCACAGGTCGCGATCCGAAGTGGCGCTGTCGTAGCGATCGAACACGACCCGGCGCCCGTGATCGATGAACGTGACGAGCTCGTCACTCGCGGCGCCCGGGTTCGTCAGCTGCGTCGCCGAGCCGCCATGCTCCGAGACGACCCACACCGCCGAGCCGCGCGTGTTCGCCGGCGCCACGTACGCGAGCCGATGCCCGGCCCACCGCACGCAACCGAACGGCCCATCGCCGACATCGACCGTGCGTTCCTCGCCATCGGCGAGCCGCATGATCCGCAGCGAGCGCTCCTTGATGAACGCCATGCGCGTGCCGTCGGGCGAGATCGCGGGCGAGCTGTTCCACCGCGCGTCATTCGTGAGGTTCGTCGCCTGCTGCGCGGAGGGCTTCGCGAGGAAGATCTGCGTCGCCGACCAGTGGTCCTGCGCCTCGCGCCCGCTGACGAACACCAGGCCCGTCTCGTGCGCCGGCTCGCCGATCGCGATGGCGTTCGTCGACGGTGGCGTGGATCCGGTGTAACAGCCGGCCAGGATTAGGAGCCAGGGTGCGCGCATCGCGCAGTCAAACGCACGGCGCCGCCATAGGATCTCGCCGGCCGCGAGGGAGCGCTCGCTCACCGCGAGCTATGCATCACCTTGCCCATGGCTGCGTACTCGAGGGCCGCCGCTTTGCGCAAGTGCGCCTCTCCGAGCGGCTCGTTCGCATCGGCCGCAAAGAATGCCGCACGAAGCACCGCATTCTTGATGTAACCGCCACTCATCGCAAAACGTCGTGCAAGCTCCGAAAGTCCGAGCTCGTGGAAGTTCTTGACGTGATCAGGGAGCAGCGTGCGCCACAACTGTGCGCGCTCGTCCTCCTCTGGCACATCAAACGCGATTCTGAACGCGAGGCGACGCTTAAAGGCCTCGTCGATCGAAGACTCGAGGTTCGTCGTGAGGATCGAAATCCCGGAGAAGCTTTCCATGCGCTGCAGAAGAAAGTTCACCTCGAGGTTTGCATACCGATCGTTCGAGGACTTCACCTCCGTTCGCTTGGCAAACATCGAGTCAGCTTCGTCAAACAGCAACACCGCGTGCCCGGCTTCCGCGGCGTCGAATAGGCCAGCGAGGTTCTTCTCGGTCTCGCCGATGTACTTACTCACGATCTGTGACAGGTCCACTTGATACAGGTCGAGACCGAGCTCCCCTGCGATCACACCGGCAATCATGGTCTTTCCGGTGCCGGGCGGACCGGAAAATAGCGCCGAAACGCCAAGGCCCTTTCCGATCTTCTTTCCCATCCCCCAGTGGTCGTAGACCAGACCGCGATGCTTCACGCGCGCGATGATCTCGCGAACCTCCTCGAGGACATCCTCGGGAAGGACGACGTTGGCCCACGTTTGTTGCGTCGATATCCGACGGCCGACGGCGGAAAGCTTCGCATCGAGAGTCGACCGGATGCCCTTGTGAAGGTCGGCGCGCTCAAGCGCGGTTCCTCGGGCTGCGACCTCTGCAACGGCAGTCCGTGCAGCGCGTTCAATGGTGCCACCCGTTACCGTATAACGACTCGCGGCCCACGACACATCGTCTTCCGAGGCTGCCGGGCCCAGGTGGCGTCGCCACAGGATCGCGCGATCGCTCTCCGCCGGAGGAGGAATGTCGACGACGGCGAGCCCACGTCCGAACGTCGCCGGCTTCGAGTCGTCATGCGGCCCGGTAGCGCCGATCACTCCAGGCATGATCGAAACCAAATAGTCATCGACCAGACGCTGTCGGTCGGCGCGGATGGGATCGCCGGACAGGATCTGGACGTCATGAAGTACGGGGATCGCATCCGCGAGCAGCGCCTCGCGAAGCAATGTCTGGCAGATCCGGCCGAGCGCGACAGGTTCAAACGGCAGTCGCGCGCAGTTGACGAGCAGCGACGCGCGTCCGAGCTCGTGCGCGACATCCTGAAAAAGTGATCTGCGACCTGCGCCGTCCGGCCCCGACAGGACGAGCACCGGAGAACCCGGGGTTCGATCGAGGACCTTGGCGAGCTCGATTGCGCGCTTCCTGATCTCCGTCGGGAGGCGCAAGTCACTCGGCGTGCTCGGTCTGGTTTGCAGCGAAGCGATGTGCTTGAGCTCGCTGTCGATGCCACCTGCGCCGTGAACGAGCTCGATCAGGCGTCGGGTTGGTCTGAGCTGGCGCAGGAGGAACGGCGTCTCTTCTGGCCGGCGCTCATTCGCGACCTCGACGAGCCGGTACCGCAGGAGCGCGCCTTCGTTCGAGAGCTCAGTGACGAACCGCGCGGCCGCGTCCGGTGCTGCGTAAACGGTTCGCTGAAGCACCGCAACATCGATGGCGGGACGGTTCGGATCCTTGTTCAGTGCCGCGACCATCGCGCTGATGTCCAAGGACAGCTCGACGGCAACGAGTAATGACAACGTGGTCTGTTCAGTTCGTGATAGGCGCAGGCGCCGGCGCAAGACGTCCCACGCAAGCGGTTCCCGCGCGGCCGCGTCGCTGAGTAGCCTCTCGAGGCGAGCTAGATCGGCCGGTGTGGCATCTCCCCGCAGGAAGCTCACCGCCCAGCCGAGAATCGCGCCGAGCCATTCCTGGTTCGTCATCGTCGCGAATCAATCATGGTAAACGGAGATGAACCACTCTGGACCGGCATACACGCCAACGATAAGTCGAATGCCGTTCTCCTCAGAGACCTTCATGTGCTCATTGCCTGGAGCACGCATAAATGCCCGCAGAGTGGCCAGCCGAGAACGCGCATCTGCGTCGAGTGCGGGGACGATTACGCGGTCAACGAGCCCGTCGAACAACGCCGGCGGCACCGAAAACGTCGTGCCTATCAGCTGGTTCGTCTGTGAATCGCGCGCGACCCAGCCCAGACCGCCGCCGTCCTTCGCGTGGATGCAATGCAACACGAGCAAGTTCGTCGCGTTCGGATACATCGGCTTGCCCGAGGGCATGTCGATGTGGGACTCGATCTCGAGCTTATCGCCGCACCACTCGTGAACGGCAGCGATCCCATCCTCGGTCACCTTGCCGAGTTGTTTCGGTCCCGACGAGCACCCGATCGCGCCGGCGCCGATCAAGAGCAGGACGCGCACACTAGAACTGCTTTCCAACGGCACCTTGGACCCCTGCATTGCCGCTGAGCTTCTTCATCAGCAGCTTGAACCTCTCGACGACGCCTTCAAGCCGTACCGACCAATGCGTGTCGACCTCGAGCACGCCCTTGTAAGCGCCCGCAATCTGCAAGTAGATCGCCTGCTCCTCGTCGGTGAACGACGGAATCGCGGGAGGAGGATGGCCGGTCTTGTCGTAGCTGCGGGAAGCACTCTCTTCTGGCCGCACGTGATTCGCTCGTTCGCGCGCATCTTTGCTGATTCCCGCGATGAACTCGTTATACGGGAACATCTTCAGCGCGAGCTTGGACATTGCCTGGTACTTCTCGACCTTGGCAACGCAGGCGAGAGCTGTTGCGTAGATTTCCTTGCCGTGGCCGGGGACGAGGCCCTCCGCATGTTGTTTCGCGAGCTCGTCGCGATGTTCGAGCGCATAGCTGTCTAGGTCGCGCCCCGTGGCGAGCATGTCCTGCTCGCGGTCTCGCATGCTCTGCTCACCGAGCTTCTTCATCTCGTTGTCCAATTTCGTCAACGCATTCTGGTACGCGTTGCTCGCGGAGATTGACTCGACCAAGTCGATCGTGTGACGCGTCGCCGTTGTCTTTCCATTGAGATTCGCGAGCCGGTCCTTGAGCTCGTCGAGCTTCTTCTGGTTCATCGCGGTCAGGCCCATCTTGATGATGCCGCCAACCGAAAGTTCCGGCATCCCCTCCGCAGCCTCGGAAGGCTCGCGCTGTTCGCCCGCACCGGCGACCTCGATATCGCCCTTGTCCTTGGCTTCCTGCCCTTCCTTTACCTTCTCGGCGCCGCCCTTGCCCCAGGTGTCGTAGTGGTCTTCGTAGTTACCGTGATGCGCGTGGGAGTTGATGTCGTGCTCGTAGTTCGAAGGATCTCTTTCGGCCTTGTGCGCGTCCTTCTGCGCCTGCTTGAGCTCCTTCTTCGCGTGCGGATCGCCGTTCTTGTAGTGGTCGTCCGCTTTCTTCGCGAGTTTCTGGGCACTACCAACCTTCTTGTAGGAGCCCTGCGCAAACTCGCCCATGCCGGCCCAGAACTCGATCACCTCGTTGATCTCATTGATCTCGCCGGTCACCGCCCCCGATTCCGCCTCGAGTGCGTGCTTCTGATCGTTGAGCAAGCCCTTGTAGATGCCGTGGTGCGCGACCTGAAGCTCGCGGTACGCGTCCGCCACACCGCCGAGCTTCGGCGTCAGCTGCTCGCCCTTTAGCTCAGGCTGCGCCTTGGACGTTGCACTGGGATCGTCGTTGCGCGTTCCCCAGCTCTGCTTCTTGCCGTCGCCGAGCATCTTGGCATCGACCAGCTGATTCGCCATGTCGAGCGAGTTCTCGAGACCAAGCACGAACGCCGCCGAGTCCTTATCCTTCGCGGTGTCGTACCCCATCAGCGAGGCGCACTCGACAAGCTCCGCTTGCGCCATGTGCGCTTGGTTCGCGACAGGTGCCCAGTCGTTGTACGAGTTCACCCAGCGCAGCTGGTCGAACTTGTAGCGCTGGACCGATTCCATGTTTTCCGCGCCCAATCGTTTGCGTACTTCTTCTCGTTTTGGACCCAGATCGGATCCGCACTGAAGAAGTGCACGTTGGGCTGATTGCCCTCGATGAACTTCGCCTGCTGCTCGAACGCGTGGTCGAGAGGTTCCGTGTGTGGCTCGACCGGAGCGGCAGCAACGCCCCACTGCGCGGCGTGGCTTTGCGCGGCGTCCGCGCTGCCTCCGATCAGGCGGGCGCCGAATCCGCCATCACCGACATGCTTTCCACCGATCGCTTGCTTCTTTCCGTGTCCGCCGCCAAACGGATCGCCCGCCTTGGGTTTCGCGGTGTCCTCTTTGACCTCTTCCCAACCGCGCCGAAATTCTTTGTCGTACCCTTTCACGAGCTTTTCGTCCGGCGCCGCCGGCCCGTCTTCCATTTGCACTGCCGTCGACGTCGCGGCTCTTGGAGCCGCGACATTGACCTGCTTTCCGGCAGTCAGCTGACCAGCGATCTCATCTGCGTGCTGCTCGTGAGTGTCACCGGTGGTGCCGACGCCGCCTGGCACGGCGACGTTGTTGCGCTGCTGAACAACGTGCGCGAGCTCGTGTGCAACGGTGTGCTTCGTTGGGTTTTCCGGAAGGACGACATGGTCGCCGACAGTGAAAGCATTGGCGCCCACGCCATGAGCCATCGTCCCTGCCTTGTCGCCGACGTGTGCCGTCACGTTCGAAAGATCGACGTTCGGCATGAGCGGCTGGAGCTCGTCGATGAACGGAACCGATGTTCCGGGCGTTCGCACTGCGGCGTCAGCGGTCGCTTTTACCGTCGCCTGACGATCGCCACCGTACATCTGCGGCACGACCTCGCCCGTCGGTGCCGGGGTGGCGGCCTTCTTCGGCTCGTCGTCCGAAGTAACGACAGGGGCAAGCTCGGGTTCTTGGGCAATGCGCTGGGGATCCACCTTCAACCTCGCTAGTGAGAGTCTCGCAAGCGAACGCCGTCACACAGCTCGCGCTACGCAAGCTTATACGTCCGAGCTGCGCGTCGCGTTCCCCGTGTCGGCATGCGCCAAGTGGTCAAAAAGACACGACGATATCGTCTTGCCTATGGCGGAAAGAGCCGGACGGTCTCCGACGGAAGTTTCCGGGCATTCACGACGGCTCGCGCTGAGACGCGCGTTACCTGCGTCAGCGTGAACTCGGTGTCTGGCAACACGTTGCCATCACGGATAAACGCGCCCGTCCACTTCATCGTGACCTTCTCGCGCGCGTCTACTGGAAGAGCGATCTCGATCGAGAACCGATGTGTCTCGATCTCCGATACCGAAATGATCCGGGCGTCGACGTTCGGAACGATCGGCTTGTGAGCAGGTACTGCCTCATCGGAGCTAGTGAGCACACTACCGAGCAACTCTGGCGACGCGCCGCTGGACGGTGCCGCGATGACAAGCAGCGCAACGATGACGAGCGAGCGCATCGCCGTATCATAGCCGGCGGATGTAGCCTCGCGAGCAGCGCGTTCCGCGGATCTGCGTGTCGTCTCGCGTGAAGCCGTGGGCTTCGTAGAACGCGATCGCTCGCGTCATCGAGTCGAGCGTGTCGAGCACGATCGCGGTCGCGCCTTGGGCGCGGGCGAAGTCGACCGCGGTGTCGAGCAGGCGGACCGCGATGCCGGTGCCGCGGGCGGCGGGGTCGAGGTACATCTTGCGGAGCTCGTAGATGCCGGGGTCGACCGGGTAGAGGCCGCAGGTGCCCACGATGTGGTCGGAGGCGGCGACCCAGAAGGCCCCGCCTGCGTCGGTGTAGGAGGACGGAAGAGATCGGATCGGGTCGTCGGTGGGGGTGCCGACGCCGAACTGGAGGTTGAACTCGGCCAGCGTGCGGGTGATCAGGGCGACCACGGCCGGGACGTCGGCGGCGGTGACGGGGCGGATCGAGAGCATCTCGGGAATTGTAGTGCGTTGGGTTGGCTACGGCGGTAACGCGAAGTGTTTGCGTCGGTGCGAGTCGCGTAGATCTGTACCGGCCGCACCGTTAGTATCGTGGAGATGTCTGTCCACTCCGCGCTCGGCGTGTGGATGCTCGATCTCGAGTCGGGGGCGCTGCGCTGTTCGGCGGAGATGGTGGCGCTGGTCGGCGCGGCGGTCGTCGATCGGGCGGGATGGATCGCGCGTGTCGATGAGAAGGCGGAGCTGGGGGCGGCGCTGGATGCGGGAGAGGCGTTTGATCTGGAGGTGACCGTCGGGGGGCGGCAGCTGTATGTGTGCGGGCGGCGCGTTGGCGGGGAGCTCGTCGGGACGTGCGAGTCACTCGAGGTCCAGCTGCAGCGGGCGCTCGTTGATCGGATCGCGAGCGTGTCGACGTTTGCGGCGAGCATCGCGCACGAGCTGAACAACCCGCTCGCGGTCGCGGTGGCGAATGTCGAGATGATTCAGGATGCGTTGCCCGTCGATGTCGAGCGGGACGAGATGTTTCGCGACTCGCGCGAGGCGATGGCGCGGATGCAATCGATCATTCGCGGGTTGAAGACGTTCACGCGGAGCGAGCTGGCGCGCGTCGAGCGCGTGGATCTGGAGCACGTGCTCGAGAGCGCGATCACCGTTGCGAATCACGAGATCGTGCGGCGGGCGAAGCTGGTGCGGGATTTCGTGCCGCTGCCCGCGGTCGAGGCGAGCGAGGCGCAGCTCGGGCACGTGTTCGTGAACTTGCTCGTGAACGCGGCGCAGGCGATCGAGGCGGGAGCGGTCGAGCGGAACGAGATCCGGGTCGCGACGCGCGTCGGGCCGGGGTCCCGGGTGGCGGTCGAGATCCGGGATACCGGGCCGGGGATCGCGCGCGAGAACCGGGCTCGGATCTTCGAACCGTTTTTCACGACGAAGCCGATCGGTCAGGGCGTCGGGCTCGGGCTTGCCGTGTGCAGGAATGTCGTGCGGTCGTTTGGCGGCGAAATCACGTTCGATAGTGCGTCAGGGGGAACCGTGTTTCGGGTGTTGCTGCCGATCGCGGGGCCGACGGTTTCCGTCGCGCCCGTGCGCAGTGCGGTCGAGGAGATCAGTGCGCGCGTGCTGATTGTCGATGATGAAGTGCTGTTCACGAACACGCTGCGGCGGTTGCTCGGAACGGATCACGACTTAACAATTGTGAATTCGGCCGATACTGCTCTATCGCTGCTTGTGGGCGGCGACAGATTCGATGTCGTGCTGTGCGATCTGATGATGCCGGGCATCGGCGGCATGGGTTTGTATCAGCGCGTGTTGGAAGTGGCTCCCGAGCAGGCGCATCGCTTCATTTTCATCACCGGCGGCGCATCGACTCCGACGTCTCAGCGGTTCTTGGAGCAGCTGACGCAGCCGTGTTTCGAGAAGCCGTGTGACTTCAAGCAGCTGCGGGCCGCCATTGCTAAAACCGCGTCAAAACCGCCGCTAGCGTGAGATTGCGACGTTTTGCGGGCGATGCGGGTATAAGGCCCACTCCCATGCAACGCGCACCGCTGGACCGTTCCGAGCCAAGCCCGTGTCGCGTGCTGATCGTCGATGACGATCGATTGCAGCTGCGTGCGCTCGAACGGCGCGCGCGGTTCATGGACGGGGTTGAAGTGGCGGTGGCGGACAACGCGATCGATGCGCTCCTCCAGATCGGTACGTCGCGCCCGGATATCGTTGTTCTCGATGTCTTCATGCCTGGTGTCGATGGGCTGGAGGCGTGCCGACGGATCACGTCGAGTCCGTCGACTCGTGATGTGAAAGTCATCTTGACGAGTGGCGATATGACGCCCGAGCTCGAGCGCGCGGCGCTGGCAGCGGGTGCGCATCGCGTTGTCGAGAAGCCGATCGATCTCGCTGCGCTTGTCGCGCCGCCTCCGGCCGAAGAGCCGGTGTACGCGCCGACGATGCGCGGTGCGGATCTGATCGTGTCGATGCTCGCGGAGGCGGGTGTCGATGTCGTGTTCGGATTGCCCGGTGGTGCGATCTCGGCGGTGCACGATGCGCTGATCGATTCGTCGATTCGCGTCGTGACGAACCGCCACGAGAGCGGCTCGATGTTCGGGGCCGCCGGGTACGCGCATGCGACCGGCAAGCTCGGCGTCGCGATCGTGACGTCGGGCCCCGGTGCGCTCAACGCACTGACCGGTCTCGCGAGCGCATGGTGCGATGGTCTGCCCGTGCTGCTGCTCGTCGGCGACGTGCCGCGGCCGGCGCAAGGCAAGGGCGTGCTGCAGGACTCGAGCGCGCACGGCCTGCAGATCGTCGAGATGGCGCGCCACGTGACGAAGCTCGCGACCGAAGTGCCGCGAACGAGCGCGCTGCCTCACGTGCTGCGGCGGGCGATCGCGACGGCGCTCTCGGGACGCCGCGGCCCGGTGATGCTGACGCTGCCGATTGACGTGACGAGCGCCGAGGTCGCGCCACCGCGCGCCGCCGGTGAGGTCGTGCTCGGCGGCAAGCTCGCGGAAGCGACGCTCGACGAGGTGATCGATCTCGTGCGCGGCGCGCGCCGTCCGTTGATCCTCGCCGGAAGCGGTGTGCGCGGCGCCCGTGCGCCCGCGAAGCTGCGCCATGTCGCCGAGGTGTTGCGGTGCCCGGTGGCGACGACGCCGAAGGCCAAGGGCGTGTTCCCCGAGACGCATCCGCTCGCGCTCGGCGTGCTCGGCCTCGGTGGTCACATGTCGGCGCGGCGCTATCTCGATGCAACGCCCGATGTCGTCGTCGCGATCGGCACGAGCCTCGGTGACATGTCGACCGACGGCTTCTCGCCGCAGCTCCAGGCCACGCGCGCGCTCGTGCACGTCGACATCGATGCGCGGCAGATCGGCAAGAGCTACGCGCCGACGCACGCGATCGTCGCCTCCGCCGCCGACTTCCTCGGCGAGCTCGCCGACAAGCTGCCGCACACGGACCTCGCGCTGCCGCACGCGATCGGCGTGCATCGTCAGGCGCTGCCGTCGTCGATGGCGGTCGGCCGGATCGCGCCGCAGGACGCGATTCGCGAGATCCAGGCCGCTCTGCCGCCCGACACGATCTACACCGTCGACTCGGGCGAGCACTTCCTGTTCGCGGTGCAGTACCTCGAGCTCGAGGAGCCCGACTCGTTCATCGTGATGACCGGTCTCGGCTCGATGGGCCAGTCGCTCGGCGCGGCGATCGGCGCGCAGCTCGCGCATCCCGGCCGCACCGTGGCCGCGATCTGCGGCGATGGCTGCTTCGCGATGAACGCGTTCGAGATCGCGACCGCGGTCGCCGAGCAGCTGCCGCTGCGCGTGTTCGTGTTCAACGACGGCCGCCTCGGCATGGTCGAGAACGGCCACGAGAAGGTCTACGGGCGCCGCCCGAGCTACTCGACCGGCCCGCTCGACATCTGCGACATCGCGCGCGGCCTCGGCGCCGCCGTCGTCCGTGTCGACGGTCCCGGTCAGCTGTCGCGCGTCCACCAGATGCTTCGCGATATGCCGGGCCCGGTCGTCGTCGATGTTCGCATCGATCACGAGATCCAGCTCGCGAAGCGCGATCGGATCGCGGCGATGACGCCGCCTCCCGCCAAGCGCACGAGCACGCCGAACCTTCGCGTCATCAACTAGGAGTCCTGCTGTGGAACGCAACACGTACGCGACCTCGACGTTCATCGCGTCGCCGCTATCCGCGGTGACCGACTACCTCATGCAGGGCGAGAGCCTCTCCGAGTACACGCTGTACTCGCGGATGCGCGAGCGCATCGACGCCACCACGTGGCTCGGCACGGCGTCGGGCTACCAGAGCGGGCTCTACTATCACGTGCGCCATCGCGAGATCGGCGCGAGCCGCGTCGTCGAGTGGCACTGCGGCACCGAGCTCGGCCGCTACTACCACGTGTATCCGATGTTCCTGTTCGAGCCGTCGTACTTCGGCTCGACGCAGGCCGGCACCTACTACCACTGGATCAGCTTCGTCGACCCCGCGCGCGGCACGCAGATGATCAAGGAAGGCCTGCCGACCGTGCACCGCTCGGAGGCGCGCTCGCTCAAGGCGCAGCTCGAGCGCCGTCAGGGCTGGCGGTTCGCTGCGAAGGGCGAGCTCGAGCTGAAGTCGCACACGATCTACGTCGATGCGCCGCTCGCGGAGTCCGTCGCGTTCCTGATCGACAACCCGACGCAGTGGGGCTACCTGATGCGCCGCGACGGCGACAAGCTGTTCGACGAGTACGACCGCGAGATCCGCCTCGAGATCACGCAGCACGACCTCGGCGAGTACCGGGTGCTCGAGCACGACGTCCACTACGTCGCGACCGGCCAGGTCGTGCGCACGCCGTTCGTGCTGATTCCGGCCTCGTACGCGTTCGCACAGCCGGGCGCGCGGGGCTTCTTGCTCCACCGGATCTCCGCGTGGCCCGCCACGGGCGAGCGCGAGGTCGGCAAGCAATCTCCGGATGATTACGATACCGAGGCGATCAACGCGAAGCGCATCCTCGAGGGGCGCGCCGGAAACCTCGCGACGTACGCCCGCGGCTGCAGCTACATGCCATGATGTAGCGTCGGATGCGTGATGTCTCGTGCAGGACGCTAGGGGTCGTCCTCAAGGAAGCTCGTCGCCGCGAGCTGCCAAACGACCTGCTCGTCGCCGGGACACCGTACGACCTCGCGTATCTGCGCAACGCGAAGAACCACGTCGAGTGGAGCGAGTGGTGCCAGATCCTCAGGAACGCACGCCAGTTCCTGACGCTCGAGCAGATGTCCGACCTCAACGAGTCGTTCTTCCGCTCGAGCTTCACGGCGGTCGGCGTGATCGCACGCCTGCTGTTCACGTCGCGCGACCTGTTCGACTGGATCTGCAAGCGTCAGGTCGGCGGCGGCGCGCAGCTGTTCGGCACCGCGGTCAAGCCGGCGTACGAGCACATCGGCTCCGACGTCACGGTGATCCGGCTCGAGATCCAGGAACCGCACGAGGTCTCCGACGAGTTCTTCTGGATGACGCGCGGCCCGTTCATCGCGATGCCGCGGCTCGTCGGCGCGGGCGATGCCGAGGTCGACATGACGATCGAGGGCCGCGTCGGCGCGTTCCGTGTCCGCTACAAGAACAAGCGCGGCACGCTCGCATCGCTGTTCCGGTGGATCTCGATGCCGTTCACGGCGCGGGCGGCCGCGCGCGAGCTGCAGGCCGCGAACGAAGAGCTGCAACAGCGCTACTACGAGCTCGAGCAGGCGCGCGCCGAGGTCGAGAAGAAGGTCGAGGAGCGGACCGCCGAGCTGTCGACGGCGCTCGCCCAGCTGCGCGAGGCCCAGGGCGTGCGCGAGCGGTTCTTCGGCAACATCTCGCACGAGATCCGCACGCCGCTGTCGCTGATCCTGCTCGCGGTGAGCGACATCGAGCAGCGAGCCGGTGCGCGGCTCGACGAGCGTGCGAAGACCGGGCTCGGATCGATCGGAGATGCGGCGCGCAAGCTCGTGCGCCTCGTCGACGAGCTGCTGCTGCTCGCGGCCGGGCAAGAGGGCAAGCTCGCGCTGCATCGCGAGCCCAGTGACGTCGCGGCGCTCGTCAAGCAGCTGGTCGCGGCGTGGCAGCCGGCGGCGGAGCGCGCGGGGCTCGGGCTGCTCGCGCGCGTACCGGAGACGCTGGTCGCCGAGGTCGATCCGGTCGCGTTCGAGCGCGTCGTCTCGAACCTCGTCTCGAACGCGGTGAAGTACACGCCGGGCGGCGGGCGCGTCGAGCTCGAGCTCGCGTCCGACGACAGCGACTTGCGACTCGCCGTACGCGACACCGGACCCGGCATCTCCGACGAGCTCTCGCAGCGGCTGTTCGGACGGTTCGAGCGCGCGCCCGAGACGCGGCGTCAGGTCGGCACGGGGCTCGGACTGGCGCTCGTCCGCGAGCTCGTCGAGGCGCACGGCGGGACGGTCGCCGCATCGCGACGCGAGCCAGTGGGCACCGAGCTGGTCGTCCGCATGCCGAAGGCCATCCGGCGCGACGCGATCGTGCCCCGCCAGGAGCTCCAGCTCGGCGACGACGTGCTCGTGAACCCCGCCGCGACCGCGACGCGCTTCGATCCTCCGGGCGAGTCGCTCGCGACGATCGTGCTCGCCGAGGACGACACGCGCCTCGCCGAATCGATCGCGCAGCTGCTCGCCGAGCGCTACACGGTGCACGTCGCGGCCGACGGCGAAGCGGCCGTCGAGCTCGTGCGCCGCCATCAGCCGCAGCTGCTGATCACCGACGTCGACATGCCGAAGATGAACGGCATCGAGCTCGCGAAGAAGTTCCGCGACATCGCCGGCGACAAGCTCGCCCCGATCATCATCCTGTCGGCGATCATCGATCTGCACACGCGCGTCGCGGGACTCGACGCCGGCGCCGTCGATTACGTCACCAAGCCGTTCGATCCGCGCGAGCTCGTCGCACGCGTCGCCGCGCAGCTGCGCACCCGCGACCTCGCCCACCGGCTGCATCGCGCGGAGCAGCTGTCCGCGCTCGGCATCCTGACGGCCGGGCTCGCCCACGAGCTGCGCAACCCGGCGAACGGCATCGTCAACGCGATCGAGCCGATCAAGATGCTGCTCCCGCCGGAGCTGATCGCGCCCGAGACCGGCCCCGGCCAGCTGCTCGACGTGATGCGTGACTGCGCGGAGCAGATCGGCTTTCTGTCGCGCCAGCTGCTGGGCTTCCGCAACGGCGCGCTCGTCCTCGAGCCGGAGCGCGTACGCGATCTGGTACAGCGGTCGCTCGGCCTCGCGAACAAGGCGTTCGTAGGCGTGGAAGTACGTACGCAGCTCGCGTTCGACGGCGAGATCCTGTGCGCTGGCCCACTTCTCGTACAAGCTCTGACGAACCTGCTCGAGAACGCGGGTCACGCCGCCGGCAAGGGCGGCTGGGTCGAGCTCAAGGTGCGCGCCGACGGCGCGTTCATCCTGCTCGAGGTCACCGACAGCGGCAGCGGCGTCCCCGTCGAGCTTCGCGAGCGCGTGTTCGAACCGTTCTTCACGACGAAACCGCCGGGCTCGGGCACCGGCCTCGGCCTCGCGGTCGCCCGCGCGATCGTGAGCCGGCATGGGGGCATTCTGGATATCCGCGACCGGCCAGTCCGACCCGCATTCGTTATCCAGCTGCCCGCCAATGCCCGGTATGATGGATCGGTCGCAGCGTGAACCGGCCCATCGTTCTATACGTCGATGACGAGAAGGCGAATCGCATCGTCTTCGAGCAGTCCCTCGCATCCGATTTCCAGATCCTGACCGCGCCCGACGGTCCCACCGCGCTGCAGATGCTCGAGCAGCAAGAGGTCGCCGTCGTCGTCACCGACATGCGCATGCCGCACATGAACGGCGAGGACCTGCTGCGCGTGGTCAAGGAGCGTTGGCCGCACATCATCCGCATCGTCGTCACGGCCTACTCCGACATCGATCCGATCCTGCGCGCGATCAACGAGGGGCTCGTCGCGCGCTACATCCTCAAGCCGTGGGTGCGCGCGGAGCTGGTCCAGGTGCTGCGGTGGGCGATCGAGGCGAGCGCGCTGGGGCGCGATTCCGCCGAGGTGCATCGCCGCCTGCTCGAGACGGAGCGCCTCGCGACCCTCGGCAGCATCTCGGCGCTGCTCGTCCACGACCTGCGGCAACCGCTCGCCGCGATCATCGGCAACATCGAGCTGCTCGATGCGCTCAAGGAGCTCGCCCCGACGCTGCGCGAGGCCCTGCGCCATGTCGAGCTCGATGCGCGCACGCGCAAGTCGGCGACCGCGCGGCTCGACGAGCTCGGCTCGATCCTCGGCGACATGCGCACCGCGTCAGAGCTGCTGTCGACGATGATCGGCAACCTGCGCGATCTATCGAGGCCGCGCGATGCGAGCGAGACGGGCGTCGTCGCGGATCCGATGCAGGTCGTGCGGCACGCGATGAGCGTGTGCCAGCCGCTCGCGATCAACCTGCACGCGCAGATCGACTATCACGGGCCGCGCCAGCTGCCGCGCGTGCGGATGTCGCCGACGGAGCTGACGCAGGTCCTGATCAACGTCGTCACGAACGGCGCGCAGGCGGTCGCGGCGCGCGGCGGCGAGCAGGGCCACGTGCACATCGCGGCGCGCGAGACCGGCGGGATGGTCGAGCTGCAGGTTCGCGACGACGGCGTCGGCATTCCGCCCGACGTGCTCGCCCGCATCGGCACGCCGTTCTTCACGACGCGCTCCGAAGGTACCGGCCTCGGCGTCGCGCAGTGCCAGCGCCTCGTCGGCACGGCGGGCGGCCGGTTCCGCATCGAGAGCGAGCCCGGCAAGGGCACGATCGTGACGATCACGCTGCCGACGGCCGCCTGATCATTTGAGCTTGATCGAGAGCGTCACCGGCTGGTGGCCACGCATCAGCCCGAGGTCGAGGCGCGCCGGCGATGGCCCGACGGCGGCGAGGGCCTCGTCGAGCTGGTCGAGCGTCGTCGTCGGGTGGGCATCGATCGAGACGAGCAGGTCCGCATTCGCGACGCCGATCGCGTCGAGGAACGTGTCTCGCTTGAGCGCGAACAGCTTGAGGCCCGCCGGCTGCCCCGCGATGAACGACGGCACGAACCGCGCCGCCGAGCGCTCGTGGAGCTCGCGAAGCAGGCCCGCCATGCCATCGCGCGTGACGCTCGCGCCCTCGGAGAACCGCGTCACCTCGGCGAGACCCGCGGGCAGCGAGCGGCCTTCGTGGTGCGGCATCGCGAGGATCGCGGCGGTCGCGAGCATCACGGCGCCGACGCCGGCGGCGACGAACGGCCAGCGCGGCCGGCGCGTGATCGCGGCGAGCAGCGCATCCATGCTCGGCCAGCGGTCGCGCGGATCGAGCTCGAGCC
>JAFAOG010000293.1 GCA_019237945.1 Deltaproteobacteria bacterium | reverse complement strand
CAGCAGGTAGCGATGCGCCGCCCACTCGCCGTAGGCGAAGTTGAACGTCGCGAGCGGGATCCCGATCATCGCGTCGAGCGTCGAGCCGGGCGCACGGCGCGCGCAAGTTACAATTTCAGTTCGCGTCGACGGTCGCGGCCGCGAGGTCGAGCTTGAGCTCGGTCAGCTTGAACAGGCCGGCCCAGCTCCACAGCTCGCCGGTGGCGTCGAGCGCGAGCGACGCGTCGACATGATCGCCGGCGCCCGTCATCTCCGTCGTCACGGTGACCGGTGGCAGGTGCTGCGTGCCGAGCGGCGACACCGCGCCGTTGACCGACAGATCCCAGTCGAGATCGAGCGCGAGCGTCAGCGTCAGCATCGCGTCGTCGTCGCTCTGCCAGATCACGTTCGCGAGCGACGCGTACGGCAGCGAGACCTTGACGTTCGTCAGGCTCGCCGGCTTGCCGAACACGCTCTCGGGGATCGCGATGTCGGCAGCCGACAGCGTCAGGCCGGTGACCGCGAGCTTGCCGGTGTTGTCGAGCACCGCGTGGAGCTCGCCGTTATCGATCGTGAGCGCGGTCGTGCCGGCGACCCAGCCGTCGTTCGTGTAGCGCGATGCCATGATCTCGCCGGTCGACGTGCCCGGCGCGATGTACAGGCGAGTCGGCTGCGAGAGCCGCTCGCGGACATTGTGAAACGCGGGCTCGCCCTCGGGCGTGGCGCTGGTGGCGCAAGCACCGGCGGCGAGCAGGACCAAAGCTAGATAGGCGCGCATGATGACGCGCCGCATTGCACGACCCAGGCCAGTGGCCGGACCACCGCAGTATCGTTAGACATCGCACTATTGGGGTTTGTTCAGTAGAAAGCTCCATGCGCCAGATGTGCGCGAAACGGCAAGTGGAGTAGCCAGTGACGCGTTGCGCTATACAACGCATTTTACCGTTAGACCGAAAGCGCGTGCGGCGACCATTCGCCGTCCGGCGTCCGGCAGGCGGCCCGCGAGTCCGGTAGTCGGTCGGACGGCCTACCGGGCGGGCAGGGCGTCCGGCTGATCGTTCGCCGGACCGACGGCGGCGGCGGCGTCCTGCGGCGACGGGATCTTCGCCGGCTTGCCCTTCGGCTTCTTCGCGGGCGCCGTCTTGAGTGTCGCTTCGTGCGCGGAGCCGGACCCGCTGCCCGTCTGATCGAGGCGATCGAGGACGTCGCCGGTGACGTGTTCTTTGACCTCGGTCGGCTGCTTGTTCTCGAACTGGTCGCGCTTCTCGGGAGTCTGCGTCGCATTCGGGTTCGCGAGCGTCACCGCGGCCGCCGCCGCCGCCGCGACTCCCGCGACCGCCGCCGGATCGGGACGCGGCGCATTCGCGAGCGCCGGCTTGTCGTTCGCGCCGCACGCGCCCACGAGAAGTGCCAACGCGATCGCCCGCATGCCTCGATGCTACACCTCGCGCCCGAGGCGAGCTATCGCGATCCTCGCGGTGCTACATCTGCCGCATGCGAGCCATCGTGATCACGAAGCCGGGCGGTCCCGAGGTCCTGTCGCTCGTCGAGCGCCCGCTGCCCGAGCCGTCGCGCGGCGAGGTTCGCGTGCGCGTGCGTGCGACCGCCGTCAATCGCGCGGACTTGCTCCAGCGCATGGGCCACTACCCGGCGCCCGCCGACGCGCCGCCCGACATCCCCGGCCTCGAGATCGCGGGCGAGGTCGACGCGCTCGGCCCCGGCGTCGAACGCCTGAAGCTCGGCGATCGCGTGTTCGGCCTCGTCGGCGGCGGTGGCTACGCCGAGGCGATCACATCGCACGAGCGCGCGCTCGCGACGATCCCCGCGACGATGTCGTTCGAGGACGCGGCCGCGGTGCCCGAGGCATTCATCACCGCGCACGACGCGATCGTCACGCAGTGCGGGCTGCGCTCCGGCGAGACGCTGCTGATCTCGGCGGCGGGCAGCGGCGTCGGCACGGCCGCGATCCAGCTCGGCCGCGCGATGGGTGCGACCGTCGTCGGTACCGCGCGCACGCAAGACAAGCTCGAACGCGCCAGGCCGCTCGGCCTCGATCTCGGTGTCGTCCCCGTCGATGGCCGCTTCGCCGACCGCGTGCCTCGCGCTCACGTGATCCTCGAGCTCGTCGGCGGCGCGTACCTGAACGAGGATCTCCAGGCGCTCGCGCCGCTCGGCCGGATCGCGCTCGTTGGGCTGCTCGCCGGGCGCAAGACCGAGCTCGATCTCGGCGCCGTGCTCGCGAAGCGCGCGCGGATCTTCGGCACCGTGCTGCGCGCGCGTCCGCTCGAGGAGAAGATCGCCGCGGTCCGCGCGTTCGAGACCCAGGTCGTGCCGCTGCTCGAGCGCGGCGTCATCAAGCCGATCGTCGATCGCGTACTCCCGCTCTCCGATGCGGCGCGCGCGCACGAGCACATGGCCAGTAATGAAGGCTTCGGCAAGATCGTGCTCTCGGTCTGAAGCTCGCTCCCCGATCACGCACGCGGTATGACGCGGGCATGAAGCTCGGGATCGATTTCGGCACCACGCGCACCGTCGTCGCCGCTGTCGCCGACGCGCGGCATCCCGTCGCTGCCTTCGACGAGAGCGGCGAGTTTCGCGAGCACATCCCCGGCATCGCCGTCACGCGCGGCGACGAGCTGCTCGTCGGCTGGGCGGCCGCCCGCGCGCTCGCCGAGGGCACGTACGATCACGCGATCCGCTCGATCAAGCGCGCGATCCAGACGCGCATGCCCGACGACGAGATCCTCCCCAACATCTCCGCGCTCGACCTCGCGACGCGCTTCCTCGCCGACCTCCGCGACGCGATCATCACGCGCTCGAACCTGTCCGCGCGGGATCTACTCGAGGTGATGATCTCCGCGCCCGCGAACGCCGCCTCGCGCCAGCGCTGGCTCACCCTCGAAGCCTTCCGCCGCGCCGGCTTCCAGCCGATCGGCCTGCTCAACGAGCCGACCGCGGCCGCCGTCGAGTTCGCGTCGCACCACCTGCAGAACCTCACCGCGAAGAGCCCGAAGCGCTACGTCGTCGTCTACGACCTCGGCGGCGGCACGTTCGACACGAGCGCGGTCTCCCTCGAAGGCCGTCACTTCGAGCTGATCGCGGCGGAGGGCATCGCGCGCCTCGGCGGCGACGACTTCGATCAGCTCGTCCTCGATGCGGCGTGCGACGCGCTCGCGATCCCGCACCTCGAGGATCCGGCCGCCCTCGAACGCGCGCGCGACGCGAAAGAAACCCTGCGCGCGACGTCGAAGAAGCTCCTGGTGGACCTCGGCGACCTCGGCACCGCGACGATCGACGTCGCCGAGCTCTACGCGCGCTGCGAGCCGCTGATCGAGCAGACGATCGCGCAGACCGAGCTGCTGTTCGGAAAGCTCGCCTCGCGCGGCATCGATCCCGACGACCCGCGCGAGCTCGGCGGCCTCTACCTCGTCGGAGGCGGCGCCGCGTTCCCCGCCGTCGCCCGCCGCCTGCGCGCCCGCTTCGGCAAGAAGCTCCAGCTCGCGCCGCAGCCGTTCGCCGCGACCGCGATCGGCCTCGCGATCGCCGCCGATCCCGACGCCCACATCCTGATCCGCGAAGCGGTCACGCGGCACTTCGGCGTCTGGCGCGAGGCCGCCGCGGGCGCCGACAAGATCTTCGACCCGCTGATCGGCAAGGACGCCCCGGCGCCGATCACGATCGAGCGCCGCTACCACCCGACGCACGCCGTCGGTCACCTCCGCTTCTACGAGTGCGGCGCGCTCGACGCCGACGGCCAGCCGGTCCAGGACCTCGTCCCGTGGACCGACATCTACTTTCCCTACGATCCCTCGCTCGCGGATCGCCGCGATCTCGCCCACACGCCCGCCGATCGCCGCCCCGACCTCATGGACCTCGAGATCGCCGAGACCTACGCCTACGCTCCGGACGGCACGATCAAGGTCCGCATCGAAAACGTCACGCGCGGCTACCAGCGCACGTACGAGCTGGGCGCGCTGCGCTAGTCTCGGGGCTCCTTGCCCCTGTACCTCGCGCACTTCATCACGCTCGATCGCGAGGACGGCGGCTCGCGCGCGGGGGCCGAGATCTCCCACGTGTTTCGCGGCGCGAGCACGAACCTCCGCTACGAAGGCCACGCGTCCTACTACGACGATGACCTCGGCGCCGGCTTCTACGTCTCGCTGCCCGGCCTGCTCGGCACGAAGGCCCAGCAGGGTCGCGACCTGATCGGCAACGCGGCGGCCGGCGCGATGTTCGCCGCATCCGACGAGGACGGCCAGACGATCGCGTTCCACATCGGCGCGATGCTGCCGACCTCCTACACGTTCCGCACGAACAACGGCGCGACGATCATTCCGTTCGAGTCGCGCGTCACCGACGCCTCGCAGACTGGTTACGACACCGCCTATGGCGCGCAGGCCGGCATCAGCGCGATGCGCCGCATCGGCCGCACGTTCTCGCAATTCGACCTCGGCGGCGAGTGGCTGCATCCGCACTCGAGCTTCCACATCAACGGTGCGCTCGGCATCGACTTCGGTAACATCGCGCTGCTGTTCGAGAGCACGAACGGCAATGCGACGAGCCACTGGACCGACGAAGGCGCGATCGGCCTCCGCGCGACGCTCGGCCCCGCCCAGCCGTACGCGGCGCTGATCGGCGGCGTCGTCGAGAACGGTCCCGAGAACGGCCCCGCGAAGACCTACCTCGGCTTCACGCTCGGCGTCGACATGCCGCTCTACTGAAGGTCGACGCGGCGGACGCTGAACGGCAGGTTCGGCGCCTGCGCCGGCGAAGCGCTTCGGCCTGCGGCTTGTCCAGCCGCCGAAGGCACTTGGCCTCGAGCCGTATCAGGTGTCGCAGATCTGGCACCCGCGCAACGATCGTGACGCGGCGCATCGCTTCCTGCGTGAAGCCGCCGCAGAAGCCGCGCGCAGGTCATGATATGGGGGAGCATGCACCCGCAGTCCGCGCGCCTTATCGAGACGATCCGAGGTTCGATCATCGGAGACGATTGCGCGCTCGAAGGGCCGTACGGGCTGCGTCGCGTGACGTACGCGGACTACACGGCGAGCGGCCGCTCGATCACGTTCATCGAAGACTTCATCCGCGACGAGGTGATGCCGCTCTACGCGAACACGCACACCGAGACGAGCGGCACCGGCCGCCAGACGACGGCATTTCGCGAGGACGCCCGCGAGGTCATCCATCGCGCGGTCGGCGGCGGCGCCGACGATCTCGTGATCTTCTGCGGCAGCGGCGCGACCGGCGCCGTCAACAAGCTGATCGACATCCTGCAGCTCCGCATCCCCGCCGATCTCGACGCGCGCCACAAGCTCAGCGACTGCATCGTCGAGGCGGAGCGCCCGGTCGTGTTCATCGGACCGTTCGAGCATCACTCCAACGAGCTGCCGTGGCGCGAGTCGATCGC
>JAFAOG010000274.1 GCA_019237945.1 Deltaproteobacteria bacterium | reverse complement strand
TCGGCAGGGCCGCCGTCGAGGATCAGGGCGATCCGGCCGCCCAGCTCGGCGGCGACATGGGCGGCGGTCGTCGGGCTGACCCGGCCGGAGCGGTTGGCCGACGGCGCGGCGATCGGCCGGCCTGCGGCGCGCAACAAGGATTGCGCGACAGGGTGTGACGGCGCCCGCAGCGCGATGGTGTCGAGCCCGGCGCTCGCCAGCAGCGACACCCCGCTGTTTGCGCGCCGGGTCAACACCAAGGTGAGGGGTCCCGGCCAATGCCGTCGCGCCGCCTCGCGCGCGCGATCATCGAAAATCGCGAGCGCCTCGGCGGCAGCGAGGTCGGGCACATGCACGATCAGCGGGTTGAAGCGCGGGCGTCCCTTTGCCGCAAAGATGGCGGCGACGGCGCGGTCGTCGGTGGCGTCGCCGCCGAGCCCGTACACGGTCTCGGTCGGAAATGCGACGAGCCCGCCGGCCCGCAGCACGGCGACGGCCTCCGCGATGTCGGTCCCGCGCTTCATGGAAGTCGCGCCATGGGCGTTATCGTCTCCACGAGCCTCATGCGTGCGGTCGCGTCGCGACCATCGACGGCCGCTCGCGCAGCGCGCTGCGCACGGCGGCGAGGCCCTTCGCGCGGTCGGTCGGGTACACGTTGCGGAAGTCCATCCAGTCGAGCGCGCAGCACACGCTGATCTCGGGCAGCGAGAACGCGTCGGGAGACAATTCGCGCGCGAGCCACGCAAAGATCGCATCGGCGCGCTCGAGCTGCCGCTGCGCGTACGGCGTGCCGTCGACGGTGACGCCATCGCGCCGCAGGTAGAACAGCTGGATCACGCTGTCGAGCGCCGCGTCGATCGCGTTGAGCAGATTCTGCTCGCGCCAGCGGTCACGCGGCGGCGTGACGCCGCCCCAGCCGCGCGTCGTCGTCAGCCAGTCGATGATCACGCGCGAGTCGAAGAGCAGCTTCTCGTCGATCATCGCGACCGGCACCTTGCGGATCGGCGAGACGCTGCGCAGCTGCGCCATCCCATCGTCCGTCGCGGTGTCGACGCGGTCGACCGGCTCGCCGACCTCTGCGGCGACCACGCGCACGCGACGAACGAACGGCGAGGTCGTCGTGCCAAAGAGTCTCATGGGCGCAGCATAGCTGTAAGATGTCCTCGTGGAGGTGTTCCTGATCCGGCATGCGGCCGCCGTCGACGAGACGCTCGAGCTGCGCGATCCGCTGCGTCACCTCACGGCCGAGGGCCGCGAGCAGGCCCGCCAGCTCGGCGACCGGCTGCGCTGGCACGACTGCCACCCGACGCACCTGTGGACGAGCCCGCTCGTGCGCGCGGTGCAGACCGCCGAGCTCGTCGCGACGGGACTCCAGATCCCGATCGCGGTCGAGACGCTGCCACAGCTCGCGCCCGGTGAGTCGCTGCGCGACGTCAAGAAGGCGCTCGACAAGCTGCCGCGCGATGCGCACGTCGTGCTCGTCGGTCACGAGCCTGGGATCTCCGGCCTCGGCGAGCTGTTGATCGGCGGCGACCTCGCGGCGCTGCAGAAGGCCGAGGCGGTACGGATCATCGACGGCAAGCTGCGCTGGCGCTTCGCGTGGAATGCCGAAGCACCGGATCGCTAGAAGAACGATAGTGCACGCTCGCCGAACAGGATCGCGAACGCGAGCACGAGGTCGACGATCGTGAGGATCGCGCCGTAACGCAGGAATCGCCAGAACCCGATCTCGCCGCGCGGCCCCGCCGACTCCATGACGATGATGTTCGCCACCGAGCCGAACAGCGTCAGGTTGCCGGCGAGCGTCGACGCGACGGCGAGCATGATGTAGCCCCACGTCGGATCGTGCATGTGAGGCACCCAGGCGACCGCGACGAGCACGAGCGGCACGTTGCTGACGATGTTCGATGCGATCACGACCAGCGCGATGAACGCGAGGTTGCTCTCGAACCCACCTCGATCGATCAGCGGCGCGACGTGCGCGAAGAGATCCGCGATCACGCCCGCGTGCTCGATGCCCTTGACGACGACGAACAGCCCCGCGAAGAACACGAGCAGCGGCCAGTCGACGTGCCGGAACGCTTCGCGAGGTACGCGCGAGCGCGCCGCGAGCATCAGCGCCGACGCCGCGACGACCGCCGCCCCCGCAAGCGACACGCCGGCGAACGCCAGGCCCGCGAACAGCACGAGCGCCCCGAGACCCTTCGCCGACAGCACCTTGTCGACGGCCGGCTTCGGCGGATGACGCTCGACGAGCGGCCCCGGCGGCAGGTCTTTGCGGAACAGCCAGCACAAGAGGGCCGCGTTCGCCGCGAGGCACACGACGCCGACCGGCAGCGTCACGAGCATGTACGTGCCGAACGCGAGCTTGCCCTGCGCCGCCGCGCCGATGATCATGTTCTGCGGGTTGCCGGCGAGGCTGATCACACCGCCGACGTTGGTCGCCGACGCGAGCCCGATCAGATACGGCAGCGCCGGCAGCCGCGCCTCGACGACGACCGCGACGACGAGCGGCGTCAGCACGACGCACACGGTGTCGTTGACGAGGAACGCGCTGAGCGCACCGCTGACGAAGATCAAGCCGAACATCAGCGAGCGCGCGTTCTTCGCGCGCGTCAGCACGTGATACGCGGCGAGCTTGAAGAACTGCGCCTCGGTCAGATACGCCGCGATCAACAGCACGCCGAACAGCAAGATCAGGACGTGGAGGTCGATCGCGTGCAGCGCGTCGTCCATCGGCAGGCCACCGATGACGACCATCGCGACCGCCCCGATCGTCGCTCCCGCCGGCCGGTCGAGCTTCAGGAACTGCAGCTGGCGGCTCGCGATGACCAGGTAGGTCACGCAAAACACGACAAGTGCACCGGTCACAGCAGGTGCGACGATACCCGAGGCGCCGCCGCGACACCCGTCAGGAGGTGCGAGAGATCGCGGCCCAAGCTCGTGCGTCGGCACGACAATGCGCCGCTGGCTCGTCCTCATCTCTGCCGCCCTCCACCTTGCCCTCGTGTTCGGCCTGTTCGTCGCCGGCTTCTGGAAGCTCGAGCAGCTCGACCGGCCGAAGATCTCGGTCGCGCTCGCGCAGCCGTTGCCGCCGCCGCCCGCTCCCGCCGGTGGCGCCGCGCCGACGAAGGCCCCGACGTTCAACCCGAAGACCCCGAAGAAGCCGACCGTCGACATCACGCAACCGGAGCCGAAGCACGACGAGACGCCGAAGCCGGTCCCGTCGACGACCGGCGGCGGCGAAGGCAGCGGCGAGGGCAGCGGCCGTGGCTCCGGCGATCCGCTGTCGACCGGCCCGTGCACCGAGGACTGCGGCCCCGGCGAAGGCTCGGGCTCCGCGGTGCCCGAGAAGAAGCAGGTCGTCGAGCATCACGAGGATGTCGTCGTGCCGCCGTCGGTGATCCGCGGCATGCGGATCTCCGGCGACACCCAGCCGCATCCGTCGGATAACGACAAGACGGCGATGGCGCGCGACGGCAAGGATCGCATCGTCGCCTCGTTCAAGACGTGCGTCGACGAGCGCGGCAGCGTGGCGTCGGTGTCGATGCTCAAGTCGTCGGGCTATGCGGGCTACGACAACGTGCTGAGCCAGACGATGTTCGGCTGGCGCTACAAGCCGTACGAGATCGGTGGCCAGGCGGTCCGGGCCTGCGGAATCGTGACGTTCATCTACCAGATCAAGTAACGTCCTCGGCGGTGGATCCGGCCATCGAGGTTCGCGACCTCAAGAAGACGTACCGCACGCCGTTCGCGCGCCGCAAAGTCGAAGCGCTGAGCGGCGTGTCGTTCTCCGTCGAGCGCGGGACGATCTTCGGATTTGTCGGCCCCAACGGCGCCGGCAAGACGACGACGATCCGCACGCTGATGGGACTGATCAAGCCGACCGCTGGGTCCGCGAAGATCCTCGGCCACGCCGTACCGAGCCGCAAGGCGCGCGCGCAGGTCGGCTTTCTGCCCGAGTCGCCTTACTTCTACGACTACCTGACGATCGGCGAGCTGCTCGACCTCGCGGGCCGGCTATTCGGGATGTCGCACGCCGATCGCAAGAAGCGCTCGGACGAGCTGATCGAGCGCGTCGGTCTCGCGCGGGCGCGCGCGCAGTCGCTGAAGAAGTTCTCCAAGGGCATGCTGCAGCGCGCCGGGCTCGCGCAGGCGCTGATGAACAACCCCGAGGTCGTCGTGCTCGACGAGCCGATGAGCGGCCTCGATCCGATCGGCCGCAAGGAAGTCCGCGACCTGATCCTCGAGCTGCGCGAGAAGGGCACGACCGTGTTCTTCTCGTCGCACATCCTGACCGACATCGAGGCGATCGCCGATCGCGTCGCGATCATCGCGCGCGGCGTGCTGACCGCCGAGGGCACGCCGGCCGAGCTGATCCGGCGCACCGCGCTCGGCGTCGACGTCATGGTGCGCATCGCCGAGGACGCCGCGATCGACGACCTCGTCGCCGGGGCGGACCGCGTGCGCCGCGTCGGCGATCAGCTGTCGCTGACGCTGCCGGTCGACGCCGATGTCGATGCGTGGCTCGCGAAGAGCCGCGAGCGTGGCGCCAAGGTCATCTCGGTCGCGCAGCGCCACGAGACGCTCGAGGATCTGTTCCTGCGCCAGATCGCGAACGCGGGCGGCTCCGCGGAGGGACGCGTCTGATGCTCGGGCGGATCTGGGCGATCGCGCTCAACACGTTCCGCGAGGCCGTGCGGATCAAGGTCCTCTACGGCGTGCTCGTCGTCGTGTTCGGCGCGAACTTCCTCGCGATCGTGCTCGGCGCGATGAGCTATCACGAGGAGACGCGCGTCGCGCAGGACATCGGCCTCGCCGGCATGTCGATCTTCGGCTCGATCACCGCGATCCTGCTCGGGCTGTTCCTGCTCTACAACGAGATCCAGCGCCGCACGGTGCACGCGATCGTGTCCAAGCCGATCGAGCGCTGGGAGTTCGTCGTCGGCAAATGGCTCGGCATGGCGCTCGTGCTCAGCGTGCTCGTCGCGCTGTTCACGGTCGCGATGATCGCGATGCTCGCGCTGCAGGGCAACGCGATGACCACCGCGCTCGTCAAGGCGACGCTCCTCGCCTGGGTCGAGGTGCTCACCGTTGCCGCGATCGCGATCTTCTTCTCGTCGTTCTCGACGCCGTTCCTCTCCGGCATCTTCTCGTTCGCGATGTGGCTGATCGGCCGCGTCACGCCCGACATCGAGCAGGCGGCGAAGTCCGCATCCGCGTGGATCCGTGTCGTCACGCGCGTCGCGCTCGAGATCGTGCCCGATGTCCATCTGATGTCGCCGTCGGGCCGCAGCGACGTCTCCGTGCACGGCGACTTCGTGACGTGGGCGTACGTCGGCATGGCGTCGCTGCACGGCCTCGGCTGGATCGTCGGGCTGCTCGCGCTCGCCTGCGTGCTGTTCCACCGGCGCGACTTCGTATGAAGCGCGCGCTGATCCCGGCCGCGATCGTCCTCGCCGTGCTCGGCGCGCTGGCGATCCGGATCGTCGTCGAGGGCCGCGCTGCGCTCGGCACCGGCAGCGACTGGGTGCTGCGCGGCAAGCCGCTGGAGGCGATCGCATCCTACGAGGACGCTGCGCGCTGGTACCTGCCGCTCGCGCCGCATGTCGATGCCGCGTACGACCGGCTGCGCGCGCTGACGACCGATCCCGACCCGAGGATCGCGCTCGCCGCGTGGCGTGCGATCCGCAGTGCCGCCCGCGCGACCAGCGGCCTGTGGACCCCGCACGCGGCCGACCTCGCCGATGCCGACGCGGCGATCGCGAACCGGGAGGCTCGCCAGCCGGGAGCCGCCAGCCCGGCCCCGACGACCGCCGGCCGCGAGGCCTGGTATCGGGATCGGCTCGCCCGCGACGTCCGGCCCGGCCACGGCGCGGCCGCGCTCGCCGCGCTGGGCGTCCTCGCGTGGATCGGCGGCGCGTTCGCACTGGCGCGGGCCCGCTCCGGGAAGCTCGCGCGCGCCGGCATCATGCTCGCGGGCCTGCTCGCGTGGGCGGCCGGGCTGTACCTCGCCTAGCCACCACGTCGACGGGAACCGGCCTTTACAACACCCCACGGCCATGGTGACGTCCCCCGCCGGAGGCTTTCTGCGATGGCCAAGAACCTAGGCGGGGCGATCATCGATCTGCTCGATTCCGAGCGCGTCGATCTGCGTGCCGCCGCCGCGACCGTGCTCGCTGCTGTCGGCAACGGCGACAAGTCTGTGCTGAACGCTCTCACCGGCCGGCTCGCCGACCCCGAGCCGACGGTGCGCCGCATCGCGCTCGACGGCCTCGCCGATATGGGCGCCGGCGGCATCGCTCCCAAGCTCGTGCCGCTGATCACCGGCGACGACGATGCGCTCGCCGAGCGCGCCGCCGCCCTGCTCGCCCAGCAAGGCGCCGCCGCCGAGGGCACGCTGCGCAAGGAAGTCGCATCGGGTCCGGTGCGCGCGCGCCGCGTGATGGCGCAGCTGCTGCTCAAGCGCGGCACGCAGCAGGCGCTCGAGTCCGTCCTCGATCAGCTGGCGGACAACGAGTTCGGCGAGCAGGCGCTCCAGCTCGTGCGCGCCGAGATCGACCAGGGGAACGACAAACTCGCGAACCTCGTCGAGAAGTGCGCGACCGAACGCGCGAAGGAAGCCGATCGCGACCTCCGCAAGATCTGGGCGAAGGCGCAGAAGGCGGCCGAGGAAGCGAACAAGGCGGCCAAGAAGGCGTCGAAGAAGAAGCCGACGAACGGCAACGGCACGAACGGCCACCACCACGACGTCGATCCGCTCCGCGATCCCGAGGTCGTGTCCGGCACGGCGCGGCTCGCGTCGCTGCTGCGACTGATCGGCTACCTCGCGCGCCCGGCCACGCAGCGCATGCTGCTCGACTTCGCCGACCCGGGCGAGCCGCGCCCGATCCGGCTCGCCGCGATCGCCGGCCTGCGCCGCATCGTCGCGCAGAGCGAGGCGAAGGGCACCGAGAAGGTGATCGAGACGCTGATCGACTACGCCGACGGCGACGACTACGCGGTCGCGCAGAGCGCCGTCGACACGCTGCGCGGCGCGCGCATTCCCGAGTCGCTCGCGAAGCCGTTCGCGGCGCTCGCGAAGAGCAAGAACGTGATGGCGCAGAAGCTCGCGATGGAGCGCCTGCCGGCCGGCGGCGGTGCGTCTGCGGTCAAGGCGCTCGTCGAGGCGCTCGGCGGCGACGATCCGACCGCGCGCGATGCAGCGGCTCGCGGCCTCGCGAAGGCGCCCGAGGCGGTGCTGCCGGTGACGCGCGCGCTCTTGCAGACGACCGACGAGCAGGTCGCGCGCCGCCACGCCGGTGTGATCCGCGCGCATCGCGGCCACGTCTCGAACCAGGCGATCGACGAGCTCGTCGACCGCGTGCGCGAGTACATGGACGCGCATTTCAGGGGCAAGGCGACCGCCGACCAGATCGTGATCGAGCGCGTGCTCGCCGAGCTGATCGCCGACGTCGCGCCGGGCAAGCACGTCGAGCTGCTGTTCGAGCGCGCGAAGCGGCTGCGCAAGGCCGGCAAGTCGATCGAGGCGTTCGGCTCGCTCAAGCCGCTGCTCCGCTCGCGCGCCGACCTCGACGCCGCGATCGACGACGACCAGCGGTTCTTCCTCGCGCTCTTGTCGCTCGAGGCGGCCGGCGAAGGCATCCTGCGACAGACCCACGCCGACAATCCGGTGTTCGAGCAGTTCTCGCGGCTCGCCGCGAAGGGCTACCCGGTCGCCAAGCATCTCGCGAAGGAGAAGGACGTCTCCGACGAGGCGCTCTACGCGCTCGGCTTTCGCCTGATCGAATCGGGCGACGGCTCGAACGAGGAGCTCGGCGCCGAGCTGCTCCAGGGCATCATCGACGAGCGGCCGCGCAGCAAGCTCGCCAAGGCCGCGAAGAACAAGCTCCGCCTGACTGGTCACGCGGATGACAACTAGCCCGGTCACGAGCTATCTCGCGAAGCTCCCCGCCGATCGCCGCGAGGCGATCGC
>JAFAOG010000530.1 GCA_019237945.1 Deltaproteobacteria bacterium | reverse complement strand
CCGGTGGGTGGAAGGTCATCGTCATTCCGCGGTCGCGCGAGGGCGAGCCGGTGAGCGCGGACCTCAACGGGCGCGAGCGGACGTGGCTGCGCGGGATGCTCGAGGCGCCCAGCATGCGGTACGCGGATGTCGATGGGGACGTGTTCGCGTATGCGCTCGCGCTGCGCGCGGCGGGCGCCGGTGGCGAAGAGCCGCAGACGATGGCGATGCTCGAGATCACGAAGCCGGCCGACACGCTCGAGACGACGACGGCGGACATGGTTCGCGCGGCGATTCTCGTCGGGCTGATCGCGCTCGTGACGACGCTGGTCGTCGGGGCGCTCGCGAGCCGGCTGGTCAGCCGGCCGATCACGAAGCTCTTGCGCGGCATCGATGACGTCGCGAAGGGCGACCTGTCGCACGTGATTCTGTCAGAGCGCGATGACGAGATCGGACAGATCGCGCTGCGCTTCAACGAGATGACGTTCTCGCTCCGCGAGTCTCGCGGCGAGACGCAGCGGCAGAACGAGGCGAAGCTCGCGCTCGAGCAGCGGCTCGGGCAGACCGAGAAGCTGGCGACGATCGGTCAGCTCGCGGCGGAGATCGCGCACGAGGTCGGGACGCCGCTCAACGTGATCGCGGGACGTGCGCGCTCGATCCAGAAGAAGGCGACGGAGAAGGACACCGTCGAGAAGAATGCCGAGATCATCGCCGAGCAGACCGCGCGCATCACGCGAATCATCCAGCGGCTGCTCGACTTCACGCGACGCAAGGTCGGCGGGCACGGCAAGGCCGAGGTCAATCTGAACGAGCTCGCGCTGACAACGATGGAGCTGCTGTCGGGTCAGTTCTCGAGCGCGAAGGTCAAGACGCGACTCGACCGCGCCGAAGGGCTGCCGCGGATCTCGGGCGACAGCGATCGCCTGCAACAGGTGATGATCAACTTGCTGCTCAACGCGGCGCAGGCGATGCCGGATGGCGGCTCGCTGTCCGTGGAGACGCGCGCGGTGCGGCGAAACCGGCCCGGCCTCGATGCCGAGCAGGGGTTCGTCGTGTTCAGCGTGAAGGACAACGGCGTCGGGATCCCCGAGGACATCCGCGACAAGATCTTCGACCCGTTCTACACGACGAAGGAAGGCCGCGGCGGCACCGGGCTCGGGCTTGCCGTGTGCTCCGGCATCGTCAAGGAGCACGACGGCTGGATCGACGTCGAGGAGGCCGACGGCGGCGGCACGGTGTTTCGCGTGTACCTGCCGGCCTAGTCCACGATCTCGCCGCGCGGATAGTAGCCACCGTACCCGTAGCCGCCGTAGGCCGCGCCCGCGAGCTTGGTGACGGCCGCTTCGGTCGCCGGGTCGAGGTCGGTGCCGCGCTGGCGCAGCTGCGAGGCCGCGGCCGACTTGAGGTTCTCCGCTACCGACGGGTCGTTGACGATCGAGGTCAGCGTCTGGTCGACCTCGGGGCCGCCGTTGTAGGCGTTCGCGATCGCGGCCTGGGCGACGGTCGGGTCAGAGTCGCGCATCAGGTTCGCGAGCTGCTGCGAGGCGCGCTGGTCGTCCATCGAGGCGAGGCCGGAGATCGCGGCGACGCGGTCCTCGGGCTTCCCGTTGCGTGTGGCGTCGAAGATCGCCTGCTGCGCGCGGTCGCTGCCGATCTGGCCGAGCGACGACAGCGCCATCGCACGCACCGACGGATCCTGATCGTGCGTGAGACGCAGGAGCGTGTCGGTCGAGCGGTCGTCGGGGTTCTGCACGAGCGCCGAGATTGCCGAGCTGCGGACGGCCGGGTCCTTCGACTCGATCGCGCGCTCGAGCAGCCGCTTCGCCTCGGCGGTGCCGTTCTGCGCCAGCGCCCACACCGCTTGGGAGGCGCCGGCGGTGTCCTTGCCGTTCAGCAGCTCCTCGGCGAGGCGGAGGCCTTCGGGCGCGCCCGACTGAACGAGCTGCGCCATCACCTGCATCTTGACCTGCGGGTTCGACTGCGCCGCCGACATCAGCGCCGACTTCACCTGATCGGTCATCCCGATCTGGCCGAGCGCGCTCGCCGCGGCCGCCGCCAGGTTCGCGTCCTTGCCCGTGAGCGCAGTGACGAGCGCGGTGCGTGCGTCCTCGGTGCCGATGCGGCCGAGCACGCCCGCAGCATACTGGGCTTCCTCGCGTCGACCGGAGAACAGCGAGTCCGCGAGCAGCTGGCCGACCGCCGGGTCACTCGGGTGCGCCTGCGCGAGCAGCTCGAGCGCCTGAACGCGCGACTGACCGTGCGTGCCGTTCGCGATCGACAGCAGCGACTCGAACGCCTTGGGCGTCCCGGCATCGCCGAGCATGCGCATCGCCTCGTAGCGCTCGTTGCGCGAGCCCTTCGACGCGAATTCGACCGCGAGCTGCAGCGCCTCGGGGTTGCCGCTCTTGATCAGGCGCGGCAGCGCGGCGCGGCGATCCGCCGACGAGCCCTGGCGGACGACCGACAGCAGCGCTTGGTCGACGTCATCGCCCTGCATCTGCTGCAGCTGGTTCAAGGCGCCCGTGATCTGGGCGCGGTCCGACAGCGCGGCCTCGATCAACAGCTCGCGCGACTCCGGGCCGCCGATGTTCGCGAGCGCCATCGCGGCGCTGGTCGCTGACTGGCGGTCGCCGGTCTTGAGGATGTCGCCGAGCATCGCGATGGCCTTGTCGCCGCCGATCTCGCCGAGCGCGCTGACCGCGATCCACCGCGTGTTTGCATTGCCGTGCATCGCGGCTTCTTTGAGCACGGGCAGCGCGGCCTCGCCGGCATGCGACAAGGCGTTGATCGCAGCGTTGCCGAGCTGCGGATCGCCGGTGCGGACGATCTGGGTAAGCTTGGCGAGCAGCGCGTCGTCGATCTCGTCGATCGAATTCATCGCGGCCGCGGCCACGCGCGAATCGGGCGCGTCGATCAGCTGGCGGAGCGCGGCGTCCGAGGCCGGCGTGTGGACGGCGCCGAGCGCGTAGACGGCGGTCGTCGCGATCTGGTAGTCGCCGCTGACCGCGGCCGCCTTGAGGGCCTCGACCGCGCGGTCGCTGCCGATCGAGCCGAGGGCCGACATCGCGACGGTCTGCGCTGGGTCACCGCTCTTGGTGGCGAGCTCGAGCAGCAGCTTCTCGGCGCGCGCGGACTGGGTCGAGCCGAGGGCGCCGATCGCGGCGTTGCGGACGCTCGGCCGCTCGTCCTTCGTCGTCTCGATCAGGATGTCGACCGCGTGGTCGGTGCCGATGTTGCCGAACGCTCCGAGCATCGCCTCGGGGACGCCCTTGCGCGGGTCGGAGAGGAGGCCCGACAGCGTGTCGATCGCGTCGTCGTTGCCGACCGCGCCGAGCTTCTCGGCGAGCAGCTGGATGTCCTTGACCGAGTGCGCCGACAGGATGCGATCGACGAGGTCCTTCTGCGACACGCCGATCGTCTCGGGCGCGACATGGATCGGCCTCCTCCACGCCTGCGGGATCTGGGCGCGGGACGAAGTCTCGACCACCTGCGCCGGTGTGTTCCGCTCCCCGTGATGTGCGCGTACCGTCGCGATGCCGGCGAGCGCGGCAAACAGGCCACAAGCGAGCTTCCAGCGAGTCAGGGTGGTCATAGGGGTCCGATTGCTTGTGTCAAACGAACGCGGTCCGGTATCGATCCATTTCGACCACCGCGGATTTGCGCGGGAATAGGCCGGCCCCGTCGGGCGTATCGGGGGCTACCCAGGGGAGCCGCCAGCCGTCGCGCGGTCGCACGAAATCGCCAGCTCCCGTCGACACCCACCCGGGCGCGTTTTCGCTCACCGAGCGGCCGCGCACGCAAGCGAAATAGATCGGCAGGTGCGCGACCACGCTCGTTGACGGTCTCGTTGACGTTCGTAGACTGGAGCCATGTTGACCACCGAGCAGCAAAACGAGTTGCGGGCTCGCCTGCAGGCGGAGATCACCCGCATCGCCGACCACGCCCAATCCGGCCTCGAGTTCACGATGGATCGCGACCGCGACCGTATTGGCCGAGACTCGATGGACGAGGCGACCGAGGAGGAGACGTTCTCCACCGAGCTCCGCCTGCGCGACCGGGAGGCGGGGCTGCTCGCGAAGGTCCGCGAGGCGATGCAGCGCCTGGAGACCGGCGCCATCGACGAATGCGAGGAGTGCAGCGAGCCGATCGGCTTCAAGAGGCTCCTGGCGCGCCCGGTCACGACCCTCTGCTTCGAGTGCAAGTCCGCTCGCGAACAGGTCGAAGCGGACGAACGGCCTGAATAAGGCTCCGGGCGTAGATCCGGCGCTTTGCTAGCGTCGCGTAACCTCTGGTACTATCTTGCCGTCGGGGATGCGCGACCGGTACCAGATCACCGAACGACTCGACCACGGTGGCATGGCCGAGGTGTTCCGGGGCGTCGCGGAGTCGATGGAGGGGTTCAAGAAGGCGGTTGCGATCAAACGCATCCTCCCGAACCTCACCAAGAATCCGAAGTTCATCTCGATGTTCCTCGACGAGGCGCGGCTGTCGCTGTTCCTCCAGCACGCGAACATCGTCCAGGTCTTCGACATCTCGAAGACGCCCGACAACGCGTACTTCCTCGTCATGGAGTACGTCGATGGGTGCAACCTCAAGGCACTCATCGAGCGGTCCAAGCAGAAGGGCCGGCGCATCGAGGTCGCGCACACCATCTACATGATTATGGAGTGCTGCAAGGCACTGAACTACGCGCACAACGTCGAGAACCCGGAGACGGGCGAGCCGCTCGGCATCGTCCACCGCGATATCTCGCCGCCGAACATCCTGCTGTCGAAGAACGGCGAGGTGAAGCTCGTCGACTTCGGTCTCGCCAAGGCCAACAGCCAGATCGAGTCGACCGACCCCGGCGTCGTGAAGGGCAAGTTCAGCTACCTGTCGCCCGAGGCGGCGAGCGGCCTCGACGTCGACCACCGCGCCGACATCTTCGCCGTCGGCATCATCCTGTGGGAGATGTTCACGGGGCGGCGGCTGTTCTTCGGCGAGACCGACTACCAGACCGTCGAGCTCGTGCGCCAGGCGCGCGTGCCGTCGATCGCGGCGCTCAACCCCGAGATCGAGCCCGACCTCGAGGCGGTCGTCCGCAAGGCGCTCGCGCGCGAAGCCGACGATCGCTACCAGAGCGCGGCCGACCTCGCCGATGCGCTCGCTCAGTACCTGTTCTCGCGACGGATGAAGGTCACGTCGCGCGACATCCAGACGCTCGTCCGCGACACGCAGATGGAAATGATGCGGAAGCGGTCGGCGGAGCCGAAGGAGTCGCTGATCGACGCGCTGATCAACGACGAGATCGGCAAGATGACCTCGCTCGTCGAGGGCGAGGAGCAGCCGCAGCAGGGCGCGAACGGCGCCGAGGGCTCGATGTCGCTCGATCCGAGCGCGTTCGTCGATACGTCGGGCTGGGCCGATCAGCTGCAGAGCCAGCAGCAGCCGGCGCGCCGCGAGCCGCGCCAGCGCCCCACCCGTCCGCCGCTCAACAAGCCCGGTCGCGGCAACCCGCCGACGCCGGCTCCCGGCGAGCTCGCGTCGCTCGAGCAGATGCTCGAGGGCGGCGACCGCACGGGCCTGCACGGCAAGGCCGAGGCGAAGAAGCTGAACTGGACGCTGATCATCATCGTGATGATCGTGCTGATGGGCGGCGCCGCCGCCGCCGTCGTCCTGTTGATGACCTAGCGGAGCTTCTGGAGCTCTTTGAGCTCGTCGCCGGTCGGCGCGATTTCCTTGAGGCGGCCGATCGCATCGGCGAGCGTCTTCTTGTCGTGCAGCTGCGCGGCGAGCTTGCCGACGACGAGCCAGCCCGCCGGCGAGTCCGGGTTGTACTTCACCGCGTTCTGCGCGATCGCGTACGCCTGCTTCTTGTCCTTCGCGAGGTCGGCCGCGAACAGGTAGGCATCGGCGATCGACGGGTCCTCGTTCATCACGAGCTCGAAGTCCATCTGCGCCTCGGCGGTGTTGCCGTTCTGCGACGCGATGTACGCGAGACCGAAGTCGACCTGCGCCATCCGGCGCGGCGTGGCCTTCTCGGCCTTGAGCGCTTCCTTCGCCGCCTTGTATGCGGCTTCGGCGTCGGGCAGCTTGCCGGCCGCGATCAGGAGCTTGCCCTCCACGATCTTCGCCTCGGGGCGGTTCTTGAGGCGATCGGGCACGAGCTTCTTGATCTTGTCGGCGAGCGCGCCCTTCTCGTCGGCGCCCGACGCATCGGCGGCGAGCAGGAACGTCTCCGCGTCGTCGCCGCTCGACTCGAGCGCCTTCGTCAGCGCGGCGACCGCGTCGGCGAACTGGCCCTTGTGCAGCGCGATCCGGCCGCGCTCGCGATAGAGCTTCCACGCGGGAACACCCGCGAGCTTCTCCGCCTGGTCGAGCAGCGCCTTCGCGCCGGCGTGATCGCCGACGAGCGTGCGGGCGCGCGCGGCCTCGAGCAGCAGGTCGGCGCGCGGCTTGTCGCCGGCTTCCTTGACGAGTGCGTCGAGCGTGTCGCGGCCGCCCGACGGGTCGCGGTCGTCGATCAGCAGCAGCGCCGACTCGAAGCGCGCGTCGAACGAGCCGGAGTTGCTCGCGTCGCCGTACGCGGCGCGCGCCCCGCGCAGATCACCGGTATCGCGGTCGAGGCGGGCGAGCTCGAGCTGCGCGCGCGCGATGTCGGGGCTCGCCGGTCCCGCGACGACCTTCTCGAGCAGGCTCTTGGCCTTGTCGAGCTCGCCGGTGCGGCGCAGCACGGCGGCGTAGACGGTCGTCAGCGCGGCGGAGCTGCCCTTGTCGGAGTAGTGACTCTCGACGCGCTTCTTCGCCTCGTCGAGGTTGTTCTCGGCGATGTCGAGCCACGCGCGGCCAACGACCGCGCGCTCGAGGTTCGGCTGCTTCTTGAGCGCGGCCTCGTAGTCGGAGCGTGCCCCGTCGACGTCGCCGGTGGCGAGCTTCGCGTCGGCGCGCACGGCCTGGCCGATCGGCAGCGACGCGACGTCGGACTTGCCGAGGATGTCGAGCGCGTCGGCGGCCTTGCCCTGCGCGAGCAGGATCTCGGCGAGCGCGATGTGCACGCGCCGCGACGATGGCCACGCCGACAGCGCCGTCTGCGACAGGTCACTCGCCGCCTTGAGGTCGCCGATCAGTGTGAGCGTGTCGATCGCGTCCTCGGCGAACCGCTGGTCGTCGATGCCGAGCTGCGCGGCCGCGCCGACATCGCCCTTGGCCGCCTGGACCTCGCCGCGCGCGTAGTCGACCTGCGCGAGCGCGAGGTAGGCCTGCGCGAGCTGCGCCGGCGACACCTGCTTTGCCGTGATCACCTTCTGCAGCTGGGTGTGGACGTCGGTGCCCAGCGACGATCCGGGCGCGATGCGTCCCGCCGCCGCGAGGATCATGCCGCGCTCGATCACGGCCGCCGGATGCTCGGGCGCCGCCGCGAACACGCGGTCGAGCGTGCCGATCGCGTCCTCCCACGACGACGTCGCCGCGTACGCGCGTGCGAGCGCGACGCCGTAGAACGGCCGCAGGTCCTTCTCGAACGCCGCCTTGAGCGGAGGCTGCGCGCCCTTCGCGTCGCCGGCGAGCAGCTGCGCCTCGCCCGCGACGTACATCGCCGCCGGATCGTCCTTGCGCGAGCCGGTCGCGACATCGGCCATGTGCTTGGCGGCCGCGGGGTCGTTCTGCGCCAGCGCGAGGTACGCCTGCGCGATCACGAGGTCGAAGTCGCCCTTGCCCTGCAGCTGATCGACCGCGGCCTTCGCGTCGGGCAGGCCGTCGCCGAGCTCGTAGGCCATGATCGCGCGGGCGCGCGCGAGGGCAGCGCGGTTGTCGATGCTCGCGGATACGCCGGCGATGTCGTCGAGCTTCTTGCGCGCGGCGACCCAGCCCGCGTACGTGTCGGTCTTCGCGAGACCGGTCGCGTTGTCGCGCGCCTCCGCGATCTGCTTGTGCAGCCGCATCTTCCGGATCTGGAAGCCGGCGAACACACCGCCGCCGATCACGACGACACCGACGACGATCCACAGCACCAGCTGCAGCTTCGACCGGTTGCGGCGCATCCCGGTCTTCATGGGCTTGCCGGCATCCGGCGGCGGCATCATCTGCGGCTGCGACGGCGCCTCGGTGTTCATCAGCGCGATCAGCGCGGGATCGAGCGCATCGGGGCGCGCCGTCGGCTCGTTCGCGGCCGCGATCGACGCGGCATTCCACTGCGGCGCCGGCTGCTCGTGCCCGAACAGCGCATCGACCGCCGCTGCCGACGCCTGCTGCGACGGCGACAGCGGCAGCGCGGGAGCCGGAGCGATCGCCATCGTCGGGCGCATCGCGGCCGGCGTCGGTTGCGGCAGCGGCTGCGGCATCACCGGCTGTTGCGGCGGCATCGCGTACGCGGGCACCGGCGGCACGGGGAACGCCTGCGACGTCGGCAGGTGCGCGGCCGGCGACGGCTGCACGCTCGGCGGCTTCGCGCGCGAGGGCGGCGGCAGCGGTGCGGCCATCGTCGGCAGCGCGGCGCTGATCGGAACGCGCGGCGCCGGCGGCAGCGGCGACGGCGGCATCGCGGCGAGCTGCGATGGCAACGACCGCGACGGTGGCTCGTCGTCCATGTCGATCGGCCCCGACGGGCGCGCGACCGCATTGCGGACCTTCGTGCCCGGCCCCGGCCGCGCCGAGCCCCTCGGCAGGTTGGTCTCCTGCATCTCGACGTCGCCGATATCGAGGTCCATCGTCGGCGTGCTGATCTTCTTCTGCTTCTTCGCGCCGCCGGCAGCGCCCGGCTTCTTGCCGAGGGCCGTGCGCTCGGGCTTCGCGCCGGCGACCGGCGGAGCCGCGACGTCGTCGAAATCGTCGTCGTCGTCGAGCTCGACGCCCTCCATCTCCGGATCCACCTCGACCGTGCCCGACTTGTCGCCGACCGCGAGCTCCTCCGCCGACGGCACCTCGCGATCGAACTCGGGCGGCGGTACGACGGCCTGCCGCTTCGACGACTTGCGGAGCGATCCCGGCGCCTGCAGCGACGTCGGCTTCGTGTAGCTTTCGGGGCCGCTGTCCTCCATCCCGTCGCCGCCGCCGCCGCTGGGATGATTCGGATAGTTCTTCGTGTCGCCGGCGCCGATGAATGCCGCCGCCGGGTGCGCCGCGCTCTTGTGCATCGCGACATGCTCGGCCTCGCCGAGCAGCTGCATGATCTTCGGGTCGCCCGGTGCCTCGCGGCGCGCGGCGTGGAGCGTCTCGACGGCGGCCGCCGTGTCGCCCTTGCGCAGCAGCGCCTCGGCCTTGAGCACCTGCGCCGGGATCGAGCTGTGGTCGAGCTCGAGTGCGACGCGCATCTCGGCGAGCACCTCATCGAACCGCTTGAGCGCGAGCAGCGCCTGCCCGAGCACGACACGACCGTCCACGGTCGTCGGACGACCGAGCAAGCCCAGGCGACAGACCTTGACGGCCTCCTGAAACTGCCCGGCCGCTACGAGCGCCTGGCCGCGGCTGACGAAGTCGCTCTGCGACACGGAAACACCGCGATCTTACACCAGGAAGCTCGTCAATCCTTGTCGGGCTTCGTCGGGGTTTCCCCGACGGCCAGGGGCTCGGGAAGCCCCGGCATCTCGGGGCCCTTCACGCGGGACTCGTCGACGAGGAGCCACCCCTTGCCGTGCTTCTCCCAGGTCTGGACGGCCCGGGTCTCGTGCACGGTGCCCTCGGACTCCTTGTACCAGGACAGCTTGACGGTCACCCGGGCTTCCTTGTCGCCGCGCGGCTCGACCTTGACGATGTCGTAGTCGGTGATCTTGATGTCCTTGGAGCGCTCGTCGGCATCGTCCACGAACTTGCTGCGCTCACGCACGGGAATGTGAACCGCCGCGATCTCGAAGCGCTCCCAGCGTACGCCGTCGTTGTACGACCGGATCGCGTCGCTCAGCGGCTCCGGCTGCTGGATGCCACCACACGCGCACAGGACAATGCTCAGCAGGATCGCTCTCATGGTTCACCTTCCCCGGCGCCGCGCTTGCTGCGCACCGCCTTGATGGCCTGTAGATCGCGCGCGCCGAGCTCCCGGCTCGCGACGAGGACGACGAGGAACACGCCGGCGACGATCACCGCCTCGACCAGCGTCATCAGCTTGCCGTGAAGCGGCAAGAAGCGGCCGACCGCGAACGCGACGCCGGTCGCGACGAGAATGCGCACGAGGCTCGTCAGCGGCATCGTCGCGCCGAAGTGCCGCTGCAGCTGGAACGCCGCGATCATGGCGCCGATCAGCATCGCGCCGCCGGTCACCGCTGCCGCCACATCGAGCACGTGCGGCGAGCCGGCGTACATCGAGATCGCGATCGCATTGCCGATGATCGCGATCGCGAGCGTGATCGCGGCCGACACGACCGCCGGCCGCGACTTGCCGGCGCCGTTCAAGATCGTGCCCGCGATCGCGAGCATGCTGAACGCGACGTTGCCGAACGCGAGGAACACGAGCGCGTTGCTGCCGCGCTCCGCATAGGCCGGCGAGTACAGCAGGCCGAGCACGTCGGTCGGATTCGCCGCCATCACGACGGCGATCGCCATCGCGAACATCACGCTGTAGCGCGCGGTGACCTGGACGTAGCGCTTCGTCGTCTCGTGGTCGTCGGTGAACGTCGAGCGCGACACCAGCGGGAACACGACGAACGTCGCCGCGATGATCGCCTGGTACGCGACGCGCCCGAGGTTCTGCGCGGCGGCGTAGAAGCCGACCTGCGCGTCGGTCAGCAGCGTCGCGACCTGCGCATCCTTGTAGCCGCCGAGCGGCATGTGCTTGCGCAGCTCCGGGACCAGCCCCGCGTAGTGATCGCCGACGATCCGCTTGAGCAGGATCGTGTCGACGAACATCAGGCCGTTGAACAGCAACAGATAGACGGCGACCTTGCCGAAGTACACGAGCATCGGCCGCACCGGCAGCTTTTCGCTCGTCCGCGGCAGTCCGACCCACGCGATCGCCGCGCACAGGATCAGGCCGACCGCGCCGACCCAGCCGCCGACGACGCCGGTGACGCCCATGCCCGCGATCGCCATGCCGAGCAGGCCGGCCGCGCGCAGCGTCGCGAACGTGATGTCGAGCCCGGCCTGCTTGTGGAACAGCCGCAAACCGTTCGCGGTGCCGATGAACACCGCATAGAACGAGTAGCCGCCGATGATGAAGCCCGCGAGCATCAGCGGCTTGGTCTTCGACGGATCGCCGAGCGCCCACGCGATCACGGGCGAGCCAGCAATGAACGCGATCGCGACCGGCAACCCGAGCCGCAGGTGCATGCGCAGGCCGGTCGCCTGGACCGCCCTCGCCTGCCCCGGATTCTGCGCCGCGAACCGCGAGACCGCCTGGATCGTGCCGGTCACCGCGACGTTGTTGAACCAGCTCGCGATGCTGTTGACGAGCGAGAATGCGCCCCACGCCGCCTCGGACAGGATCACCGGCAGGCGGAACTGGATGACCATCCCGACGATCAGGAAGTAGAACTTCGCGAACGCGATGTAGAGGACGCCGCGCCCTGCGCCGGTGCCGCTGGGCGTAACGGGAAGCGGGCTCGACATCTCCCCTTGCGGGTAACACGCCGGGATCGCACGGACAACTTCTCTACGTACCGAAGCGCTTATAGACTCGCGCGCGTGCGCGTCGTTCTGATCCTGGCCTTGCTTGCGAGGCTCGCGCACGCCGAGTGTGCGCATGACAAGCGGCTGCCGGTCGCGCGCGGCACGATCGAGGTCGACGGCGACCTCTCCGATCCGGTGTGGCAGACCGCGTGCTTCGCCTCCGACTTCGCGCAGCAGTCGCCGAAGTTCGGCGCGCCGCCGACGCACCCGGTGAAGGTCGCGGTCGCGATCGACGACACGACGCTCTATATCGGCGCGCGCATGTGGTCGGCGCCCGGCGAGGTCGACGACGCGCTCACCCAGCGCGACGACACCCAGCAGGCGGAGCGATTCATCGTCTCCCTCGATCCGTCGCACACGCGGCGCCTCGCGTACTCGTTCGCCGTTACCGCGCGCGGCGTGCGCGCCGACTGGATCCACACCGACGATACCGAGGGGGCACGCGACTTCTCGTGGAACCCGGTGTGGATCGCGCAGTCGCGGATCCTGCCCGACGGCTGGTCGACGGAGATGGCGATTCCGCTGTCGCAGCTGCGCCTGCCGACCGAGCCGCAGACGAGCTGGGGCATCGACTTCAACTGGTACGTGCCGCACACGAACGAGGACGTGTTCTGGATCCCGGTGCCGCTCGATCGCACCGCGTGGGCGAGCTTCTTCGGGCAGCTGACCGACCTGCCGCCGGTGCACGCGGGGCTCGGCCTCGAGCTGTTGCCGTACGTCGCGAGCGCGCTGACCGTCGATGAATCGCCGAGCGGCGCGTTTGCCCAGCGCGCGCGCACGCAATTCAACGCGGGCCTCGACGTCAAGCTTCGCCCGCTGCCTGCGCTGACCGTCACCGGCACGATCAATCCCGACTTCGGGCAGGTCGATGCGGATCCGGCGTTCGTCAACCTGACCGCGTACGAGGTGCGGCTGCCCGAGAAGCGGCCGTTCTTCGTCGAGAACAACACGCTGTTCGCGAACGCGCCGCAGACCTACTTCTACAGCCGGCGCATCGGCGCGTTGCCGCGCGCGCTGCCGGCGGCCGACGAGATCGATCTACCGACGCAGGTGCGCATCCTCGGCGCGCTCGCGGCGGGCGGTTACGTCGCGCCCGAAACGCAGGTCGCGCTGCTCGGCGCCGTGACCGACGAGACGACCGCGACGGCTGTGCTCAACGGCGTCAAGCAACCGGTGGTCGTGTCGCCGCTGTCGGCCTGGGGCGCGGGACGGATGGAGCAGCAGATCGGCGCGAGCGTGATCGGCGCGACGGCGACGGTGGTCGGCCGCGACCTGACGCCCGAGACGAAGCCGCTGCTCGCGAGCAACGCCGAGGCGGGCGGTGGCGACACGCGGCTGCGCACCGAGGACGGCGAGTACGAGCTCGATGCGTATGCCGGTGCGAGTCATGTCCACGGCAGTGCCGCCGCGATCACCGCGATCGAGGAGACCTCGACGCATTACTTCCAGCGTCCCGACACGCATCACGTCCACCTCGACACCGACGCGCACGATCTCAGCGGCTGGGCCGGCGGGATCAGCGCGACGAAGCGAGCCGGGCTGTGGCGCGGCAACGTGCAGGCCGAAGCGGTCTCGCCGGGCTTCGAGATCAACGACGTCGGCGCGCTGCAGAACGCCGATACGATCACAGCCGCCGGCGAGGTGAGGCGCACGCAAACGACGCCGAGCAAGCGCGTGCTCAACTGGACGGTGTTCGCGGGCGGCGGCCAGGGCTGGGACTTCGGCGCGCTCCGCAAGCAGCCCGATCTGCACGCGGGCGCGGGCGGCACGCTGACGAGCTTCTGGAACGGCGGCATCTTCGCGCGCGTCGCCCCACCGGGAATGTCGAACGACCTCACGCGCGGTGGCCCGCGGATGGGCCTCGGCTGGTGGGAGGGAGTCGAGCTGAATGCGTCGTCGCCGCCGGGCCGCGCACGTCAGGTCGTGCTCGATGTCGAGGTCGACGGCAGCGAGACGCTGCAGCAGGGCGTGATCGCCACCGCGCAAATGACGCTGCGGGCGACCTCCGCCTTGCGGCTCGATCTGGCGCCGTCGTTCACGCGCGTCGAGACGCACCGCCAGTACGTCGCGACCGTCGGCGACCAGTACATCTTCGGCCACCTGCACCGCACCGACGCCGCGCTCGAGCTGCGCGCGACCTGGTCGCTGTCGCCCGATCTCGTCGCCACGCTCTACGCGCAGCCGTTCCTGTCGATCGGCAACTACGACCAGCTCGGCCAGCTCCACGCGCCCGGCTCGTCGCAGATCGACTGGTTCGGCGCCGGCAGCGAGCCGATCGCCAGGCCCGACTACCGCGTGCTGTCGGTGCGATCGACCGCCGTCGTGCGATGGGAGTTCCGGCCCGGCAGCATCCTCTACGTCGTGTGGCAGCAGGCGCGCGCCGATGCGCACCTCAGCGCAAACGGCATCCACACGTTCGCGATCAAGCTCAGCTACTGGTTCGGCTGAGTCGCAAGCGCGTCACTTGGTCAACACAGGTTTGTGACACCGGGACCTGAACCGGGTTATGGCTGCGCGGATGACGTACCGCGCTGCGGCCCTGAGCTGCGCCCTGATCTCTGCCCTCCCCGCCTGCGCCGAGGAACCTTCTCCCGAGACCGCCGACGAGACGCCGCCGTCGGGCGCCAAGACGCCCTACTGGTCGACAAACAGTGTCGCCGACGAAGCGGGCAGCACGCACCTGTGGATCGTCGACCGCGCGATCGACGCGCTTGCCCGGCGCTCCGATCTGCCGGATGCCGCGCGTGCACGCGCCCGGCTGACGAGCTCGGCATGCACGACGCGCTGGCGCCAGGGGCTCTACGACGCCGACTACCGCCACCAGTACAACGGCGGCTGGTTCGATCTGACGCCGACGTCGTCGACGGCCACGATCGCCGCATCGGGCGCGACCTGGCAGGGCCATTTCTACGATCCCGACACCGGCAAGAACTACAAGGGCAACACGACGCCGACCGCGAAGACCGAGACGATCGCTCATCTCGCCAACGCGAAGTCGTTGCTCGCCGCGAACAACATCACCGACGGCTGCTACGAGCTCGGCCTCGCCCTGCACTTCTTGACCGACCTCACCCAGCCGATGCACGCGTCGAACTACGCGGCGACGGACTACCCGATCCATCTGCACACGAACGTCGAGGAGTACGCGATCGGGCTGCAGACCGGCGCCGGGAACACGTCGTGGAACGGACCTCCGGCCGAGGCGCTCGCGACGTTCATCGATAACGTCGGTCACCGCTCGAAGAACCGCTGGCCCGCGATGAAGGCGACGATCGCAGCGGTCTATGGCGCGCGCTGCTCCCCGTTCTCGTCGTACTGGTTCGATCACACGGAGTGCTGGCAGAACGACGCCAGCGTCAACGCATCGATCGTCGCCGCGATGAACGCCGCGATCGGCGACACCGCGAGCTTCCTCGTGATCGCGCAGAGCTAGCGCGGGCGCGTGACGAGCAGGTGCGCCTGCTTGTCCTTGTCGACGTAGCCGAACCTGAACGGCAGCGCGCGGCGGCGCTGGCCCTTCCACAGCGCGATCATGTCCTCGTCGTGCGGGTTCGCCTGCGCACCCTCGAGGAACGCGCCGTTGTAGTCGCCGTACGTCTCCTGGATCATGCCGGCCGGCTTGGCGTACTTCGGCGGGATGCCGGTCGAGTCCGACAGCATCCACTTGAGGTGATCGAGGATGTACTCGCGCATCCGCGAGAAGTCGCCGCGCCACAATAGATAGCTCGCGCCCTTCACGAGCACGGTGACCGAGCCCTTCTTCTCGAGGTGGCGGATCAGCTGCGGGTGCTTCTTGAGATAATCGTTGCCGAGGTTCCAGCCGATGTGGCGATGCACGCGGAGCTGCGTCTCGCCGACCTTGCGGTACTGGATCTCGACGTTCGCGAACGCGGGCGAGAACGTCGGCGGCTTCCAGTCGCCCTTGAGGCTCTTGCCGGCCTGCTTGTCGAGCTCGTCGATCTCGGATTGCTCGAGGTAGTGGAGGTCGCCCGCGTCGTCGATCGTGAAGTAGCGCATCGACACCGGCTCGTAGCCGCCCGCGACGAGCGCGAGCATGAACGACGCGACCTGTCCGGGGATGTCGTTGCGCTGCTGATCGGAGAGGTTCTCGCTCGTGTTCGAGCCGACCGAGATCAGGCCCCCGATCTCGAGGCGCAGCATGCCGAGCGAGGCCTCGACCTGCGCCGGTTTCAGCGTCGCGAGGCGGCGCGGATCGCCGGCCTGCTCGAGCGAGATCGTCGTGATCTCGGTTGCGTTCGGGAACGCGACGAGCGCGCTCAGCAAGTCGCCGCCGCCGAACGGATAGACGATGGTCGTCGGTGCGTCGGCGGGGACGAGCTTGTCGAAGAACGTCTTGCCCTTGTCGAAGTACAGCGCGCGGAACTTCACGAGCCGCTCGTTGATCGCCTTGCAGTGATGGTCGACGATCTTCTCGATCTCGGGCGGAACGCCGCCACCGCCGCACGCGGCGACCGTGTACAGCTCCTTGGCGTCCGCGATGAACTCGGCGGGCTCGGCGTTCGCCGTGGAAGCGAGCGCGGCCAGGATGACGAGGCTCTTCATGCTCTTCGTTGAACGCGCGAGACGGCGGTCTCATTCATGCGCGACGGCGCCTTCGTACATCTTGTCGAGCATTGCCGCGTACTTCTTCTCGACGACCTTGCGCTTGACCTTGAGCGACGGCGTCAGCTCGCCTTCATCCACCGACAGGTCCTTCGGCAGCACCGAGAACTGCTTCACAGTCTCGTACTTGGCGAGCGACTTGTTGACCTCGTCGAAATACGGCGCGAGCAGCGCCTTGACGTCGGGCAGCGCGACGACGTCGTTGTAGGACTTGCTGATGCCCTTCTCGCGCGCCCACTTCATGATCGATTCCTCGTCGACCGTGACGAGCGCCGTCACGAAGTTGCGCTTGTCGCCGTGGACGATCACCTGGCTGATGTAGGGGCACGTCGCCTTGAGCTTGCCCTCGATCGCTTGCGGCGCGATGTACTTGCCGCCGCTGGTCTTGATCAGGTCCTTCTTGCGGTCGGTGATCCGCAGAAAGCCGCGCGGATCGACCTCGCCGATGTCGCCGGTGCGCAGCCAGCCGTCGGTCGTCAGCGTCTCGGCCGTCGCATCGGGCAGGTTGTGATATCCCTGCATGACGCCCGGCGAACGGATCAGGATCTCGCCGTCCTCGGGCGCGAGCTTGACCTCGGTGCCGGGCATCGGGAGGCCGACCGTGCCGAACGCGAACTTCGTCGGGCGATTGACGAACGACGCCGCGCTCGTCTCGGTCAGGCCGTAGCCCTCGAGGATCAGGATGCCGCACGCGTGGAAGAACTCGGCGATCTCGCGCGACAGCGGCGCGGATCCGGAGATGAAGTAGCGCACGCGCCCGCCGAAGCGCGCCTTGATCTTCTCGAACACGAGGCGGTCGGCGACCTTCGCCTTGATCGCGAGCAACCCGCTCGGCTCGCGGCCGCGCTGGCGCTCCTTGCTGACTTCCTTGCCGGTCTGCACGGCAAGCTCGAAGATCTTCTGCTTGATCGGGTGGCCTTGCTTCGACTGCTCGACGATCCGGTTGTAGACCTTCTCGAAGATCCGCGGCACGGCCGCCATGATCGTCGGGCGCACGACCGCGAGGTTATCGACAAGCTTCGGGATGCGGCCGTCGACGGCGGTCACCGAGCCCGACGCGATGTGGCCCGCCATCAGCACCTTGCCAAAGCTGTGGCTCATCGGCAGCCAGAGGTACTGGACGTCGTCGGGACCCCATAGCCGGCACGCATCGATCGCGTCGGCGCAGTACGCCCAGCACTCGTGGAGCAGACGCACGCCCTTCGGCTTGCCGGTCGTGCCCGACGTGTAGATGAGCGTCGCGAGGTGCTTGCCCTCGATGCCCGCGACGATGTCCTCGACCGCGCGCGGATCCTTCGCGAGCAGCTCCGCGCCTTTCGCCTCGAGCTGCGCGAGGGTCATCACCCAGTCATCACTCTCGGCGCCGTCGATCAGGATCACGCGCTGCAGCTTCGGCATCTCGGACTTGTGTGCGCGCAGCTTCTTGAGCTGGCCGACGTCCTCCGCGAACGCGTAGCGCGTCTCGCTGTCGGCGAGGATGAACGCGCACTCCTCGGCGGTGCTCGACGGATAGACCGTCGTCGTCGCGCCGCCGGCGCTGAGGATGCCGAGGTCGCAGAGCAGCCACTCGACGCGCGTGTTGCTGAGGATGCCGACGCGCTCCTCGCGGTGCAGCCCGAGCGACAGCAGGCCCGCCGCGATCGCCTTGACGCGCTCGCCGGTCTGCCGCCAGGTCATCGAGCGCCATTGCTCGCCCTGCGGGTAGCGATAGGCCTCGCGATCGGGAGTATTGCGAACTCGGGTCGCGAGCAGCTGGGCGATCGAGGTCGTCTTGCGCGTGAGGCGCTCCGGCGCGGTCGACTCGGGCATCGCGCCGGATGCTACCCTAACGCCCGTGGCGACGGCGACCGAATGGCTCGATCAGCTCGCGTCCGCATGGCGCGCGGAGCGAGCCGCACAGCGCGCACGCATCGCGATGGAGCGCAGCGGCCGCACGCTCGTCGAACGAGTCGCACTCGGAATCGCACTCGGAAACCTGCGCATCGTCGACGAGCAGTCCGGCCCCGGCGACCGCGTGCGCGTGCGGGTCGCGGTCCCCGAGCAGGTCGACCTCGACAACCTGCGCCTCGCGCCCGGCGACCCGATCCGGCTGTGGGCCGAGCATCCCGAGGAGCCCAGCGCCGTGCGAGGCGTGTTCGAGCGCCGCGACGAGCAGAGCGTCTGGCTGATGCTCGATCATCCGGTCGAGGAGCTCGACCGCGACTACGCCCTCGATCCGGAAGCGCCGGAGGTCACGTTCGATCGCGGCGATCGCGCACTCGCCCGTGCGAAGGCGGCGCTCGCCGTCAGCGATCTCGCGCGGCTGCGCGACGTCGCCGCGCTCGTCAAGGAGCCGCACCCGTTCGCACCGATCACGTGGGAGCCGCTCGACACCGAGCTCGACGACAAGCAGCGCGACGCCGTCTCCGGTGCGCTGCGCTCGGGCGACATCGCGCTGATCTGGGGCCCGCCCGGCACCGGCAAGACGCGCACGCTCGTCGAGGTCGTCCGCCAGCGCGTCGCGCGCGGCGAGCGCGTGCTGTGCGCCGCGCCGTCGAATACGGCCGTCGACAACCTCGGGATCCGGCTCGCCGATGCGGGCGTCCGCGCGATCCGCCTCGGCCATCCGGCGCGCGTATCGCCGGCGCTCGCATCGATCACCGTCGACGGACAGATCGCGAAGGACGGCGCGATGGACCTCGCGCGCGAGTGGCGCGACCGCGCACGCGTGCTGCGCAAGAGCGCGACCGGCAAGCGCGGCGCCGAGGCGAAAGAGCTGTGGCAGGAAGCGCGCGCGCTCGATCGCGATGCCGCGCGCGAGATCGCGAATGCGGAGCGGCTGATCATCGATCGCGCCGACGTGATCCTCGCGACGTGCGTTGGCTGCGACCATCCGATCCTCGGCGACACGCAGTTCGACTGCGCGATCGTCGACGAGGCGACCCAGGCACCCGATCCGCTGCTGCTGATCCCGCTGTCGCGCGCGAAGGTCTCCGTGCTCGCCGGCGATCCGCACCAGCTCGGCCCCGTCGTCACCGGCGGCCCGCAGCTCGAGGCGACGCTCGGCACCACCGTCTTCGAACGACTGATCGAGAGCGGCGCGCCGAGCGTGATGCTCGAGCAGCAGCACCGCATGCACGAGCAGATCATGGAGTTCCCGTCGCGCTCGATGTACGATGGCAAGCTCGTCGCCGCCCCCGAGGTCGCGCACCGCACGCTCGCCGACCTCGCCGTCGCCCCGGACCCCGCGCGCGCCAAGCCGGTGTGGTTCGTCGACACCGCCGGCAAGGACTGGCTCGAGGAGCGGACCGACTTCGATCCGGGCGGCTCGCTCAACAACCTGCCCGCCTACTCGTTCGATCCGTCGACGTTCAACAGCGGCAACGCCGAGCGCGTCGCGGCCGAGGCACGCCGCCTGCTGTCGCGCGGCCTCAAGCCGACCGACCTCGCGATCATCGCCGCCTACTCCGCGCAGGCGCGCCGGCTCCGCGACCTCTTGCGCGAGGAGCGCGCCGCGGGCGTCGAGGTCGGCACCGTCGACGGCTTCCAGGGCCGCGAGAAGGAAGCCGTGATCGTCGACCTCGTCCGCAGCAACGACTCCGGCGAGCTCGGCTTCCTCGCGAACACGCGTCGGATGAACGTTGCCCTGACGCGCGCGAAGCGGTTCCTGCTCGTCGTCGCGGACTCCGCCACGCTCGGCGAGCACCCGTACTACGCGCAGTTCGTGAACTACGTCGATTCGATCGACGCGCACGGCAGCGCCTGGAGCGACGACGCCGAGCCCTTGCGGTGACCGCCCGGATCTGAGATCAACGCCCTGCCGTCATGAAGCAGCTCACCGTCATCGCCCTCGCCGTTCCGCTCCTCGTGGCCGCGTGCGAGAAGTCCGACAACGTCACTCAGCTCCGCGATCAGGCAGCCGCGGTCGGCAAGTACTACGGACCGCGCGCCGACGAGCTCGACCGGCGCCGCCAGGCGATCTTCCTGCGCGGCAAGAACGTCCCGGGCAACCTGCCCGACGTCCCCGAGATCGTCCGCCTGATCGGCGAGGCCGGCGACAAGATCAACGAGATGCACGGCATCACGTCGGCGATCGACAAGCAGGCCGACGAGGCCGCCAAAGCCAAGAAGGTCGACGAGCTCGAGAAGATCATCGACGAGAGCCACGAGAAGCTCGACCTCGACGAGACGATCGCGAACGAGGATCTGACCCGCGTCGAGTCGTGGCTGTGGCAGTACGAGCAGGGCCGCGCCGCGCCGCCTCCCGCTGTGAAGGAAGTCGACGTCCCGCCGCCGAACGAGACGACGGAGGCCCCGCCGGCCGCCGCCGGCTCGGGCGCAGGCTCGGCCGCCGCCGGCGGCGAGAAGGCCCCGAAGGCCGACAAGTCCGACAAGACCGAGAAGGCCGCGCAGAAGGCCGCGACCGAGAAGGCCGACAAGGGCGACAAGCGCCCCGCGCCCGCCGACAAGGCCGCGCCCAAGGCCGGCGCCGGCTCCGCTGCGAAGTAATCGGTCCGCGGATCCAGATCCAGAGATCTGGCCCCAAAGAACCCAAAGAGCCCAAAGGTCGGAGGGAAACACTCTCTCGGTTCTGTCTTTGGGTGCTTTGGGTTCTTTGGGGCTAAATCTTCTTCGTCTGCTGCGCCGATGCCGCAGCGCGGTATCCTTGGCGCCATGCGGATCCCGACGCGGCCCAAGGTCATCATCCGTAGTTGCCGCGAGTACGACCCCGAGAAGATTCGCGGGATCATCCGCGACGGGCTGAACGAGCTGGGGCTCAAGCCGTTCGGGCGGACGCTCGTCAAGCCGAACCTGGTGGCGGCCGGGCCGCTGTTTCCGTACGCGTTCACGCGGCCGGAGTTCGGCGAGGGCGTGCTGCGCGCGCTGCGCGATGTCGGCGGCGATGGGATGGCCGAGCTCGCGGCCGGTGAGCGGTGCGGCATCACGGTGCCGTCCCGCGTCGCGTTCAAGGACTCGGGCTGGGACGAGATGCTCGGCCGCGTCGGCGTGAAGAAGTACCACTTCGAGGAGACGCAGCAGGTCGAGATCCCGCTGACGCACGAGCACCGGCTGCGCGACTACATCTTCACGCCCGAGCCGGTCGCGCGCGCGGACTTCTTCGTCAACTGCCCCAAGTTCAAGGCGCACCCGTGGACGACGGTGACGTTCTCGATGAAGAACTACATCGGCATCCAGGATGACCGGCATCGGTTGATCGATCACGATCACAAGCTCAACGAGAAGATCGCGGACCTGCAGCACATCATCCAGCCGCAGTTCATCGCGATCGACGCGATCACCGCCGGCGAGGGCCGCATGCTGACGCCGACGCCGTTCGACATGGGCCTCATCATCATGGGCAACAGCCAGGTCGCGTTCGATGCGGTGTGCTGCCAGATCATCGGCCTCGATCCCGACACCGTCGATCACATCCGGCTCGCGAAGCAGCACGGCTTCGGCACGACGAACCTGCGCGATATCGAGATCACCGGCGACGTCACGCTCGAGCAGGCGAAGCAGCGCGCGAAGGGCTTCCGCGTCGGGCTGATTCGCGTCGAGAAGTACTTCGAGGGCACGCACATCACCGCGTACGCGGGTCCGCCGCCCGAGCCCGAGCACGGCGACTACTGCTGGGGCGGCTGCCCGGGTGCGATCGAGGAAGCGATCGAGATCCTGCGCGTGTTCGACAAGCAGACCGACGAGAAGATGCCGCACCTGCACGTCGTGTTCGGCGCGTACGACGGCGAGATTCCCGCCAAGCCGGGCGAGAAGGTCGTGTTCATCGGCGACTGCGCCGAGTGGAAGGGCATGCTGCACGGCAAGGACGTCACGATCGAGAACGTCTACAAGCCGCGCGACACGATGGATCCGCACGCGCCCGTCACCGAGGACATCTTCGTCAAGCTCGCGAAGGCCGGCGCCAAGGTCCGCGGCGACGTGATTCGCCTCGAGGGCTGCCCGGTCAGCGTCAGCGAGCAGGTGCTCGCGCTCGTGACGATCGGCCACCTCAAGAATCCGTTCTTCGATCCGAAGATGGCGGGCACGTTCACGCGCGGCTACCTCGGCTGGAAGTCGCGCTCGCTGCTCAACATGCTCCAGCGCAAACGGTACCAGCAGAACGGCGCGTTCGCGGAGCGCGGTCAGGCGGCGCCCGAGGGCGTCTCGTGATCGGACCGGGCTGGATGCCTGGCCGGCTGCGCCCGCTCGGCCGCAAGCGGATATTTTCCTACAGAGGCCGCCGCGTGAAACGGCGCCCGCGCGCTGCACAGCCCCGGCCGATGCGCGAAGATCAGGACGTGCTGTTCGATCTCGGCAAGTCGGAGCTTCCCACCGCGACGCTCGTCCACCGGCGCGAGACGCCGCGCACGCTGCTCGGTGCGCTGTCGGCGTGGCTCGCCGCGCGCTGGACGTGGCTGACGCCGCGCATGGTCCCGGTCGTCGTCGCGGCGATCGGGATGATCCTCGTCCTGTGGTCGGCGGATTACCTCGCGCACTCGCACTACGAACCGCTGCCGAGCTGGCGCCCGTAACGTGCGCGTCCATCACATCAACTGCGCGACGATGTGCCCGGTCGCGGGCTTCCTGCTCGGCGCCAATGCATGGCGCGGCCACATGGTCGCTCACGTGCTCGTCGTCGAGACGCCGAAGGACGGGCTCGTGCTCGTCGACACCGGCTTCGGCACGCGCGACATCGAAGGCAAGACCGGGATGCCGCGCGCGTTCAAGAGCCTGGTCGGTCCTGCGCTCGATCGCCAGGAGACCGCGCTCGAGCAGGTGCGGGCGCTCGGCTTTCAGCCGCGCGACGTGCGCCACATCGTCGTCACGCACCTCGACCTCGACCACGCGGGCGGCCTCTCCGACTTCCCCGACGCGAAGGTCCACCTCCACGCGCGCGAGCACGCGGCCGCCGTCACCGGCAAGAAGGGCCTGCGCGAGAAGGGCCGCTACCTCACGGCGCACTGGGCGCACGGGCCGAAGTGGGAGGTCTACAGCGAGGACGGCGACACCTGGCGCGGCCTGCCCGCCGTCGCGCGCCTGCGCGGCATCGACGCCGACGTCGGCCTTCTGCCGATGCACGGCCACACGCGCGGCCACTCGGCGATCATCGTCAACGCGGGCAGCCGCTGGCTCGTCCACGCGGGCGACGCGTACTTCCATCGCAACTCGGTCGAGGGCTCGCGCGGGCTGCCGATCGGCGTCGCCGCGTTCGAGCGCGCGACCCAGACGATTCCCGCGGCTCGCCGCGCGAGCGTCGCCGCGCTCCGCCAGCTGCGCGAGAGCTACAGCGACATCGATCTGTTCTGCGCGCACGATCCGCGCGAGTACGACGCGCTCGTCGCCTGACGCCTCCCCGGGTCCGCGCTCCGCGCGGTCCGTGGAGCAAGCCCACCCACCCCCTACACCCCGCTCGCTTCGCTCGCTCTCCTTATTTTCCGACGAGCGTCACGAACGTGAACGTGTTCGCGGCGATCGGCGCGGAGCCGCCGCCGACCGTCGTACCGGCCATCGTGATGTTCGTCGTGCCGCTGCCGACGTCGACGTTCGGGAACAGCACGTTGGTGCCGGTGTTGCCGGCCGCCCAGCTCGTGCCGTCGAACGCCATCGCGGCGGCGTGGGTGCCCGTGATCGACACCGCGCGCGGCGTGCCCTCGACGTGCACGACGAGCTGCGCCTTTGCCGGATCCGGCGAGAACTTCGACGCATCGGCGTCCGTGTACATGCGCGCGCTATACATCGCGCCCGCGTTGATGACGTCGGAGTCGGCGATGATGATCGCGGGGTGGGAGTACGTGCTCTTCGGCTGGCTGCACTCGGACATCGCGGTCGGCGGCGCGATGTCGACCTGCGTGCGGAACGCGGGTACGAGCGTCAGCATGAAGCGGCCGTTCGGGTTCGACGTGTCGGTGCGCGTCGTGTCGCCGTGGACGGTGAACTGCGCGCCGAGGATGCCGCAGAACAGCGCGTTGCCCGACTCCATGTCGACCAGCTCGCCCGTGAACTGCAGCGGCTGGCCGTCGGTCGGGGCCTGGTGACTCGGATCACTACAAGCGGCAAGCGCCACAGCGACGCAGAGGCAACGCTTCATGCCGCGACGCTAGCACTACTTTCCGAGCATCGCTGCCTGCTGCGTCACATCGGGGAGCGTCAGCTCGGCGATCGCGTCCTGGAACTGCACGCGCGTCAGCATGATCTTCTCCTCGGTGTCGACCGACTCGATCGTGGCCTTCTGCACGCGATCGCTGATCTCCTTCATCTTGTCCTTGAGGTGCGTCATCAGGTCGCCGCCGGTCTTCACGGCGGTCAGCGTCATGATCTGGCCGTGCAGCTCGTCCATGCGCTCGCGGTAGTCGTCGAGCCGGCGGTGGATGCTGTCCTTCTCCTGGGTCAGGTCGGCCAGGTGCTTGTGGAGGCCGAGCACCTTCTTCAGCTGCTCCTTGAGCTCGGGCGAGCCGACCGCGCTGTCGACGTAGATCTTCATCATGTCGAGCGTGACCTCCGCGTTGAGGTCGAGCGTGCGCTCGATCGGCGTCGCCTCGGCGATGTCGACGACCTTGCTCTCGCCCGGCTTGAGATCGACCTCGAACAGGTGCGCATCGCCGACGCGCTCGTATGCGGGCGGCGCGTCGATCAGCTTCCAGCCCTTCTTCACGGTGTGGCGCAGGTAGACCTTCGCGATCGTCGGCAGCCGGTTCGTGATCGTCATCTTGTCGTGGCGGATGTGCTGGACCTCCGCCGTCATCACGCCGCGCTGCAGCGTCACGAGGCGCGACAGCCGGTCGTCCTCGGACTCGTTCTTCTCGATCACGATCTGGCGATCGAGCGCATACGGCACGACGCCCGACGACTTCGGTGCGATCGGCTCCGTCAGGCCTTCGCCGATGAACCGCTCGCTGCCGTACACGGTCACCGGACCGGTCTCGAGCGTCGAGTCGGTCGGATTGCGGAACCGCACCGCGCGGAACGCGAAGTGCTCGTTGCCGCGCTCGCTCTCGGAGTCATAGAGGTAGACGACTTCACCGTCGGTCTCGGCGCGCACCATCGAGACCATCGCGCTCGAGCCCCGCTCGACGCTCATCGGCATCGGGTTCGCGAAGTTGCTCTCGCCGACCGGCTGCGCGTCGACGTCCATCGCCTTCGACACCTTCGCCTGCGCGGGGTCGGCCACGGGAGCCGCCTGCGCGACGAGCCGCACGCGCTCGGCATTGCCCGGCGCGACCTTCGTCTCGACCTTGATGCGCGCCGGCGCGACGCCCTGATCGATCAGCTGATTGCGCACGATGTTAGCGCGGTCCGCGGCGCGCTGATATGCACCGTCGCGCGACGAGTCCGCATAGCCCTCGATCACGATGTTCTTGTCGGAGTTGACGATCTGCGCCGACAGCGCGCGCATCTTGTTGTCGCCGTTCGCGACGCGCTGATCGTTCATCGGCGGCGGCGTGGGAGCCGTCGCGACGCGTGTCGGGGCCGCCTTCTTCGGCGACGAGTGCACGCTCGCCGAGCGATGCCGGCGACCACCGCCCCCGCCGCTGCTGCCGGTCGTGGAGATCGACTCGGCCTCGAGCTCGCCGCCGTAGTCGGCGGTCGGCGACGGCTGCGGCGCCATCTGGGCCTGCGCCGGCATCGGCGGCTCGTCCTCGTCCTTCATCGCGACGCGCTTGGACTTGTCGTTCTCGGGGTGCCCGTCGGGCCGGCGGATCTCGCCGTCGTCGAGCTCGGTCAGCACGGCCGGACCGCCCGCGTTGCTCGCCGGGTTTCCGCCATACGGCGAGACCCCGTTCGGCGGCGCGACCGCGAACCGCTCCTCCGCCGCGAGCGTCTCGCGCTGCACGGTGCGCACGCTCCACAGGTCGTACTTGAACGACAGCGCCGACGAGCTGCCGACGCCGACGAGCACGCCCTTCCAGTCCTCGCCGCTCGTGTTGTCGACGATCGCCCAGCCCTCGATCATCACCTTGCCCTTGTCGCCGACGACGACCCGGTAGCTTGGCTTCCACGCCGGCGACTCGGTGACGTACGTCAGCACGACGTCCGCCTTGTCCTTGCTCGGCAGCTGCAGCTTCATCACGAGGTACGGGCCGTCGTTGCTCTGCTCGCGCGGAATCGACACGGGCAGCGGCTTGCCCGTGATCGCATCGACCACGGTCAGCGACTTCAAGAAGTCATCGACGCGGTCGCGCGGCACGCTGACGGTCAACGTCCCGCCCGACACCGTGGCGCGACGCTCGTAGAACGCGACGCCATTGCGATACACGACGACGCGCCCGAGGGCGACGTTGTCGACCTTGACGAAGGATGCATGCTTCGGCCCGCAGCCGACGAGTGCGGCGGCGAGCAGGAACCCAGCAAGTCTCTTACGCATGCCGGGGTAAACGCACCGCCGGGGAGCCCGATCTATTTTTATTCCCAAGCTACACTCGCCGACATGCGTCTCGCTGTCCTGCTCGCGCTGTTGGCGGGATGCGACGCGCTATTTCACCTCGATCCGGTGCCGCTGCACGACGCGGCCGAGGCCCACGATGGCCCCGGCTCCGACGCACCGGCCGCGTGCTCGGCGGGCCAGGCGACGTTCACGGGCGCCGGCATCGTGGCGATCGCGGCCGGCGACGTCGACCACGACGGCGCGATGGACCTCGCGGTTGCCGAGCAGACCGGCGCGATGGGCGACGTCGTCATCCTCGGCGGCGATGCAGCCCGCCACTTGCCGACTCGCACCGAATTCGCGCCGGGCGCGCAACCGATCTCGCTCGCCTGGTACACGGCGAGTGGCGCGACGCTGCCGGATCTCGCCGTCGTCCTCAGCCCGTTGAACGAGCTCCACCTCTACCGCAACGACAACGGCACGGTTGGCTCGGTCGCCACCGTCGTGACGGTCGCGAACCCGACGACCGCGCTGATCGTTGCCGACGTCTATGCCGATACCAAGCCCGAGATCGTCGTCGGCACCACGAGCTCGATGCTGCTCTACGACGTCAGCACGACCGCCCTGCAGCCGATCGGCACGAACCCGCTCGGCAACACGACCCACTTCGCGAGCGGTCAGCTCGGCGGAGATTCCGCGCAGGACCTCGCGGCATCGAGCTCGGCAAACAACTACTCGCGGATCATCGGCACGCGCTCGGCCAGCTTCATGACGGTCTCGCCGTCGACGTCGGCCCCGACGGGAGGCGTCGCGGTCGGCGACTTCAACAACGACCACGCCGACGACATCGCGTACTCGATCCCGTCGGCGGGGATGGTCAACGTCGCGCTCGGACCCAGCTTCGCGACGTCACCCGCGATCCCGGCGATCGGCGCCACGCCGCTGCTCGCGGTCGAGCTGACCGGCGACACGAACCTCGATCTCGTCGCCGGTACGAAGGACGGCGTCGTCCTGCTCGCCGGCAACGGCGATGGCACGTTCGCCAACCCGGTGAAGATGGCGACCACCGCGGAGCTCGTGATCGCGCTCGCGGCCGGCGACTTCGACCACGATGGTCACACCGATCTCGCCTACGCGACCACGAAGAGCGTCACCGTGATGTACGAGTGCCAGTAGACCGGCGCTCCTCGAGCTCCTCGAGCGTCTTCGGCCAGTCTTCCTTGAGCAGCCGCGACAGCGAGCGATCCGCGAGCAGGCGACCTTCGGTCTGGCACGTCGGGCAGTAGTTCGCCTCGTTGTCCGCGTACACGATCCGCTGGACCTTCGTGCCGCACGCCGGGCACGGCTGCCCGTACTTGCCGTGCACCGCCATCTCGGGACGGAACGCCGTCACCTTCTCCGGAAATCCGTCGCCGACCTCGTCGCGCAAGAGCTTCGTCCAGTGCGTCAGCTGCTGCTTCGCCGCCTTGTGCAGCCGCGCAACCTCCGCGTCCTCCATCGACGTCGTCATCCGAAATGGCGACAGCTTCGCGGCCCACAGGATCTCGTCGGAGTACGCGTTGCCGATGCCGTCGAACAGCGTCGGATCGGTCAGCGACCGCTTGACGGTGTGCCGCTCGCTGCGCAGCCGCTCCGCGAACTGCTTCGGCGTCGCCGTGTAGACGTCGAGGCCGCCGCGGTCGAACTCCGCGAGCCCCGCCCGCCCCTGCACGAGGTGCAGCGACGCGCGCTTCTTGCCGCTCGCCTCGGTGAACACGAGCGTGCCGTTCGGGAAGTCGAAGCCGGCGAGCGCGAGCTTGCCCGGCAGCTTCGCCTTCGGCTCCTTCCAGCGCAGACGCCCCGCGATCATCAGGTGGATGACGATGAAGCGCTCGCCTTCCATGGCGAGGATGATCCGCTTGCCGAGCCGCTCGACGCCCTCGACCTTCGCGCCGATCAGATCCTTCGGCGACGGCGTCACCGTGCGCAGCACGAACGGGCTGGCGAGCCGGATTCCCTCGAGCACCTGCCCGACGACCAGCGCACGCAGGCGCTCGACGTAGACGGTGACGTCAGGCAGCTCGGGCACGCGCCCAGCTTAGCGCAATCACTTCTTCTTGCCGCCGCTGGCCTTCTTCTTCGCAGGCGCCTCGGCCGCCTTCGTCTCGGCCGCGACCGCGCCCTTGCGCGTCTCCTCGCCCTTCGTCATGCCGAGCGACGCCTTGAGCGCCTCCATCAGGTCGATCACCTTGCCGGTCGGCGCCTCGGGCGTGACCGTGATCTCCTGGCCCTCGACCTTCTTGTCGATCAGCTCGCGCATGCGCGCCTGGACCTCGTCGACGTACTTCTGCGGCTCGAACGTCTCGTGCGCGATCTGCTGGATGATCTGCTTCGCGAGGTTGACCTCGGCCGGCTTGGACTCCGGCAGCTCGGGCATCGGGACCTCGCTCCACGGCTTCACTTCCTGCGCGTAGCGGAGCTGGTGGAGGATCAGGCCCTCGTGGAACGGGCGCAGCGACACGATGTACTGCTTGCCGCGCGCCGAGTAGGACGCGACACCGACGAGGCCGGTCTCGAGCATCGCGTCGCGGATCAGCTTGTAGGCGCGCTCGCCGCCCTTGTCGGGGCCGAGGTAGTAGCTCTTCTCGACGAAGAGCGGATCGAGCGCCTCGGCGGGGACGAACTCCTCGAGCGCGATCGTCTGGGTCGCGACGGCATCGAGCGCCTTGAGCTCCTCGGTCGAGAGGATCACGTACTGCCCCTTGGCGTGCTCGTAACCCTTGACCGTGTGCTCGCGGTCGACAATCTGCTCGCACTTGGTACAGACGTACTGCTGGCGGAGCCGCCCTCCGTCCGCGTCGTGCAGCATGTTAAAGTGGATGTCTCCGGACGATTCGTTCGTCGTGTAGAGCTTGGTCGGAATCGAGACCAGGCCGAACGAGATCGTGGCCGACGCGATGCTACGAGCGGGCATAATCGAAATTGTACCGGGCCGTGGCCGACGATCCTAAAACCGCCCTCGACACCTACCGTGCCAAGCGCACTGGCGGGGCCACACCTGAACCGATGGCCAGCAGCCCCGGTGCGTCGGCCGCCGGGCGCGCGCGGATGTTCGTCGTGCACCAGCATGACGCGACGCGCATGCACTGGGACCTCCGCCTCGAGATCGACGGCGTCCTGTGCTCGTGGGCGGTGCCGAAGCCGCCGTCGCTCGACCCCGACGACAAGCGCCTCGCGGTCAAGGTCGAGAACCATCCGCTCGAGTACGTGCACTTCGAGGCGGTGATTCCCGACGGCAACTACGGCGCGGGCCCGATGATCTGCTGGGACCGCGGCTGCTTCCGGCCGCTGATCGATCCGGCGCAGGGACTGCTCGACGGCGAGATCAAGTTCGAGCTGTATGGATACAAGCTGCGCGGCGCGTTCACGCTCGTGCACACCGGCAAGGGCAAGCGCGGGCGCGGCTCGGGGCGCGGCAGCAACGACTGGCTGCTGATCAAGAAGCGCGACGACCACGCGACCAGCGAGCCGCTCGATGGCGCGAGCGTGCTGACCGGCTTGACGATCGACGAGCGCGCCGAGTGGCCTCGTCACCGGGCCGTGCTCGCGGCGCTCGCGCATGTGCCGAAGAAGCCGATCGGCAAGATCGAGCCGATGCTGTGTCACACCGCGGATGCGGCGTTCTCGTCGGACGAGTGGGTGTTCGAGCTCAAGTACGACGGGTTTCGCCTGCTCGCCGACGGCGGCGCGGGCCGCGCGCAGCTGCGCTACCGCTCCGGGCTCGACTCGACCGACCGGTTTCCCGAGATCGCGAGCGCGATCCGCGCGCTGCCGGTCGATGTGGTGCTCGACGGCGAGGTCGTCGTGCTCGATGCCGAGGGCAAGCCCGACTTTCACAAGCTCGCCGCGCGGGCGCAGATCACGAAGGCGAGCGAGATCCAGCGCGCCGCGCTGACCGCGCCCGTGACCTACGTCGTGTTCGACCTGCTCTCGATCGGTGGGCACGACCTGCGCGCGCTGCCGCTCCTCGAGCGCAAGGCGGTGCTCGCCGCGATCGTGCCGAAGCTCGGACCACTCAAGTACAGCGAGCACATCGCCGGGCAAGGCGAGGCGCTGCTCGCGGCGGTCGTCGCGCGCGGGCTCGAGGGCGTCGTCGGCAAGAAGGCGAATTCGCCCTATCGATCGACGCGCAGCAAGGACTGGCTCAAGCTCAAGCGCGATCCCGAGGCGGACTTCGCGATCTGCGGGTTCACACCGCCGAAGGGCGGCCGCGTCGGCATCGGCGCGCTTCACCTGTGCGTGCGCGACGGCGACGGCTGGCGCTATGCCGGCAAGGTCGGCACCGGGTTCGATGACAAGGAGCTCGCGGCGCTCGCGAAGGAGCTCGGAGCGCGGCCGGCGTGGAAGCCAACGTTCGCGCGGCCCGAGGCGTCGAGCGATGCGCGGTGGGTCGAGCCCGAGGTCGCGTGTCAGGTGCGCTACCGCGAGTGGCCGCTCGATTCGTCGCTGCGCCATCCGGTGTTCGTGCGGATGCGCCGCGACAAGCCCGCCGGCGAGTGCACGATGCCGATCCGCAACACCGGCGAGCCGCCGCCCGCGCCGATCGAGACCGACGTGTCGACGCGCGAGCTGCGGCTGTCGAACTTGAAGAAGGTGTTCTGGCCGGCCGACGGCATCACGAAGGGCGAGCTGATCGACTACTACCGCGCGGTCGCGCCATACATGCTGCCGTACCTCAAGGACCGGCCGGTCGTGCTGTCGCGCTATCCCGACGGCATCACGGGCGAGACGTTCTATCAGAAGAGCGCGCCCGACTGGATGCCGCCGTGGCTGCGCACGACGACGCTGTGGTCCGAGCACAGCCAGCGCGAGATCCACTACGTGCTGCTCGACGATGCCGACGGCCTCGCATTCGTCGCGAACCTCGCGTCGATCCCGATCCACGCGTGGGCGTCGCGCATCCACGACCTCGAGAAGCCCGACTGGACGATCATCGACTTCGACGCGAAGCAGGGCCCGAAGGAGTACATCGTCCCGCTCGCGCTCGCGACGCACCGGCTGTGCGAGCAGGTCGGCCTGCCCCACGTCGTCAAGACGAGCGGCCAGGTCGGGCTGCACATCCTGATTCCGCTCGCCGGCCAGTTCACGTTCGAGCAGGCGCGCACGCTCGCGTATCTGATCGGCTTGCTCGTCGAGCGCGAGCATCCCGACATGGCGACGACGGCGCGCAACCCGGCAGCGCGCGGCGGCCGCGTCTACCTCGACTGGGGGCAGAACGCGCATGGCCAGCTGCTGGTCGCGCCGTACAGCGTGCGTCCCGTCGAGGGCGCGCCGGTCTCGATGCCGCTCGTGTGGGACGAGGTGACGCCCGACCTCGATCCGAAGCGATTCAACGTGCGGACCGCGCTCGCGCGGATCGCGGCGGGCACCGATCCGTGTCTGAGCGTGCTCGACACGCGGCCCGACTTGCTCGCCGCGCTCGCCCGCCTCGACGAGATCATCAAAGCAGGGTGAGCAGCAGCGCGAGCAGCAGCGTCACCGTGCAGCTCGCCGCGATCACGAGCAGGCGCGGCGACGTCACCGACGTCAGCTGCAGCGCGGTGACCGCGGGCGCGAGCACGGGCTGGGACGGCGTCGGTGCGAGCAGGCGCAGCGCGGGATGCAGCGGAGCCGGCGCTGGCGCGACGGCCGCGGGCTCGGAAGCCACCATCGGCTCGCACGCAACGGCGGGCGCGGGCGCGGCGTTCGTCACGGGCATCTCGCCGACCTCGTCGAGACGCGCGAGCACCGTCGCGATCTCGCGTGCGTTGAGCGGCGGCAGGTCGAACGCTTCGCTACAGCTGCGCGCACGGCGCGGTCGCGGCTCGGCCTTCTCGGTCGGCGCGCGATCGAAGATCATGGCGGGCTCGTCGTCGGCGTTCGCAGCGCCGCCCAGCGGCTCGGTCGGCAGCCGCGACGGATGCGACGGCGACGGTTCGCTCATCAGCGCTTCGAGCGCGCCCGTCAGCGCGACCGCGACCGACGGATCGACCGTGAGCGCCTTGAGCGCCTGGTCGGTGCCATTTGCCCGGACATGTGGGCGCGGCATCGTCGGTGGCTCGAACGTGTCGGGGTCGGCCGTCGGCGGCTGCTGCTCGTCGCGCACGGCCAGCAGGTCACTCAGCGTGACGACCGGCATCGGCGCGGTGGTCCGCTGCTCCTCGGGCGCCGCCTCGGTCTCGAGCAGCTCCATCAGCGTGTCTCGTCGAATGCGCGTGGTGATTTCCATGGCGGCGGTCCTAGAGAAGGGTGATCAGGCGCGCGAGCACGAGCGTCGCGCTTGCGGAGAAGGCGATGACGACCGGGCGCGGCAGGTGGCGCAGGTAGTTCGTCGCGCGCAGCACCGGGACCGGCCAGCGGTCGAGCGGCCACGTGCGCTGCTCGGCGGTGTTGCGGAACCGGACGATCGGCGTCGCCTCGGCGGGCGGCGGCGTCAGCGGGCGCATCTCGAGCGACTCGATGTCGCGGCGTGTGCCGCGGGCGCGAGCGCGCTTGGTCCCGGCGATCGTCTCGGGCAGCGGCGCGTCGTCCTTGATGCAGAGCAGATTGCTCAGCGTGACGGCCGGCATCCGGGCGGTCGTGCGCTGCTTCGCTGGGGCCGCCTCGACCTCCAGCAAGTCCGTGAGGTCCTCACGCTTGATGCGGGCGGTGGTTTCGAGGTCACGCATGGCGGATCCCGACGGATTGCAGCGGGCGTGCCGGGCTCAGATCCGCGTAGGAATTCATCCGAGCGGTTGGCGGTGCGCGCCGCCGCGACACGGGAACGGGCGCCGCGCCCTGCCCGCTCGGCGAGCCTGGCCTACATCGTCGCCCCGGGCCACACTTCCCCATGGCGATCGTGCTCGAACGCGGCGACGTGTTCTTCGCGTATCGCCCGCGGGTCGGCGAGGAGTACGCGGGCGAGCTCGCCGACGTGCAGCGGTTCTGGATGATCCTGTCGCCGCGCGACCGGGGGCTGCACCGGCGGATCGTCGTCGGCAAGAAGCGGCTGCCGCGGCGGCGCGAGCGGCACTGGGCGTACGTCGATCAGGTCGCGCGCGACCCATTGCGCCTCGTCGACGACCTCCACGAGACGCACTACTGGACGAAAACCAAGGGGATGCGCAAGCAGGCGACCGCGCGCGCGGTCGGCGAAGGCGTCTACGCCCTCGTCCGCGATCCGGACGATAACAGCACGCGCTTCGTGTATCGCCTCGAGTATCCCGACGAGCCGGGCGCCGTGCAGCAGGAGCTCGGCATCCGCGACGAGGGCATCTACATCGCGACCGCGTTCGCGACGAGCGGCAAGAAGAAGTTCACCCAGGTGACGCCCGACCTGCTCGACCGGCGCGGCGAGGAAGTGATCTTCATCGGCGCGAACGACGACCTCGGCGTCGATCTGCCCGTCGACCGCAGCGTCGCCGACAGCGCCGACATCTTCCGCACGCTCGCGATGGAGGACAGCGAGCATCCGCTGCGCCCGCTGTTCGACGGCATGTGGGCGTGAACCTCCGGTATGCTCGATGAGTGCGGGCGGCGCTCCGGGCTCATATCTGGCACACGGACCGCACGCCGGAAGAGCAGCGCGCGTTTCGCGACCACGTCGAAGGGCTGACGGGGCGGTTCGTCAGCATCGCGATGTTCGCGGCGATCGTCGTCGCGATCATCTCGTGGCCGATGGACTACGTGACGTTTCACTCGCGCGGCGAGCCGCTGCTGATGTGGCACATCGTCGAGTGGCGGCTGATCGTCATCGGCTGGGCGTGCACCGTGATCGTCGGCATGCGCGTGTTTCGCGGCCATGTGATCGCGTGTCTCGTCGCGCTGTCGATGATCGCGGTGACGCTGCTCGGCTGGTCGGTGGGCAAGCTCGGGCCGCTGCACACCGGCTTCGTGTACGCGTTCTATCTGATGCCGCAGCTCGCGGTTCTGATGTTCGTGCCGATCGTGCAGCGCGTCGTGATCACGCTCGCGATTCCGGTCGTCAACATGGGCGCCTACGTGCTGACCGATCCGGCATTCCTCGACAATCGCTACTTGCCGTCGATGTTCGCGGCGCTCGGCGTGTCGTGCTCGCTGGCCGTGCTCGTCGGCCATCTGTTCTACGACCTCGTGCGCGTCAACTACTTCCGCGGTGTCGATCTCGAGCAGGAGCGCAACGCGTCGGAGCGGCTGCTCAAGCGTCTCGTCGAGCACACGGCCGCCGAGCTCAGCGTCGCGCTGACCAAGCTCGTGCAGCATCCGCGCGAGCCGCTCGAGGTCGGCCAGGTGATCGACGGCCGCTACCGCATCGAGCGCTGGCTCGGCTCCGGCGGCGTCGGCGCGATTCACGAGGTGACGCGGCTCTCCGACAACGCGAGGTTCGCGCTCAAGACGCTCGCCGGGACCGTCGAGCCCGCCGCGATGGCGCGGTTCGCGCGCGAGGCCGAGGTGTCGGCGCGGCTCAACCATCCCAACCTCGTCCCGATCAGCGACTTCGGCGTCACCGACGGCCGGTTGTTCATCGTCATGGAGCTCGTCGACGGCGGCTCGCTCGAGGACCAGCGCGTGCGCTTTGGCCGCGTCAGCTGGGCGGTGCGCCCGCTGAGTCAACTCGCCGCCGGGCTCGCCGCGATGCACGCCGCCGGCATCGTCCATCGCGACCTCAAGCCCGCGAACGTGCTGGTGACCGCGACCGGCGTCGTCAAGATCGCCGACTTCGGCCTCGCATCGCTGCACGACGTGCGCGACGAGAAGCTCGCCGACAGCCGCCTCACGCACGCCGGCGAGGTGTTCGGGACGTTCGATTACATGGCGCCGGAGCTGTCGGAAGGCGCGCGCAGCTCGGGACCAGCGACCGACATCTTCGCGTTCGGCGTGATCGCGCACGAGGTCGCGTACGGCAAGAAGCCGTTCTCGGAGCCGCCGATCCTGATGAAGCTGGCGAAGCAGCCGGTCCCCGCGGCGGCGCCGGGAGGCCCGCTCGGCCCGCTGATCGCGCGCTGCCTCGATCTCGACCCGCGGCAGCGCCCGACCGCGAGCGCGCTCGTCACGGCCCTGCGCGCGATCCGCGTCCCCGACGACGACGCCGCGCCGCCCGTCGAGCGCGATACCGTCGTCACGCGCGTGCGCGCCAGCCGCGGCTAACCGCCGTGCTTCTTCTCGTACGTGCCGACGAGCTCGCCCTGCGCGAGCACGTGGCCCTTCATCTGCGCGAGCAGATCGTCCTTCGTCACGCCCGGCGTGCCGACCGGCGCATCGAGCGCGTAGACCTTGAAGTGATAGTGGTGCCGCCCACTCGGTGGGCACGGGCCGCCCCACGCCGCCTTGCCAAAGTCGTTCGTGCCGTAGGTCATGCCGCTGCCCAGCGATGTCGCGCTGGTGACGGCGACGAGGTGCACCCACGTCTTCGCCGGCGCATCCGGATCATCGACGATCACCGCATAGGCCTTCGTCGCGGCGGGCGCTCCCGTCCAGGTCAGCGCCGGCTGCTGGTCGGGGCCCTCGCACGTGAAGTCGGTCGGGATCTCGCCGCCGTTCGTGAACGCCGTCGACGTGACGGCAAGCGACGACTCGTGACTGCATGCGGCAAGTGCGAACAGCAGCGCAAGCGTCTTCATGCGCCCGAATCTACCTGATAGCGTCGCGGCGTGAAGATCGCCTGCATCGGCGGCGGCCCTGCCGGCCTGTACCTCGGCATCCTCGTCAAGAGGCGCGCTCCCGAGCACGACGTCGTGATCTACGAGCGCAACCGCCCGAGCGACACGTTCGGCTTCGGCGTCGTGTTCAGCGATGCGACGCTCGGGCACCTCGCAGCCGCGGATCCCGAGACCCACGCGCAGATCACGTCGCGGTTCGCGCGCTGGGACGACATCGAGATCCACGTCGGCGGCGAGGTCCTGCGCTCGACGGGCCACGGCTTCTGCGGGCTCGAGCGCAAGACGCTGCTGCAGATCCTCCAGGGCCGCGCGGCCGCGCTCGGCGTGCGCGTCGAGTTCGAGCACGAGGTGACGTCGCTCGCCGAGGTGCGCAGCGCGGACGTCGTGATCGGCTGCGATGGCGTGGCGAGCTGGGTGCGCGACGCGCTGGCCGCGGAGCTGCGGCCGGACGTCGACGTGCGGCCGAACAAGTTCGTGTGGCTCGGCTGTACGGTGCCGTACCGCGCGTTCACGTTCCTCTTCAAGGAGACCGCGCACGGCCTGTTTCGCGTGCACGCGTACCGCTACCACGCGGATGGCTCGACGTTCATCGTCGAGTGCAAGGAGCCGACGTGGCGCGCGGCCGGCCTCGCGAACGCCGACGAGGACACGACGCTCGCGATCCTCGGCGAGGTGTTCGCAGATCACCTCGCCGGCCACCAGCTGATCAAGAACCGCTCGATCTGGCGCA
>JAFAOG010000509.1 GCA_019237945.1 Deltaproteobacteria bacterium | reverse complement strand
CGGGTTGCCGCCGCGACGCCGACGACGCCGACGACGCCGACGACGCTCGCCCGGCTCGCCATTGCCGGGACCCTGACCGTTCCCGCCGGGCTGGCCGTTGCCGCCGCCGGGACCGCCCTGCCATCCGCCGCCGCCGGGACCACCGGGTCCGCCGGGGCGCTGATCGAACCGCGGACGATCGCCGCGGAAGCCGCCGCCGCCGCCACCGCCGCCGCGTCCACCCGGGCCGCGTTCCCAGCGGCTGCGCTTCTTGCCGCGCCGCATGACGCCAGCGTCGTTCGGGTTCGCCGATGCGACCGGCGCGGCCGCGATCCGCATCGGACCGCGCACGTACTCGATCACCGGGCCGCCACCGCCGCCACCGCCACCGGGCCGGCGCGGCTGCGCCTCCGGGATCGGAGCTGCCGTCGACAGCACCGGCGTGACGAACGCGGCCTTCGGCGGCAGCATCGCGCGACGCTTGCGACGACGCCGTCGCCGGCGACGACGCGCTTCGGCGGCCGACGCACTCGTCGTGTCCTCGGGGCGCTGCGGCCGTTGTTTCGGCTGCTTGGGTACGCGCTTGCGCGCGAGCACCGTGATCTCGCCGGTGCCTTCGAGGCCTTCCTCGGCGAGCTGCGCCGCGGTCTTGTCGATGACCTCGTAGTCATCGTCGTCGTCCTCGTCGTCGTCCTCGTCGTCATCGAGGTCGTCGTCGTCCTCGTCATCGTCGAGGTCGTCGTCGTCTTCGTCATCGAAGTCGTCGTCGTCCTCGTCGACCTCGATCGGATTGCCGTTCTCGTCGACCTCGACCTCGACCTCGTCGTCGTCCTCGTCATCGTCGAGGTCGTCGTCGTACTCCTCGTCGTCGCCGGGCGCGATCTGCTTCTTCGCCTCGACGGCCGGCTGCTTGGTCTCGACGACGGGCTTCGACTCGACGGCGGCCCGCCTCGCGTCGGGCTTCTTCGCTTCGACGGCGGGCGCGGCGCCCGCGGGCTTGCGCGTCGCGACGGCGGGCGAGGCTGCGGGCGCCGGCTTGCCGACGATCGGCGTGCCATGCGGCGGCGTTCCTGCCGCGGTCGGCACACCGGGCGCGCCGGGTGCCCCTGGCTTTTGGCGGCGCAGCACGGTCGACGGCTGCGCAGGTGCGGCGGCGGCAGGCGCGGCCGCGGAGCCGGCAGCGGCGGCTCCTGCATCCGGCTGCGGCTGATCGATGCGAACGATGCGCGCCTTGATCTCGCGGCGAGGCTTCGGTTGCTCGACCTGATCCTCGTCGAGCTCGCGCGTCAGGCGGGCGCCGAGGCGCGTCGCTTCCGTCGAGGCGGCGAGCGCGGCTTCGCGCGAGCGCAGGCAGTTGTCGCAGCGGCCGCAGCGCGGCGGCTCGGGCTCGCCGAGGTACTCGAGGATGACCTGGTTGCGGCAGCCGGGTGCCTTGACGTACGTCAGCAGCGAGTCGAGGCGCTGGCGGTCCGCGATGCGGCGCATCTCGTACTGCTTCGCGCGCTCCATCAGCTCGTCCATCTCGGGCGGCGGGTCGGCGACGTAGAACAGCCCGCCGTCCTTCTCGGTGATGAACTTCTCGTCCTTGAGCAGCGACAGCACCGTGCGCGTGCGCTGCTGGCCGACACCACTCGCGAGCGCGACGTTCGCGACGTTCGGCTCGCTCTCGACGGTCGTGCCGATCGCCTTGCCGAACGACTCGAGCGCCTCGAACACCATCTTGACCTGGCGCTTGGTCGGATACGTGCCGCTGAGGAAGTACTCCTGGATCGCGACGTCGTCGGGCGAGAACAGCAGCACGCAGCGCGCGGGCTTGCCATCGCGACCGCCGCGGCCGGCTTCCTGCGCGTACGCCTCGAGCGATCCGGGCACGTGATAGTGCAGGACGTTGCGGATGTTCGCCTTGTCGACGCCGAGGCCGAACGCGTTCGTCGCGACCATGACGAGCTCGCTCGACGCCATGAACTGGTTCTGCGAGTCGTCGCGCTCGCCCTTGTTCATGCGGCCGTGATACTTCGCCGTCGGGACGCCCCAGCGCGTCAGCGACTCGTAGAGCTCCTCGACCTTCTTGACGGTCGCGCAGTACACGATGCCCGGTCGCGGCAGCTTCTTGAGCAGCGTGACCAGCGTCTTCATCTTCTCGTCCTCGTCCGAGAAGGTGATCACTTCGTAGTGGAGGTTCGGACGATCGAACGTCGTCGTGACGATCGTCGCCTTCTCCATGCCGAGCTGGAACAGGATGTCGTCGCGGACGTGCGGCGGCGCGGTCGCGGTCGTCGCGAGGATCGGCGGATTGCCGACGTCCTCGATCGCCTTGCGCAGCGACAGGTACGCGGGCCGGAAGTCGTGGCCCCACTGCGAGACGCAGTGCGCCTCGTCGACGACGAACCGCGACACGCCGACGCCACCACACGCTTCGCGCAAGAACACGCGGAAGTCGGGGTCCGCCATGCGCTCGGGCGTCGTCAGCAGCAGCTTGCCGCCGGGCGAGCGAACCATCTCGTCGACCTCGCGGCGCTGCTTGACGGTCAACGTCGAGTCGACCTTGCACGCCGCGACGCCCTTGCTCGTCATCTTGTCGAGCTGATCTTTGATCAGCGCGATCAGCGGGCTGACGACGACGGTCACGCCCGGCACGACGAGCGACGTCAGCTGGTAGAGCAGCGACTTGCCCGAGCCCGTCGGCATGACCGCGAGCAGGTCCTCGCCGGCGAGCAGGTGATCGAACGCTTCGGCCTGGCCCGGCCGGAAGTTCTTGATGCCGAGCGCCTTCTGCCCGACGGCGAGCAGCGCGCCGACTTTTGGCGGGAGGCCTTTGCCCTCGGGCGGGACCGGGCCGCTGAGATCATACGCGGGGCGCACCGGTTGGGACGCTGCCGCCTTCTCGGTCTTCTCCGCGGTCTTCTTCGAGCGCGACTTCTTCGGAGCCGGCGCGGCGTCCTCGTCCGCCTCGTCGTCGTCGTCGGAGATTTCGCGCGCAGCCGTGCTCTTGGCCTTGGCTTTCGTCGCCTTCGCCGCGGTCTCTGTCTTCTTCTTCGGGCTACTCTTGGTGGCCGGACGCTTGGTCAAAGGACCATCCCTGCTCGCCGCCGGCCGGCTCTGACTGTAGAGCCCGCCGCGTCACTTAATGAAGACCATATCACAGGGCCTCCCTGCAAGCCTCTAGGACGATCTTCGGGTTTCTGCAGTGTGTTACAGCTCTTTCTATGGCGAGCGACCGGCCGGTCCGGGAAGCCGAAAACCGCCTCGAGAGGTTCAACGCCGACCGCGAACGGCTGCTCGCGGAGGTCGAACGCCGGGTCGTCGCCCGGCGGGTCGCCGAGTCCCGCGCCGGCGGCGATGCGTCGCTCGAGTACGTGCTGAACGACGTCGCGTACTGCGAGATCAAGCGCCTCGAGCACAAGAACGGAGCCGCCGACAAGTGGCGCGATCTGTCGCGCCGCCTGATGACGATGTCCGACGACGAGAAGCAGTCCGAGCTGCGCGATCTCGTGCGGCACTACGGGCGCGACGTCGTCGGCAACTTCGATCCGCGCGTCTACAAGTTCGCGACCGGCGTCGGGCCGTCGCTGCTCAACCTCGTGTTCTCGCCGATGACGACGGTGCGTCAGGGCTGGGCCGCGCTCACCAACCTCGACCAGCGGATCGCCGCCGACGGCGAGATCGACATCGCGCGCGCGTGCGCCGAGCGTGGCACGATCGTCGTGACGCCGACGCACAGCTCGAACATGGACTCGCCGGCGATCGGCTTTGGCCTGCTCCGCGCCGGCCTCCCACCGACGACGTACGGCGCCGGCAAGAACCTCTTCACGAACCCGTTCATCTCGTTCTTCATGCGCAACCTCGGCGCGTATCGCGTCGATCGCCGGCTCAAGTTCGAGCTCTACAAGGACGTGCTCAAGGAGTACTCGACCGTGCTGCTCGAGCACGGCTACCACTCGCTGTTCTTCCCGGGCGGCACGCGCTGCCGCAGCAACGTCGTCGAGAATCACCTGAAGCTCGGCCTGCTCGGCACGACGGTCACCGCGTACAAGAACCTCGTCCGCGAGGGCAAGCCGAACAAGCGGCTCTACATCGTCCCCGCGACGATCAACTACCGCCTCGTGCTCGAGGCCGAGACGCTGATCGACGACTACCTCGCCGACACCGGCAAGAGCCGCTACATCATCACCGACGACGAATTCTCGCGCGTCGGCCGCATCGTCGAGTTCTTCCGCAAGATCCTCGCGCACGAAGGCTCGGTGATCGTGCGGTTCGGTCGCCCGTTCGATCCGTTCGGCAACGACATCACCGACGACGGCGAATCGATCGATCGCGCCGGACGCATCGTCGATCCGGCGAGCTTCGTGCGCGGCGCCGACGGCGAGGTCACCGACGACGATCAGCGCGACGCCGAGTACACGCGCGCGCTCGGCCGCCGGCTCGTCCAGGTCTACCCGAAGCTGACCGTGTTCCACTCGACGCACCTGCTCGCGCGCGTCCTCTACGACGAGCTCGCCCGCCGCGCCGGCACGCGCGACATCTATCGCTTGCTGCGGATCGCCGAGCACGCGATGCCGGTAGAGACCGCGCTCGCCGGCATGAAGCGCCTGCGCACGCGCCTCGCCGCGCATCCCGAGTGGGGCGCCGAGCATCCGCACTACGCGCACCAGACCGACGCCGAGAAGGTCGAGGATGCCGTGCGCGGGCTGTCGACCTATCACACGCGGCCGGCGGTCGTGCGCAACGGCGACACGCTCGAGCTCGCCGACAAGAAGCTGATCTACTACTACCAGAACCGCACCGCGCACATCCCGCCGGAGTCTTCGTCGTGAAGCGCTCGGATACGATCGGCATCGTCGGCGCCGGTCAGTTCGGCACCGCGCTCGCGAGCGTGCTGGCGCGCGCCGGCAAGCAGGTCGTGCTGTGGTCGCGCGACCACCAGGTCGTCTCGTCGATCAACATGAAGCGCGTGTGTCCGCGGCTGCCGAGCGCGCCGCTGCCCCAGCCGCTCGAGGCGACGGCGGATCCGAAGCGGCTCGCGCAAGAAGCGCGGTTCCTCGTGATGGCGGTCAGCTCGACCGACGTCCGCGATCGCGCGAAAGAATTCGGCGCGTACCTCGACGGCAGCCACATCGTTGTCCACGCGATCGGCGCACTCGCGACGCCGACGAACGAACGCGTCAGCGAGGTGATGTCGCTCGGGCTGCCGACGCTGAAGATCGGCGTGCTCGCCGGTCCCGCGCTGCCGCAGGATCTCGCGGAGGGCGAGTTCGCGTCGATGGTGTGCGCGTCGAGCTTCAACGAGGTCGTCGACGAGGCGCGCCGCCTGCTCAACGCGCCGCCCGCGCTGCGGCTTTATGGCAGCAAGGATCTCGCCGGCGTCGAGCTCGCGAGCGCGCTGGCCGGTGCGTACACGGTCGCGCTCGGGCTGTGCGACGGCCTCGGCATGGGCGCGGGGCCGCGCGCCGTGTTGATCACGCGCGCCGTTGCCGAGGCGGGCCGGCTCGTCGTCGCCGCGGGCGGCCAGCAGAAGACGTTCGGCGGGCTCTCGGGTCTCGGCAACCTGCTCGTGCGCGCGAGCGATCGCAGCGAGGACTACAAGCTCGGCAAGCGGCTCGCCGACGGCGTGATGACCGCCGAGGCCGAACGCACCGAGGGCGCCCGCGCCGCGCTCGCCGGTGCGCAGCTCGCGAAGCAGCTCAAGGCACGCCTGCCGGTGCTGACCGGCGTCGCCGCCGTGCTCTCCGGCAAGGCCGAGGTGCGCGAGGTCGCGACGCTGATCGGCGACACGGTCGCCACGGAAGAGTAGTGCGTCGCCTCGTGGCGCTCGCGCTCGCCGCGTGTCATCCCCGCGCGCCGGCGCCGCCGCCGATTCCGTCGCCCGGCATCTCGATCGCCGTTTACGACACGTTCTCGATCGTCGACGATCGCCGCGACCTCGACGTCGACACGGGGCGCGCGCTCGTCCTCGATCGCCTCGAGCCGGGCGTGTCGCTCGCGTCGCTGCAGATCGAGTCGGATCTCGACGTCGGCGCGTGCCACCGCGAGCTCGCCGGCGGCTCGAGCATCACGTGCGCGGTGACCGGCGCGCGCGGCCGCCATCGCGTGCGCCTCGTCTACGCGACGACCGCGATCCACTACACGGCGCAGCACGCGATCTTCTTCGACGCCCAGACCACCAAGGCGCGCGTCGCGAGCGCGTTCGAGGTGCGCACGCCGGCGTGGGGCGGCCGTGCCGATGTCGCGATCTACGACGCCGCGCCGGGCGGCGAGCACGCGCCGCACGAGGTCGCGCGCCGCGACGTTCCGCTCGACGGCACCGCCGCGACGTTCCAGATCGATCCGCACGACGTGCCCGGTGCACTGCGCGATCGCTACGACCGCGCGCCGACCGACGAGGCCGCCGACCCCGGCGTGTGGGTGTGGCTCGAGCTGCCCGGCACGTGGCTGCCGCCGGGCGACATCCGCGTCACCGCCGACTCGTACGTCGCGCTGCTTTCGCAACAGACGCGCAAGCAGGACGCGACCGCGCTGCGCCTGCCGCTGCACGAGGATCCGGATCTCCAGGTCACGCACCAGGGCGCGCAGACGCGGATCACGAGCACGGCGAGCGCGGCGCGCGAGGTGTGGTTCGACGGCAAGAAGCTCGTCATTCCGCCGCGTGGCGGGATGCCGATCGTTATTGGACCTGCACGCTGAACGTGTACGCGTTGACCGCGCCCTGCACGGCGGGGAAGACGCGCATGATGTAATCACCGTCGGTGAGCGCGCTGCACGGCGGCGCCGCGCCGGGGCACACGATAGTCTCGCCGTCGCCAAAGCCGCGCGAGATGCTCTTCTGCGCGCCCGTGCTGTCGAGCAGCTCGAGGTCGAGGTCGCCGCCGGGCCGGTTCGTGAACTGGATCGCGAACGTCACCTTCGTCGCGCCGGCGATCGTGATCTTGTAGAAGTCGCCCGGGTCGTCGGCGCACAGTGCGGCGGGCCCGGTGTCGGCGGTCGTGATCACGGCCGCGGTGTCGAACGAGTCGTTCGGTTCCTTGTACGCGCACTCGTCGGCGGTGTAGGGCGCGTCGGTCATCGCGTCCTTGGGAATCGCCTTGTCGGAGAAATCGAGAACGAGCGAGCACCCTGGAATCAGGGCGAGCAGGCACAGCTCCCGACGCATGCGATCACGCTAGCTGGCACAACCGGAGAACGTCAAGTCATCTGGCGCACTTAGCTCATGATCCCGGCTTGACCAAGTCGGCTGCCGACGGTAGGGTCCCGCCGGCGCATGTACCTGCAAGACCTGATCTTCACGCTCCAGAAGTTCTGGGCAGAACGCGGCTGCGTGATCGAGCAGCCCGTCGACGTCGAGGTCGGCGCGGGAACGTTCCACCCCGCGACGTTCCTGCGGGTCCTCGGTCCCGAGCCGTGGAACGCGGCGTTCGCGCAGTTCTGCCGGCGTCCCGGCGACGGTCGCTACGGCGAGAATCCGAACCGCGCCGGCGCGTACTACCAGTTCCAGGTCGGCCTCAAGCCGTCGCCGCTCAACGTGCAGGAGCTCTATCTCGACTCGCTGCGCGCGATCGGTCTCGATCCGGCCGCGCACGACATCCGCTTCGTCGAGGACGACTGGGAGTCGCCGACGCTCGGCGCGTGGGGACTCGGCTGGGAGGTCTGGTGCGACGGCATGGAGGTCACGCAGTTCACGTACTTCCAGCAGGCCGGCGGCATCGACCTGCTCCCGGTGACGTGCGAGCTGACCTACGGCGTCGAGCGCCTCGCGATGTACCTCCAGGACGTCCCGAGCATGTTCGACCTCAAGTGGAACAAGGACGTCACCTACGGCCA
>JAFAOG010000469.1 GCA_019237945.1 Deltaproteobacteria bacterium | reverse complement strand
CGAAGCCGAAGCGGAACATCGTCACGTGATGGGTGACGTCGGCGCTGAACGCGGGCGCGATCAGAAAGCCGACGCTCGTCGTCGCATAGCGCTCGCGGTCGACATCGCGTCGCGCATCGAGGGCAGGGCGCTTGCCGAGGCCGCCGTCGAGCCACACGCTGAGCAGCTGCATCTGCTCGCCGTGGTGGAGATCGTAGCCCGCGTCCCAGCGCGCGGCGCCGCTCGCCGACAGCTCCGAGCCGCGCAGCTCGGTTGACGCACCGGCGGTCGCCTGGCTGAGCACCTGGTTGTCGACCTCGCGCGTGCCGACGAGCGCATCGGCCGCGACCGTGCCCTGGGTGTCGTGGTCGATCGTGTCGGCGCCGCCGCCGAGCGTGAGCAGCGCGATCAGCGACGTGAGGCCGGGCATGCGAGCCAGCATGCGCGTGCGACAGTGGTCGAACCAGGGGCGTGCCGGGCGTTGCCGGCGCTCACCGCTTCTTGCGCGCCGTGATCCGCCAGCCGTCGCGCGTGCGATCGCTGGTTGCCACCGTCACCGACGACGTCAGCGCATCGCTCGGGCTCTTGCGCTCGCGCTCGGGGCGGCCGCGCATCGAGGCGCCGTAGTAGAAGCGCTGGAGCACCCACACCCAGAACGATGGCTTGTACATGAACAGATCCGCCGCGAGCGACAGCTGCGCCTCGTTGTCCCAGAACAGGCGCTGCGGCGCGCCCTCGGAGCGGCGGAGCTTGAGCACGTCGTTGCTGACCGGGCAGCGCGTGATGCACGCGCGACACATGTGATCGCGGCGCGGGCCGAAGTAGTCGGCGGCGATCATGCGATCGCAGTCCTCGACCTTGTTCATGCGGAAGTCGTCGAACGCGCCGACGGGGCAGGCCTCGACGCACAGCGTGCAGCCGGTGCAATCGGCGAGCTTCCACTCGGTGTTGGTCGGCGCGGCGTCGTAGCGATCGACCGGCGCGTTCAGGAACACGACGGCGAGCTTGCAGTTGAAGCCGAACTGGCGCGAGAAGAAGAGCGCGTTCTTGCCGATCACGCCGAGGCCGGCCGCGACGGCGAATTCCTTGAGGATCGTCGGGATGTCGGCCTGCGTGTCGGCGAGCGCAGTCCCCTTGCCGTGCGCGCGGTCGAGCGCCGCCGCGATGTCGGCCGCCATCGACTCGACGAAGTAGTCGGCCGCGACGTCGCTGTAGAGCGCGAACACGAGCACCGCCGGCGTCGGCACCTCGCGGTGAGTCATGCGGAACTTGCCGACGAGGTGGCGGCCGCGCCGCACCGGTGGACCTTCGGGGAAGCGCGCGCGCAGCACCTCGCTCGGCAGCACGGCGGCATCGTAGGGAACGCCCGGTGGCGCGGCGTCGGCGAGCGCCTGATCGATCGACGCGCGCGGGATCGTGAGGTCGCGCGGCGGTCCGAGCAGGAGCTTCTTCGCGCGATCGAGCTCGCGGCGCATCCACGGCGTGGCCGCGGCGCGCGCGACCTTCCAGGCGGCTCTCCAGGCTACGGACACTCGGCGAAGTATAGGTTCGGTTTGTCGGAAGCGCAGCAGCCGGTCGCGCTGCCGAACGCGAACGTCGCGACGCACTGGAACGCGCTCCCGCTCTCGAGCATCGCCGCGCACGCCGGGCCGGTCGCGCCGAGCACCTTCGCGGAGTCGACGCAGCCCTCGTCGCAGCTCGTGAAGCCGTTCGCCTGCCAGTGCGAATCGCACGTACCGGTCGCGAACGGATCTTTCGGAGTCGAGGGCGTCGAGCCGCACGCGATCAACAAGAGCCAGGCAAACCGCACGTGCGCATCCTCGCGTACAGTCGCGGCGTGAGCAACCACCCTGCCTACGACGCGCTCGCCGCGGCGTTCCTGCGCATCTACCGGTTCGAGCACCTGCAGGCGATCGTCAGCTGGGACCACTCGACGTACATGCCGCCGAACGGCAACGAGGCCCGGGCCGCTGCGCTCGGCGAGCTCGCCGCGCTGCTCCACCGGCTGCGCACCGCGCCCGAGCTGAAGGATCAGCTCGCCGCCGCCGAGGGTGAATCGCTCGACGACATCCAGCGCGCGAACCTGCGCGAGATAACCCGCGTGTGGCGCAACTCGAACGCGCTGCCCGAGGAGCTCGTCGTCGCGTCGTCGCTGGCCGCCTCGCGCTGCGAGCATGCGTGGCGCACGCTGCGCCCGGCGAACGACTGGAAGACGTTCGCGCCGCTGCTGCGCGAGGTCGTGACGTGCGTCCGTCGCGAGGCGGAGCTGCTCGCGAAGAGCACGGGGCTGTCGAAGTACGACGCGCTGATGGATCGCTTCGAGCCCGGGATGCGCGCGGCCGAGGTCGATCGCGTGTTCGGCGCCGTGAAGCAGTGGCTGCCCGGGCTGATCCGCGAGATCCGCGCGCGCCAGGCAAAGCAGCCCGCGATCGCGGCGAAGGGACCGTTTCCGATCGCAGCGCAGCGCGCGCTGTGCGAGCGGGTGATGAAGCTGCTCGCGTTCGACTTCGACGCCGGCCGCCTCGACGTCAGCCCGCACCCGTTCTCAGGCGGCGTCCCCGAGGACGTGCGCCTGACGACGCGCTACACCGACGACGACTTCGCCGGCTCGCTGATGGGCACGATCCACGAGACCGGGCACGGCCGCTACGAGCAGAACCGTCCGCGCGCGTGGCTCGGCCAGCCGATCAGCGAGGCGCGATCGATGGCGATCCACGAGAGCCAGAGCCTGTCGTTCGAGATGCAGCTCGGGCGCAGCCGCGCGTTCCTCGGCGTGCTGTCGCCGCTGCTGATCGAGGCGTTCGGCGCGCAGCCGGCGTTCGAGCCCGACAATCTGTTCCGCCTCTACACGAAGGTCGAGCCCGGCTACATCCGCGTCGACGCCGACGAGGTCACGTACCCTGCGCACGTCATCCTGCGCTACGAGATCGAGCGGCCGCTCGTCGAGGGCGACCTCGAGGTCGATGACATCCCCGCGCTGTGGGACGACAAGATGCAGTCGCTGCTCGGCATCGACACGCGCGGCAACTTCACGAACGGCCCGATGCAGGACGTTCACTGGCCGGGCGGCGCGTTCGGCTACTTCCCTTGCTACACGCTCGGCGCGATGTACGCGGCGCAGTGGTTCGCGACGATGCGCGCGAAGCGGCCGTCGCTCGATGCCGACATCGCCCGCGGCGACTTCTCCGGCGTGTTCGACTGGCTGCAGGCGAACATCTGGGAGCAGGCGAGCCGGTATCCGACCGACGAGCTGTGCCGGCGCGCGAGCGGCGGTCCGCTCGACCCTGCGCACTTCAAGACGCACCTCGAGTCGCGCTACCTGACCTGAAGCGCCTGCTTGACGAGATCTGGCGGCACCGTCGCGCGCGGGACCTTGCCGCGGCGCGGGAACCACGTGCGCGGGTCGGCGTCGAGGCCGAGGCCGTGCATGTAGTTGTAGACGGCCTTGCGCAGACCGTCGGCGAAGAAGTCGTGATCGGTGCCGGTCGGATCGTCGAACGCGACGTCATTCTTCGCGAACGTGATGGCGGGCGGCTTGCGCAGCGTGATGCCGAACAGCTCCGGCTGCTGGCCGATCGGGCTGTGCGTAGTCGCCGCGAACCGGTGCCAGAACGCCGAGTGCACGCAGCCTTCCGCGAACAGCTGGCGCACGCGCTCGAGCGCATCGATCGTGTCCTGGGCGGTCTCCGTCGGGAAGCCGTACATCAGGTACGCGTGGACCATCACGCCCGCATCGGCGAACGCGCGAGTGACGCGGGCGACTTGCTCGACGGTGACGCCCTTCTTCATCAGCTCGAGCAGCCGATCGCTCGCGACCTCGAGCCCGCCCGACACCGCGACGCATCCCGAGCGCGCGAGCAGCTTGCACAGCTCCGGCGTGAATGCCTTCTCGAACCGGATGTTGCCCCACCACGTGATCACGACGTCGCGCTCGATCAGCCGCGTCGCGAGCGCCTCGAGGGCGGCCGGCGGCGCCGCCTCGTCGACGAAGTGAAACCCGGTCTGCCCGGTCTCGGCGACGATCGCTTCGATCCGATCGACGAGCAGATCGGCGGGCGCGCGCTCGTAGCGCGAGATGTAGTCGAGCGTGACGTCGCAGAACGTGCACTGCTTCCAGTAGCAGCCGTGCGCGATCGTCAGCTTGTTCCACCGGCCGTCCGACCACAGCCGGTTCATCGGGTTGAGCATCTCGACGAGCGACACGTAGCGATCGAGCGGCAGTCCCGCGTAGGTCGGCGTGCCGGCTGCGACGAACGGCACGTCGTGCCGCGCATCGGTCTCGAGCACGACACGGTCCGCCTTCCGGACGTACGTGCGGAACAGCGGCTTGGCTGGATCGCGCAGATGATCGAGCACGCTGAGTAGCGGTGCCTCTCCCGCATCGAGCGTGATGAAGTCGACGTAGTCGAACACGCGCGGCTCGGCAAGCTCGCGCAGCTCGGTGTTGACGTAGCCGCCGCCGAGGATCGCCTTCGCTCCGCGCTCGCGCATCACGCGCGCGATCCGCAGCGCCGAGTACACGTTGCCCGGAAACGGCACGGTCAGCCCGACGACATCCGGCGTGTGCCGCGCGTACAGATCCGCGGCGAGCTCGTCGAGGATCTGGTCGATGATCGTTGGCTCGTCATCGAGCGCCTCCTCGAGCGCATCGAACGTCGGCGCACTCGCGGCGAGCCGTTCCGCATAGCGCGCGAGCTCGAAGTCCGGTGCGATGCCGTCGCGAATGACATCCGCGAGATCATCGATGTAGAGGCTCGCGAGGTGCTTCGCGCGGTCATGCGTGCCGAGCACGCCGAACGCCCACGCCAGCGGATCCTCGTCGCGCGCGCCCGGGCCCTGGTCGATCGCGGCGAACCGCGGCCCCTCGGGCAGCACGTCGCGCGCCGCGATCCGCAGCGCGAACCCCGGATCGCGGCCCTGCAAGAAGCGCACGACGGCATCGACCGTCGCGACGTAGCGCGGCCCCTCGGCCAGGAAGTGCGCGATCGACGGCGGCGGTGCGTCGTCGGTCTCGGCGGCCCGCGCGCGCAATTCGTCGAGTACGCGCTGCAGCCCCGCCTTGCTGAACACGCGCAGGAACAGCTCCAGCGCCGCATCGGCCTGCGCGACCACGAGATCCGCCGGCCCGTTCGCGCGCAGAAAGCCCGTCAGGTACGCCGTCGCAGGGTACGGCGTATTGAGCTGGGTCATCGGCGGCGTGATCAGGAGCAGGCGCACGCCGCCCCAGCGTAGCGCATCGACGAGGGCCGACCTAGTTGCCGAGAACGCCCTACTTGCTGGGCGCGCCCCACTCGCCGATCGGCGGCAGCACGGCGCTGCCCGGCACGACCTCGCGTCCTTGCTTCACGCGCAGCGTGATCGCGTGGAGGTTCTTCGGATCCGCGAGCGGGTCGCCGCCGAGCACCAGGAAGCTCGCCTCGGCGCCATCGGCAAGGCGGCCGATCTGGCGGCCGGGGAAGATCACCAGCGGCGTCGTCACGCTCCACGCGACCAGCAGCTCGAGGTTCGTCATCAGGTGCTTCTCGATGATCAGATCGACTTCCTTGGCCGCCGTCTGCCGGAACAGGTCGGTGCCGATCACGATCGGGCAGCCGTGCGTGCGCAGCGCCGCGAGGTTCGCGCGCTCGACCTCGATCCACGCGTCCTTGCCGTCGTTCATCCAGTCGAACGTCGTCGCGACCGTCACGCCGCGCGCGCATGCGGCGGCCACATCGACGTCGGCAAGCCGATAGGTCTCGGCTGGATCCTCGACGAACGGCATGTGCGCGATGTCGTCGACGCCCGCTGCGATCGCCGTGTGAAAGTCCGCCGCATCCTCGATGTGCGCCGCGACGCGCAGGTGAGCCGCGTGCGCGCGCCGTACGATGCCCGGCACGAGCGCGGGATCGATACCCTTCTTGCCGAGTGGCGCGCCAGTGAGCCGCGCGGCGTACTCGTCGGAGTGCACGAGGAAGAGCTTGATGAAGTCCGGCTTGCTCGCGACGAGCACGGGCCACGCGTGATCGACATCTGCCTCGCTCGCGACGACGATCGCGTCGTTCGTCCCCGCCGGGATGACGCGCATCTTCTCGAGCATCCCGATCAGCTCGAGCGGATGGCCGTCGGGCCCGGTGAAGCCCTGATGCGCGGCGATGTAGTCGACCGATGCCGGCGTGTTGACGTGCGGGCGGATCGCGTCGTGAAACGGCGTCGACATGTCGCGCACGTAGAAGATGCCGCCGCGCAGGTTCGCGGCCACGTACGCGTCGACGAGCGCCGGCTCGAGCCAGTGGTTGTGCCCCTCGCCGTACGGCGGCACGACGAACTTGCCCGCGAGATCCACCACGTGCGCGACGCGCGACGGTTTGCGCTCGACGAACCGGTCGCCGACGACCCACATCGTGCGCGCGACGAACTGCTCGCCGTCGAACCACTGCGCGCCGCGATATTCGGTCGCGGGCGGCGCCGCCGGCACGCCGTGACACGCGAAGCACACGACCACGAGCCACTTGAGCACGCACATACAACACCACAGCACGGCGAATCTGTCCCGGTCGCGGTAGGTTCCCCGTGCGTGCGTCTCAACAAGTTCCTCAGTGAATCCGGCGCCTGCTCGCGCCGCGAGGCCGACGAGCTGATCTCCGAGGGTCGCGTCACCGTCAACGGCAAACCGGCCGCGCTCGGCACCCAGGTCGAGGACGGCGACGATGTGCGCCTCGACGGCGACCGCGTCGGCGCGGCCCGCAAGAAGGCGCGCCCGGTCTACATCGCGCTCAACAAGCCGACCGGCATCACCTGCACGACCGAGCGCCACGTCGCCGGCAACATCGTCGACTTCGTCAATCACCCCGAGCGGATCTTCCCGATCGGCCGCCTCGACAAGGACTCCGAGGGCCTGATCCTGCTCACTAACGACGGCGACATCGTCAACGAGGTCCTGCGCGCCGAGCACAACCACGAGAAGGAGTACGTCGTCGCCGTCGATCGCGCGTACGACGCGGCGTTCATCGAGCAGATGTCGGCGGGCGTTCGCCTCTCCGACGCGACGACGAAGCCGTGCCGCGTCGACCGCCTCGGGCCGAAGCTGTTCCGCATCGTGCTGACGCAGGGCCTCAACCGCCAGATCCGCCGCATGTGCGAGGCGCTCGGCTACACCGTCGAGGCGCTCCAGCGCGTGCGCATCATGCACATCAAGCTCGGCGAGCTTCCGCTCGGCCGCTGGCGTCAGCTGTCGCCGGCGGAGATCGCGCCGCTGTTGCCGAAGGGCGGACCGAAGCCGCCGCCGTCGCAGCCGCCACGCCCGCAGCAACGGCCACCGCAGCGCCCGCCGCGCCATCACGACCGTCGCCGGCGCTGATCGATCGGGCGCAGCAACTGCGCACGTGTAGCGGGCACGCACGATGCAGCGCGAGCGGGCATGCGGCTCGCTCCATTCTTGCTGTTCGCGCTCGCAATCGCGCCCGGGACGGCGACCGGCGAGCCTGACCATCGCGTCCCGCCGACCGGCGAGGATCGTCCCATTCATCACGGGTGGTTCCAGCTCGCGACGCCGACGCCGACCGCGTACGGCACCGAGTACATCGATGTCGAGGAGGACACGTGGTTGCGGATGCTGCGCATTCAGCGCGCGACCGGCACCGTCGTCGTGCGACAAGTGCGCGTCATCACCTACGGCAAGCAGCCCCGCGTGAAGGTGATCGACATCGACGCGCACCTCGATCAGCGCAAGGAGAACGCGTTTGTCGACCTCGGCTACGCGGTCCGCGTCGACCAGATCGCGATCACCTGCGACAAGAAATCCGCAGGCACGTACGTCGTCTACGGCTCGGCCGCGATGACGCGCGAGGATGTCGCATCTCGGTAGCGCCGCACGCGCACGAACACGACCGCGCTCGCGGCGGCCGCGACGAACATCCCGACGGCAAGGGGAGCGGCGCCCGTTGCGACGACCATCGCGCCGATCGACGCCGCCCATACGATCCCGAACGCGAGCACGACCTGCGCGAGCACCGTGCGGTGGCGGCGCCACAGCCACACGCCCGCGAGCGCATGGGCGGGCAGCACGAACGCGAGGTCGAGCACGTGCACGGGATTCGTGAACAGCCCGGTGTCTCCGAGCGCCGTCGGCGTGACGCCCGTCATCATCGCGGGGACGTCCTCGGCGAGCCACAGCGCACCGAACAGCGCGCCGAGCGTCACGAGCAGACCGCCGCCGAGATGCGCGGCACGGCGATCGACGCGGTCCTCGGTCGCCGCGAGCTCGAGCGCGAGTGCGATCAGCGCGTAGCCGGCGAGGCCGAGCGTCGTGCAGTACACGAGGAACAGTGCGTTGAAGTGGATCGCGAACGCGTGGATTGCGAGGGCGTACACGACGTACGCGTACGCCCCCGCCAGCAAGAGGCTCCACGTACGCGCTCCGTCGCGTGCACGCGTCGCGCAGATCGTGAGCCACGGAACGGCGATCCACAGGTCGAACCAGTCCTGCCCGCGCGCCTGCGCGATCCACGCAGGGAGCTCGCGCGCGTACGGACCGGGTAGCGTGATACCCGACACCGACAGCGTCGCGAGCATCACAGCGAGGGGCCAGGCAGCAACTCGAGAAAACGAATTCACCGACGAGGAATGCAGCAAGCGGCGTGCCTCGGGGCATTGACCGCGCCTCAGTCCACGTGGGACAGTGGTTGAAGCGTGCGCTGGGGAGCACTCGTTTCGCTATTTCTCGTCGGCTGTTTCTCTGCGCACGAGACCGTCTGCGACGACGGCACGGTGTGCCCGGCGTCGAAGGTGTGCGCGCCTGCGGGCGGCGCGTGTGTCGATCCGGATCAGCTGCACGCGTGTGACGGCAAGGCCGATGGCGATCACTGCGACCTCGCCGGCGGTAAGGGCGTGTGCAACGGCGGGCTGTGCGTCGTCGCGGGCTTCTGCGGAGACGGCATCGTCACGCCGCCCGAGGTCTGCGACGACGGCAACACCGTGTCGGGCGACGGCTGCCGCGCGGACTGCCAGAAGATCGAGACGTGCGGCGACGGCGTCGTCGATCCGCAGGAGGCGTGCGACGACGGCAACACGAATCCGTCCGACGGCTGTGACGCGTGTCGGCGGACCACGTGGGCGGTGACCGCCGGCGTCGGCAGCACGATCACGGCGACGATCACGCAGCTCGCGCTGCCGAGCGGCATGGTGACCGACAACGCCGGCAACCTGTACATCTGCGACGAGCTCAGCCGCGTGCTGCGCGTCGATGCGGCGAGCCGCGCGGTCACGCTCGTCGCCGGCACCGGGTCGCAGACGAGCTCGGGTGATGGTGGACCGGCCGAGCTCGCGGGTGTTCCGCAGCCGCACTGGCTCGCGATCGACGGTCTGGGAAACCTGTTCATCGCCGAGCAGCTCAAGGTGCGCCGGATCGACGCCCAGACCGGCATCATCACGACGGTCGCGGGCACGGGCTCGATTCCGATGGGACCGCCGACGCAACCCGTCGAGGGCATGCAGGCGACGTCGTTCAGCTTCCACGTCGGCGTGATCGCGGTCGACGGGCTCGGCAACGTGTACGTCGCCGATAACCAGCTCGATCGGATCTACAAGGTCGATTCGACCGGTGCGCTGACTACGGCGGCGATCGCCACGTCGCAGCTCCAGGCACTCGCTGTCGACGGCGCGGGTACGCTCTACGCCGCCCAGAATGGCCGTGTCGACCGGGTCGATAGCGGCGGCGTGTTGACGATGATCGCCGGCACCGGCGTCATGGGAAACAGTGGAGATGGCGGCCCGGCGACATCGGCGCAGCTCGGCGTGCCCGACGGGATCGCGATCGCCGCGAACGGCGACGTCTACATCAGCGACGGGCAATACAACGTCGTTCGGAAGGTCGACGCGACGACGCAGCAGATCGCGACGTTTGCCGGCAGCGGCACCGCGACGGGCTACACGGGCGACGGCGGCCCTGCGCTCGCGGCGACGCTGAACGGACCGGAGCAGCTGGCATTCTCGCCAACGAACGCGCTCGTCGTCGTCGACGGGCGTAACCACGTGATCCGTTCGATCGACGCGACGTCGCAGCACATCATCCGCACGATCGCGGGGACCGGTTCGCCGGGAAGCGGCGTGATCGGCGAGCCACTGACCGCGACGCATTGGGGCTATCCGATCGACCTCGCCACCGATTCGCAGGGGCGCGTCTACGTCGCGATGAGCGACAAGGTGTATCGCGTCGACGCATTCTCGCAGACGCTCATCGCCGGCGGCGGCACCGGCGGCGACGGTGGACCGGGGCTCACCGCGAATCTGCCGGGCATCACGGCGATCGCGTTCGATGCCAACGACAATCTCTTCATCGCCGATGCGGGAGGCTTCCGCGTGCGCAAGATCGCGGCGGCGACCGGTGTGATCTCGACGGTCGCGGGCGCCGGCGCATTCGGATACTCCGGTGACGGCGGCAGCGCGCTCGCGGCGAACCTCGGTGGCGTGACCGGCATCGCGATCGCCGCCAACGGCGATATGTATCTCGCCGTTCGCAACTTCCAGGTCGTGCGCAAGGTGTCGGGCGGCGTGATCACGCGCTTCGCCGGCCAGGTGAGCACCCCGGGCGCGACCGGCGACGGCGGACCGGCGACCGCGGCGGATCTCAATTCGCCGCAGGACGTCGCGATCGACATCGACGGAAACGTGCTGATCGCCGACATGAACAACAACAAGATCCGCGAGGTCAACGTCACGAGCGGAACGATCGCGACGCGCGCCGGCGACGGCACCCCGAACTTTGGCGGAGACGGCGGCCTGGCGACGGCGGCGCAGCTCCACGAGCCGTGGTCGATCTCCGTCGCGGGCGGCAGCATCTACATCGCGGACCTCGGCAACGGACGCATCCGCAAGATCACGGGCACGACGATCACCACGGCCGCCGGAAACACGAATTCGTTCCTCGGCGATCACGGACCGGCGTCGCAGGCCGGCATCTACAACGTGATCGGAGTTGCGGTCGATTCGAGCAGCAACATCTACATGATCGACGACGGCTTCGAGAACAACGAGGGCCACCTGCGCAAGGTCGACGCGGTCAGCGGAACGATCGCGACGATCGCGGGTCAGGTGTTCCCCGATGGCATGGGCCCGCTCGCGATCGCGCGCCTGACGGATCCGCAGCAGATCGTCGTGACGCCGACGATGACGCTGACCGCGGGCGGCATCGGCGGCATCGTCGAGGCGACGCGGCCGACGCTGGTCGAGATGGTCGTCGGTCGCTACCGCCAGCAAGGCCCAACGGGAATGCTCGCGCGATATCGCGACATCTATTATCCCGACGTCGGCGGCATCGCGTTCGATCCGGCGAGCCACACGCTCTACGTGGCGGCGGGCGACCACATCGATGCCGTGAACGTCGTCGACGCCGCGGATGCAGACACGTGGACGATCTCGCAGCTCGTCGCCGGGTTCCGCGCCGCGGCCGGTCTCTCGCTCGATACGACGACGCATACGCTGTACGTCGCGGATGTCGGCGATCACGCGGTGCGGGCCGTCGACCTGACGAACACGGCGGTGCACGTCGTTGCGGGCACGCCCGGACATATCGGCTACCTCGGCGAAAACGTCGATGCCACGACGGCGCTGCTGTTCAAGCCAACGGCGGTCGCGGCGTGTGGCAGCGATCTGTACATCGCCGACACCGGCAACAACCGCGTGCGGCGCGTCCGCGGCGGCATGATCTCGACGGTCCTCGGCGATGGCTCGCCTAGCTCCTCGGGCATCGCGGTCGATGCGCCCTCGGGCGTCACGTGCGATTCACTCGGCAACCTGTTTGTCACATCGACGACGACGGTGCGGCTGCTGCCGGCGGGATCGAGCGCGGTCAGCACGATCTACGGAGCGCAGCGCACGACGTTCCCCGAGAGCGTCACGCGCTGCCTCACCGGCGTGACCGTCGTCGACGATGCGACGGTCCGGATCGCGGACGCTTGCACGGGCATGCTGATCGATCTCGCGAGGCAGGTGATGCCATGAAGCGCGCGTTGCTCGTGCTGCTGTTCGTGTCGCGTGCGTCCGCCGATGACAAGCCGTGGGCGGCGGGCGTGGCGTCGGCGGAGCAGGAAGCGGCGCTCGCGCTGTACCGCGCCGGCAACGCCGAGTTCGAGGAGTCGCACTATCCGCAGGCGCTCGCGAAGTACCGCGAGGCGGTGAAGCACTGGGACCATCCCGCGATCCGCTTCAACATGGCGGTGTCGCTCGTCAACCTCGATCAGCCGCTCGAGGCGTACGAGGATCTCGAGGCCGCGATGAAGTTCGGCGATGCGCCGCTCGGCGCGGACGGCTACGCGCAGGCCGTGACGTACAAGAAGCTGCTCGACGGCCAGCTGACGCACCTGCGCGTGACGTGCGATGTGCCGGAGGCTGACGTCACGCTCGACGGCAAGTCGCTGCTGCACGGCACCGGCGAGGCGACGCGGCTGCTGATGCCCGGCGAGCACCAGGTCGTTGCGAGCAAGGCCGGCTTCGTCACCGAGACGTCGACGCTCGTGCTCGTGCCCGGCAAGGAGCTCGTGCATCCGGTCAAGCTCGTCAAGCTCGAGGCGCGCACTCATCTCGAGCGGCGATGGGACGCGAGCACGCCGTGGATCGTGCTCGGCACGGGCGCGGGGCTCGCGCTCGTCGGCGGCGTGTTCGAGCTGCAGTCGCGCAACGAGTACCAGACGTACGAGCAGCTGCTCGGCGCGCAGTGCGGTCACGGGTGCGGTCCGAACGCGCCGGCGCCGCTCGATCCGACGACGGCGGCGCACAAGTCGACCGCGCACACCGAGAACATCGTCGGTGTGTCGCTGCTCGCCGTCGGCGGCGCGGTCGCGATCACCGGCCTCGTCGGTGTCTATCTCAATCAGCCGCGCGCGGTGCTCGAGCACGCGCCGATCGTCACGCCGACGCCCGGTGGCGCCACCGTCAGCGCCCGCTGGTCGTGGTAATGAGCGCGTCTCGATAATCCGCGCGGCCTGCGACCGTCGCGGCGCGGGCATCTCGGGGCGTACGGCCGGTTCTCGCGCCGCCGCTACCTCAAGTAGCGGCGGCGCTGCGCTTCCGGGCGTGCGCCCCGATCTGCGCCGCGCCGCTCGGTCTCGGCTCGCGGGGATTATCGAGACGCGCTCTACTTCAGATCGCCCTTGAGGATCTTCTTGCCCTCGGCCTCGAGCCGCGCGGCACGTGCCTTCTCGGCCTCGAGCGCCTGCTGCAGCTTCGCGTTCGCCTTGTCGGCGTCGGCGCGCGCCGCCTCGGCGGTCGTGCGGGCCTTCTTCGACTCGGCGAGCGCGGCCTCGAGATCCTTCGTCTTCTGGAGCAGCTGCTCGCGCGTCAGCTGAGCCTCGGCCTGCGCGGCCTGCAGCTGCTGCTGCATCTGGAGGCGCTGCTGCTCGGCGGTCGCGAGGTTCTTCTCGGCCGCCTTGCGCTTTGCTTCCGCGATCTGCTTGAGCTGCTCCGCCGTCAGCAGGCCGTCCTCGGCCAGCTTGCGCAGCTGCTCCTCGGAAAGCAGGGACGCGAGCGCGGCCGTGCGCGCCTGATCGGAGGCGGCCCGATCGGCCTCGGCCTTCTCGCGTCGCTGTGCTTCGGCACGCTCGGCGTCGAGCGCCTTCTGCGTGCGCTCGGCGTACTCGCTCACTTCCTGCTTCGCCGCTCGCACCTTAACGAACGCGATCCATCCGCCGCCCGCGATCGCCGCGAGCACGCTCATCGTCGCGACCACCGCCGCGAACCGGATCCGGCGCCCGCGCCTGGCGAGCCGCAGCACCGCATCGAGGAACGCCTGCTCGCGCGACGGCAGCGGCCGCGATCGCGTGCGCGCCCAGTGCTTGGCCTCTTCCATCGCATCGCCGCGCCAGAGCAGACCGGGCGCGAACTGCTTCGCCTCCCACTGCTTCGCGCTCGTCGCGAGCTGGGCGAGGAACGCCGCGTCCTCCTGGCCTTCGTCGAGCCAGCGCCGCAGCGTCGGCCAGCCGGTGATCAACGACTCGTGGACGATCTCGACCGTCGGCGCGCCCTGCGTCTGCACGACGAGCAGGCGGGCCGCGACGAGCTGATCGACGACGCGCCGCACCTCGCCGCCGACGAGCGCTTCGAGGTCCGCGAGGTCGATGATCGCGCGCGTGCGGTCCGGCGTGACGAGCCGCTGGAACACGGCGCGCGCCGTCGCGTGCTGCGCCGCCGGCATCGCGGCGAGGACCTGATCCGCATGCTGCGCGAGCGCGCCCGCAACGCCGCCCATCGCGTCGTACACCGCGCGCGTCAGCTGCTGGTTCTTGCGATCGCGTGCGTCCCACAGGCGCGACGCCGTGAACTGGAGCAGCGGCAGCGCGCCGGGCACGGCGGCGAGCGCGTCGAGCATGTCCTCGATCAGCTGCTCGCTCTCGAATGCGTAGGCATGCGCGTCGAGCGGACGCACGAGCGCCTCGCGCAGCTCCGGTCGGCCGAGCGGCTGCAGGAACACGAGGCCGCGCATCAGCTCGTCGAAGAAGTCGCGGTTCTCGGCGGCGCGATCGAGGAAGTCGGAGCGGATCGACGTGACGATGCGGATCGGCGACGTCGCGTCATCGGCGGCGCCCGCGAGGCACGCGGTGAACACGCGGCGCTCGGCGGCGTCGGGGACGAGCGTGTAGAGCTCCTCGAGCTGATCGATGAACAACAGGATGCGCGTGTTCTTGCGCGCCGCACGCTCGCGCAGCAGCTCGCCGAGGTAGCCGGGCTCCTCGGTCAGGCGATCGACGAGGTTCTCGTACTCGCGCACCGCGTTCGGGTTCGACGTCGCGGTCGCGGTCGTCAGCGGCGACAGCACGCCGGCGAGGCTCGCGAGCGGCTGGCGGCCGGGCCGCACGATGTACGTCTCCCACGCCTCGCCCGACGCCTTGAGCGCCGGCACGATGCCCGCGCGCACGAACGACGACTTGCCGACGCCCGACGGTCCGGCGACCGCGACGAGCGGCACGTCGCGCAGCCGCGTCACCATGCGCGTGATGTCGCGCGTGCGGCCGAAGAACCGATTGGCATCTTCTTCCTGGAACGCGCCGAGGCCGGGATACGGGCTCTCGTCGTCGCGCAGCTTGCGGCCGCCGCGACCGGGGACGAGCGCCTCGAGGTCTTCGAGCAGCGCGCTGGCGTCGGGATAGCGATCCGCTTTGCGCTTCGCGACGCAGCGATCGACGATCCGCTCGAGCCTCTCGGGTAGATCGCTGACGACGGTGCCGATCTTCGGCATCGGCTGGTCGAGCGTGCACCCTGCCGTCAGCAGCGAGTGGATCGTGAACGGCGCGAGCGGATGCCGCCCGGTCAGCAGCTCGAACATGATCACGCCGAGCGCGAACAGATCGCTGCGGTGATCGACGGTATCCATGCCCATCTGCTCGGGCGACATGTACTGCGGCGTGCCGATGATCGTGCTCTTGCCGGTCAGCGCCAGATCGCCGAGCTTCTCGAGCTCCGTCGCCGTCGCGCGATGCGGCACGGCTCCCGGATCGACGAGCGCCTTCGCGATGCCGAAGTCGAGGACCTTCACGGTGCCCTCGTGCGTCACGAAGATGTTCTCGGGCTTGAGGTCGCGGTGGACGATGCCGGCGGCATGCGCGCGCGCGACCGCCCGCACGACGGGAATCATCAGGTCGATGACGCGACCGGCACCGAGCGCGCGGCCCTGCATCGTATCGCGAAGCGGCGCGCCCTCGAGATACTCGAGGACCATGTGCGGGACGCCCGCCTCCTCGTCGACCTCGTGGATCACGACGATGTTCTCGTGGCTGACGGCCGCCGTCGTGCGCGCCTCGACGACGAAGCGCTGGGCCAGCTCGCGAGAGCTCGTCGCCAGGAACTTGATCGCGACGCGCCGCGCGAGCTTCAAGTCGCGCGCGAGGAACACCTGGCCCATGCCGCCCCGGCCGAGCTCGCGGATCAGCTCGTAGTGGCCGACGCGTGTACCGGCCGCGACCTGCAGCTTCGCTCCGCCTGCATGCGGCACCGTCGGCGCGATCGCAGCCGCAGTGCGTGACGACAGTTGTGACGTCCGCTCGTCCATCCCAGCCGCCGATCGTACTACGGACAGCGCGCGAACCATACGTAGTGCGTCGGCCCACCCTTGAACGGGGACTTCAACGTCACCAGCTCGACCGCGAACCCGACCTCGCGCAGCCAGTGCGTGAATGTCTTGGATTCGAACGCCGACCACACGGCGAGCACGCCGCCGGGAGTCAGCGCTCGACGAGCGGCCTCGAGACCGCGCCGCTTGTACAGCGCGGAGTTGCCGTCGTAGACCGCGTCGGGCCCGTTATCGACGTCGAGCACGATCGCGTCGTAGTTTTTCGCAGTCTTGATCACGGCCGCGACGTCCGCCTCGATCACGGTGACGCGCGGGTCGGCGAGCGGCTCGCGCGCAAGCGAGGCGAGGAGTCCGCGGTTCCACTGCACGATTGCGGGGACGAGCTCGACGACATCGACCTTCGCCGACGCCGGCAACGCGTCGAGCGCAGCGCGCAGCGTGAACCCGAAGCCGAGCCCGCCGATCAGCACGCGCGGCGATTTCGCGGTCAGCCGCGCCACCGTCTCGCGCCCGAGCGCGTCCTCGGACGAATGGTCGCGGCTGTTCATCAGCTCGACGCCGCCGACGCGGATCGAATACTCGGTGCCGCGCCTGGCAAGGACGAGCTCGCCGCCCGGTACGGCCACGCGCTCGAGAACAACTCGGGGAATCAAGCCGCGATTCTACTCAGTGGCCGCAGCCGCCGGAACCCGAACCGGAGCCAGAACCAGATCCGCTGCCCGATCCTTCGTCGGACCCGCCGCCGCTTCCGTTCTCCGCGAGGACCTTGAAGTTGTCGGTCTTCGAATAGCGCGGCACGAACGCGCCGACCTGCTGATACGCATCGGCCGGCGTGACCCAGACCTTGTACTCGCCGCCGGCGTTCGGCGTGTCGTCGTACGGCATCAGCTCGATCGTCATGTTGCCGGGCCGAACGAGGTCGTTGCCCCACGCGTGGGCGCACGCGCCGCCGAGCACCGCCGTGATACGGCCGCCGACGTCGACGTGGAACGCGCGACACGCGATCGAATCCGTCGACAGCAGCGTCTCGCCGCTCGGGTCCGTCACCTGGAAGACGTAGTCGCCCTCGGGCAGCGCCGCATCTTGCGGACGGCGCGGGCCGCCATCGAGGTAGACGTCGGGCTTCGCGGCGTAGATGTTCGCGTTCACGCGCGCGCCGTCGCGCACCGTCGTGAAGATCGCGCCCGAGAACGGCCCGACGACATCGCCGGAGACGTTGCCGACGTTCGACGTCGAATCGGTCAGATCGGCCGTGCAACCGGCCACGAGGAGGATGGCGAGGCTGGTGTGCCGCATACGAACGTTGATGAGCAACGCCCGTGCCTGGCTACTCCGTGAGCTGGTCCTCGATCGCTTCTGCGATCGACGCAGCCAGCTGTGCTTGCACGCTCGGCTGGACGATCTGCTTGCCTTCGATCGGATGGTCGATGAAGCCGACCTCGACGAGAATCGCGGGCATCGTCGCGCCCAGGAGCACGTGGTGTGCGTCCTGGCGCACGCCGCGATCGCCTTCGGGTCCGCGATGTTCGCGGAGGTTGTGCTGTACGCGCGCAGCCAGCTCTGCCGCTTCCCACTGCGACGCACCGCGCTCGACGTCGTCGAGCACCAGCGCCACGTCCGCATCGGTACCGGGCCGCGGGGTCCCGGTGTCGCTGCGCAGTGCGCGCCCATCGACGTCCACCCCGCGCGCGGTGAGCACGTACGTCTCGTATCCCCGCTGGGTGCGGGTCGGGGACGCGTTTGCGTGGATCGACACGAAGAGATCGGCGGGCAGCTGGTCGGCGACCTCCGTGCGCTGGCGCAAGGTCAGCGTGCGATCGGTCGTGCGCGTCATGACGACGTCGATGCCGTGCGCGCGCAGATGGTCGGCGACGAGGCTCGCGATCGACAGCGTCAGCTGCTTCTCGTGGAGGCCGGGACCCTGGGCGCCCGCGTTGCTGCCGCCATGGCCCGGGTCGAGCACGACGACGGGACGGCGCGGCGCGGCGCCGGCGGATCCCGCGAGAAACGCCACGATCGCGAGCGAGTGCCTCACAACCGTGAGGATCTCGCGGACATGCACGCTGCCAAAGTTTTCGGCGGCTTGACCTAAACGTTCAGGAACGCTACGCTTTTCCTTCTTGTCCCGGCGTCGTCTAGCAGGGGGCTCTGCCCCCGTCGTGGTCCTCCTGCTGGTCGCGCTCGCCGAGCTCGCGATCAATCGGATCGCGATCGGTACGCGTACCGAGCCAGGCCTCGTGTCGCTGCGCCTGCATCCGAACATGGCGCCGCCGACCTGGTACGCGGCGCTCTCGTACGCCGGCCTGTTCCTGTTCTACTTCGCGGGCACGCTCGCGTTCGGCCTAATGCTCGGGCGCGTCGCTGCGTTCGTGCGCGGCACCGTGCGCGACAAGCTCGCCGCGATCTCGCTGCTCGTCGCGGGCGTGCTCGCCGCGCTGCCGCTCGTGATGACCGGCTCGTCGGATCTGTCGTTCGCGCTCGAGATCGCGTTCGCCGTGACCGTCGTGCTGATGGTGGTCGCGACGTTCGGCAAGCACCGCGATCTCGGCACGCAGATCGGCACGGTGCTGCTCGCGGTGCCGCTGCTCGAGCACACGCTGCGCGTGATCGGCGCGAAGTTCCTGTGGCCCGATGCCGCGTTCGATACGCCGGATCAGCTCGTCACGCGCGCCGGCGTGCTTTCGCTGTGTCTT
>JAFAOG010000199.1 GCA_019237945.1 Deltaproteobacteria bacterium | reverse complement strand
GAGCATCGCGCCGGTTGCACCGGGCTGCTCGGCGACGAGCGTGTACTCCGCGATCGGCACGTGCTCGAACGTGAAGTGCCCGCTCGCATCCGTCGTCGTCCGCTGCTGCGCCGCAATTCCGACGAGGCGCACCGTCGCCGCGGCGGGCTTGCCGTCGCGCGTCACGACACCGGCGATCTTTCGGCCTGCGATGTCGGTCGCGCGCGTCGGCGCGGGCGAGTGACCCGCATGCGCGGCGGAACCCGCGCTCGCAACCGGCGCCTGCGACGCGGATCGCGCGTGCCAGCGCCACGCAACGACGAGCGCCACGACGACGACCACCAGTACCGCGACGCCGCGACGAGCCGTCACGTGGCCAGTATATCGACAGTCGACGGGTGCCGTCGCTTGGGAGCGAAGTTGTCGACGGGGCGTGACAATGAAAGTGCCAAAGAGTGCAGATCGCGGCCGGGGCTGCGGCGTTCACCCGCCACATGCGCAAACTCCTGCTCGCTCTGCTCATCGCTAGCTGCTCGAAACATGACGCCGCGGCCCCGTACCGGCGCGCCAACGTCGATGAAACCAAGGCTGCTGCCGGCAGCAGTGTCGCCTACACGACCGCCGTCGCGCCGACGCCGACCCAGGCGGCCGCCGACAAGCCGGATACGGCCGGCGAGGCCTACCACGACTGGGGAAAGAACCCGTGGGTCGACGCGTCGAAGGATCACCTGTCGACGTTTGCCGCCGATGTCGATACGGCCAGCTACACGATCGCGCGCCGCAAGCTCGAGGAGGGGTCGCTGCCGCCGGCGGCGAGCGTGCGCGTCGAGGAGTTCGTCAACTACTTCCACTATGCGTTCGCGCAGCCGAGCGGGAACACGCCGTTCGCGGTCGTGATGGATGCGGCGCCGTCGCCGCTGCAGGCGGGGCGGACGGTCGTGCGCGTCGGCGTCGGGACGAAGGCGCTGTCGGTGAGCGAGAGGAAGCCGGCGCACCTGGTGTTTCTCGTCGATGTTTCGGGATCGATGGCGTCGCCCGACAAGCTCGAGCTCGCGAAGCAGTCGCTGATGATCCTGACGAACAACCTCAAAGACGGGGACACGGTCTCGATCGTGACGTACGCGGGTGAGACCAGCGTGCGGTTGCCGCCGACCGGCATCGCGCACAAGGATCGGATCCTCGGTGCGATCGGGGCGCTGTCGGCGGAGGGCTCGACGGGCATGGCGAGCGGCATCGACCTCGCGTATCAGCAGGCGATGGCGGGGCTCGCGCCTGGTGTGACGTCGCGCGTGATCGTGTGCACCGATGGCGATGCGAACGTCGGCCCGCACACGCACGAGGAGATGCTGAAGATCATCGATGCGCGGGCGAAGGAAGGGGTGACGCTGTCGACGATCGGGTTCGGGATGGGCAACTACAAGGACGAGCTGATGGAGCAGCTCGCCGATCATGGCAACGGCAACAACTTCTACATCGACAGCGAGGCGGCGGCGAAGCGGGTGTTCCAGGAGCAGCTGACCGCGAACCTCGAGGTCGTCGCGAAGGATGTGAAGCTGCAGGTCGATTTCGATCCGGCGATGGTCGCGCGCTACCGGCTCGTCGGATACGAGAACCGCGACATCAAGGACGAGCAGTTCCGCGACGACAAGGTCGATGCGGGCGAGGTCGGGCCGGGCCACGAGGTGACGGCGCTGTATGAAGTCGAGCTGACCGCGAAGGGGGCGCAGGCGGCGGCGCCGCTCGGTACGGTTCGCATCCGGTACAAGGAGCCGAACGGCGAGAAGGCGACCGAGGCGGGGTTCCCGATGGTCGGCGGGCCGGCGCCTTCGTTCGCGAGCGCGACGGCGGACTTCCGGTTCGCGTTCGCGGTGGCGGCGTTTGCCGATGTGCTGCGCGGCGGACAGGATGCCGAGCACTGGTCGCTTGCGGCGATCCGTGAGATGGCGAGCAATGCGGCCGGCAGTGACAAGGATCGCGTCGAGCTCGTCGGGTTGATCGACAAGGCGATCGCGATTCACGGACGGACTGCCCAACGTTGACCCGTGCGCAGGTACGGGGCGGGTAAGTGCTACCGTGTCGGCGTGCGGAGCCTTCTGATCCTCGTTGTTGTCACTTCGCTGGCGCACGCCGCTCCTCCGGAGCCGCACGGTCCGCATCCGCGCATGCTGCTCGATGGTCAGCTCAAGGCCGCGTGGGCCGAGCAGGCGAAGCTCGCACACGGCCCGGTGGTCGGCGCGATCAAGGTCTGCCAGGCCGCGCGCGACGGGCACGACTACGATCGCGCGGTCTATCAGGGCTCGCAGTGGGCAAAGGCGCTGCAGGCGTGTCTCGTCGCGTACGCCGCGACCGGCAACAAGGACGACGCGCAGACCGCGATCCACTTCATGACCGCGCTGCTCGACGATCTCGATCAGATCAACGACAAGGCCGGCGGTGACGCCGCCGCGTCGCGCGACGACGGCTACGCGCTTCGCAATCTCGCTCCGTACACCGCACTTGCGTACGACTGGCTCTACGATCAGCTGACGCCCGATCAGCGCGCGCACGCTCGCGCCCGCTGGAAGGCCTGGCTCGCGCGCTATCTCGAGAAGGGCTATCGCCCGCACGATCCGGGCTCGAACTATCAGGCCGGCTACATCACGTCGGCGACGCTGATCGCGGTCGCGGAGGGCGGCGAAGGCGGCGGCGACAGCGCCGATCTGTGGAAGACCGTCGCCGACACGATCTGGGGCAAGGAGATGGCCCCCGCCCTCTCCGACGAAGGCATCCTGCGCGGCGGCGACTGGCCCGAGGGATGGCAGTACGGGCCGCTGTCGGTCGCCGAGTACGCGCTCGCGATGCGGGTCGCGCGTGGCGCCGGCATCGAGGTCAATGGCGTCAGCGCCTGGCTGCACGCACTGTTGCAGCGGCACGTCTACGGCCTGTCGCCCGCCGACGGCGTCTATCCGCTCGCCGACACCGAGGACGAGGCGCCGAACCTCAAGCCGAGCGTGCTCGTGCTCGATGCGATCGCGCTCGGCGACTCGTCTCCCGACGACAAGCGCTGGGCGAAGGGCAAGCTGTCGCGCCTCAAGCTCGCCGACGAGGACGCGCTGCTCTACGACGCGCTCGCCGGGGTCGGCGACAAGCCGGTGCTGATCCCGCGCGACAGCTGGCCGACCGCCTACCTCGCCGACGGCACGGGCACACTGTACGCGCGCACGCGCTGGGACGACCGCGCGATCTGGTTCGTCACGTCGTGCAAGGGCGGCATGGATCGCGACCATCGCCATCCCGACGCCGGCAACTTCGTGCTCGCGCGCGGCAAGGACGACGTGATCGTCGATCCGTCGCCGTACGGATCGCAGTCGACGTTCACGTCGAACGCGCCGACCGTGCGCAGCGCGCAGCTGCCGAAGGAGTACCAGCCGTCGCAGGCGGGCTGGGGCGATCCGTCGTTCGACTTCGTCACGCAGCGCAAGTCAGGGACGATCGCGACGCGCTGTGATTACTCCGACGCGTTCAAGTTCCAGGAGCGCAAGTCCGACGTTCCCGATGCGCTGCGCGACGTCGTCGTGATCCCGAGCGCCGACGGCAGCGAGGCCGCCGTGGTCGTCCTCGACCGCGCGACGACGGGCGGCGACGACCGCGACCTCTACCTGCGCTTCCGCACGCCGGGCCACCTCGCGCTCAGCGGCACGGCGGCAACCGCGACGATCGGCGGCACGCAGCTCGCGATCACCGCGCTCCAGCCGGAGAAGCCGGCGATCGGCGCGCCGTCGCTCAAGGACTGCTTCAAGGAAGGCACGGTGCGCGGCACCTGCGACGCGGCGCGCTTCCCGATCACCGAGTACAAGGTCGAGCTGCCCGGCTCGCATCCGATCGCCGCGCACGTGATCGCCGCGACCGGCGGCACCGCGGTCACGACGCAACCGATCAGCGGCGACGGCATCGGCGGCGTCGCGATCAAGGGCGTGCGCGATGCGGCGGTCATCTGGCGCACCTCCGGCGACGGCGACCTCGCGTACACCGCGCCGCCGGGCCTGCACGTCGTGCTCGACGCCGGCGATCGCGACGGCCACGCAACGGCCACCGCCACGCCCTCGGGCGGCGCATGCGCGGTCAAGGTCGCGGGCGGCGGCACGATGAGCGCGCGTCCGCTCGTGATCACCGTCGACCCGCAGTGCAAGGTCACCGAGGATCCCGAAGGCGGCGCCTTGTCGGCGGCGCACACGCGCGCGCCGGGCACGCATCACGGCGGTCACGCGGGTCGCTCGCCGCGCTCGGGCTGCTGCGGGGCGCAGGCCGCGCCCGCTTCCCCAATCGCGATGTCATTGGTTGTCGTGTCCGCGCTCCTGCGTCGCCGCCGTAGGAGCAGAACCCATAGTTAACGCGAAAACGCGAAAGCGCGAAGTTCCGGATCGGAGAAGCCCGAAGCCCAGACCGCGGCTCGCAGAACTGGCGAAGCGCCACTTCTGCTCGCCCACTGGCTTCGAAAACAAGAGCGAGCTGGGCCGAGGTCCGGTGGCGTCCTCGCCAGCGGGCCGAGGCGATCGGCTGCGCGCTCCTCCTTTTCGCGTTTTCGCGTTTTCGCGTTAATCCGGGTCGGGTAGCGAGATCAGCGGACCCAGACCGGCGGCGTGCGCGCGACGATCGTCATCGGCTTGTCGGCGCCGCGCTTGTGGAAGCGGCTGATCCGCACCCAGTACGTCTGGCCGCGCTTGAGCTGCCAGCGCTCGTCCGGCGTTCGCATGTCCTGCGCGCCGTAGCTCGCGCGCTCGCCGGGAAGCACGAGCAGGCCGACGACCGGATTGCCGAGCTCGTCGGCGACCGGCCAGCCATCGCCGTCGACGGTCGGTGGCGAGCCGACGACCGTGAAGTACGCGGCGTCGCCTTCCTTCGCGAGCGAGATCCGCTTCACGCCGGCGGGGAAGTCGCCCGTGACGAGCGCGTGACCGGGCGGCGAGACCGGTTCCTTGCTGTCGCTCGGCTTCGCGGGCGGCAGCGGCTGCAGCGCGTCGACCTTCCACACGTAGTGCTTCGCATCGTCGAGCACCCACGCGCCGCCGAGCGCGACGCGGTCGCCGGTCTTCGCCTTGGGCGCGTACTTGCCGAGCTCGACGCGGATCGCGAGCGCGCCGTTGCCGTCGGTGTCGTCGACGAGCCAGGTATACGGCGACGCTGGCGCAGGCACCGCGCTCGCGCCCGAACCGACGGCCGAGCCCGAACCTGCCCCCGAACCCGAACCTGCCCCCGAACCAGCGGCCGAACCGGAACCCGAACCCGCCGCGGTTCCCGGCGACGGCGGCAACACGATCGGCGCCCCGAGCGTGCCGTACACGACGCCGTGCTGCCCGCGCCGCGCGAGGTACTGCGTGCGATCGACGACCGCCTGCCACGCCGGCACCGCATGCAGATCGTCGAGCACCTTGTCGGGATCGTCGGGCGCGTCGATCGCAGCGTCGGCCGGCGGATGCTTCGGCACCGCGACGACCGCGCTCCCGCTGCCGTGCGGCGGCGGTGGCGGTGGCGGTGCATCCGACGAGCCGCCCTGACATGCGGCGACGACGGCGGCAGCGAGCACGACCTTCACCATGCGAGCGTGCTGGCAAGACGCGCGACCTCGCCGAGGTATTCGGCGTCGGTGGCGTCGAACGCGGCGAGCTCGTAGCTGTCGACGTCGAGCACGCCGACCGTGGTGCCGGCGCGGACGATCGGCACGACGATCTCCGAGCGCGACCCGGCGTCGCATGCGATGTGACCGGGAAACTGCTCGACGTCGGGCACGACCAGCGTGCGCTGCTCGGCGGCGGCGGTGCCGCAGACGCCGCGGCCGAACGCGATGCGCACGCACGCGACCTTGCCCTGGAACGGACCGAGCACGAGCTCGCTGGGCGTGCGCGTGATGTAGAAGCCGACCCACGACGCGAGCGGCAGCGTCTCGCGCAGCGCGGCCGTGATGTTCGCGAGGTTCGCGACGAGGTCCGGCTCGCCCTCGACCAGCGACGCGAGCTGTGGAAGGAGCTCGCGGTAGCGCGCGGCCTTGTCGGTTGCGGTGATCGCGACGGATTCGGCCACGGCTGTCCTGCGATCTCGCGAGTCGCGTTAGCCGGCGGCGAGCTGGCGCGCGGCGTTGAGCGCGCGCGGGATGCCGAACGGCGACGCGCGGAGCTGGAGGATCAGGAAGTCGCCTTCCGTCGACAGGCCACTGACCTGGACGACCGGCGTGAGCGTGCCGAGGATGCCCTGCACCTTGACGTTCTCGGCGAACTTCGGGTTCTGCATCAGGTCGAGCACGATGATGTCGTCGTGCGCCTCGACGAGCACCGCCGGCTTCTTCGGCATGAACTTGGCGAGGTTGCCCGGCTTGCTGAGGTCGAGCGCGCCGCTCTTGATCAAGCCGGCGACCGGCGTGAACGACTCGCCGAGCACCTTCATGTTGACGTCGGAGAGGCGGAGCGTGACCTTGAACGCGCCCTCGCGGAGGTCGATCTGGTCGACGCGGATCGACGCGCCGGCGCGGACCGTCGTGCCCATCAGATCGACGGTGGCGCCGATGCCGATCGCCGGCGGGCGCGGCGTGATCGTCACGTCCTGCGGTGCCTTCTTCGACGGCGGCGTGTTCGCGATGAACCAGCGCAGCGCATCGAGCGGAACGGCGACCCGCATACCGAGTGCGTGGCGCGCCATGCTCAGCATGGTGGTGGGATTCTTGACCATGAAGCGGCCGGCGGAGCGCAGCGCGGCGCGGAGCGGGAGTGCCATCCCTCGATCTATATCAGGCCGGCGCCGTCAAAACAGCACGACACGCAACGGCTTCGCGAGCACGACGCCGGTCACCGGTGCGCCGTCGACGATGGTCGAGAATGCCGAGGCTGCCTCGTCGGGGAGGTGGACCCGGCGGAGTGGGTCGCCGCGGCGCGGATCGATGACGAGCGCCTCGCGGGCGGCGGCGCCCGACACGACGACAAACGGCGCGTCTCCGCTGCGTTGTGACAGCGCGATCGGCGGCGGGAGCGCGTAGTCGTTACGTGCACGCAGGCCGCCGGTGAGCTCGTAGAGCGTCAGCTGCCAGCTGTCGGGCATCGGCGGCGGCGGGGGCCACGGCGTCGCGATCGGCGGCGGCGTGAAGTTCGGGTCGACCGGCGGCGGCTTGCCGACCGGTGCCTTGGGGCGCGGCGGCGGTGCTGGCGTCGGGAGCGGCGACGGCGGGATCGGGCCGCCCGCGGCCTCGCCGGTGACGAGGTTGCCCGGCGCGCGCCAGACCAGGCCGAGGCCGGGCAGCGCGGTCGCGACGCCGGTGCGCGCGTCGATCCGATAGGCATCGCCGTCCTCGAGCACGACGAGCGCGCCCCCCTCCGAGGGCAGGATCTGCGCGACGACGCCCGCGACCTCGAGCGACCACGCCGGCGTCAGCTCGATGTGCGCGAGGTGCCCAACGACGCGTCCGCGCTCGGCGGAGACGACCATCGTCATGCCGCCGACATCGAGCACGGCCGCGCGCGCCGGGCCGCCATCGTCGGAGGCGAGCTCGGCGAGCACGTGACCATCGGCGGCCGCGAGCACGTGAAGTCGATCCGCATCGGCAATCGCGATGACGTCGCCGGCCGCACGCACATCCTCGATCGCATCGCCGTGCCATTCCCAGCGCGGCGTGCCATCGCGGCTGCTCGCGCGCACGGTGCCGCCCTTGCCGCGGGCCGCGCACGCGACGACATCACGCGCGACCGCAATCGCGATCGGCGTGCCCGGGCCGCATCCGTCGGCGCGCAGCCATCGCCACGTCTTCGTGTGCAGGTCGAAGCGCGCGAGGCCGGAGGGCCGATTGTCGTCGGGATCCGCGTCGAGCGCGGCGACGTAGACGTCCTCACCGCCGAGCGCCATCGCCGGCGCGGATTGCATCGCCGCGTTCGGCTTCGCGACGCCCGCCGTCAGCTCGCCCGGCGCCGGCAGATCGCGCAGCTCCGCGGGAACGCCGACCGGCGACGACTTCGGCACCACGCGCAGCGTGCGGCGATAGCGCGGCGGGATGCGCAGGCGCCGCGCCGTCAGGCCCTGCGAGCCGAGCCAGCTCGCCGCGAGCACGTGATCGTCGCCGAGCACCGCGCCGAGCTCCGAGATCGGCAGGTACGCGCGCACGCCGTTGCGATCGAGCAGCGCGGCCGTCGAGGGCGTCGCGCGCACGAGCCGGCGATCCCCGCGGCGCGCGAGCAGCTCGCCGAGCACGGGAAGCGGTAGCGGCACGCCCGCGTCGTCGAGCGAACGCGCCCGGAGCAGCACGCCGGCCGGCGTCGCGACCTCGAGCCGATCGGTGCCATCGCGCGCGGCCCAGTATCCGCGCACGCCATCGACGCGCCCCGTGATCGTGCCCTTGGCACGATCGATCGCGACGAGCGTCGTGCCCGCATCGGTCGACGCGGTGACCAGCACGCTCGTCCCCGTGCATGCATCGATCCCCACCACGGTGCCGACCGGCGCCGCCCACGCGACCTTCGGCCCGCCCTGCCCTTCGACGATGTGCGCGAGCTTGCCGTCGGGCCCGACCGCGAACAGCTCGCGCCCCGCATCCCCACAGCTCGCGACGATCGCGGTCGCCGACACCGTCGCGGGCATCTTCACGCGCGCGATCTCATCGCCGGTCCCCGCATCGCTGATCACCGCCTCGTCGGCGCCCGCCTCGACGACGCGATCCTCGGTCATCGCGATGAACGACGCCTCGTGCGACCACCGCGGCTTGCCGTCGAGACCGAGCGCGTGCGTGCCCTTGACGTCGCTGCACACGATCGCCGCATCGGTGACGCCGACGACCGGCCCCGCGCACGTCGCGCCGTCGCGCCACGCGATGACGCCGCGATCGATATCGAGGAGCTCGACCGCGGGCTTGCCGCGATCGCTGCCGTACACGACCGCCGTCGACGCGCCGGGCACCGCCCACGCCGTCGGCGAGAGCAGCGCGCTCGCGAACGCACCCTCGATGCCCTCGCGCACGACGGGCTGGGGCGCCTGACCGCGGCCGATGCGGCCGGTCACCTCGCCGAGCGGCCACGCGGCCGGCCCCGGCGGGACGACCCAGTGGCGCTGCTTCGCAGGGGCAGGCTCCTCCGGCGCGCACGCACAGAGCGCAAGCAGCCAGAGGAGACGTCGCACGCGGCGAAGGTACTACACGCGCTCGATGATCGTCGCGATGCCCATGCCGCCGCCGATGCACAGCGTGATCAGCGCGGTCGACTTGTTCGCACGCTCGAGCTCGTCGAGCGCCGTGCCGAGCAGGATCGCGCCGGTCGCACCGAGCGGGTGGCCGAGCGCGATCGCGCCGCCGTTGACGTTGATCTTCGCGGGATCGATCTCGAGCGCCCGCGCCGTCTGCATCGGCACCGTCGCGAACGCCTCGTTGATCTCCCACAGATCGATGTCCTTGACCTGCATGCCCGCGCGGTCGAGCGCCTTCTTCGACGCCGGCGCCGGCGCCGTCAGCATGATCACCGGCTCCGCGCCGATCGTCGCCATCGCGCGGATCTTCGCGCGCGGCTTGAGGCCCGCCTTCGTGCCCCACTCCTTCGAGCCCATCAGCACGACCGCCGCGCCGTCGACGATGCCCGACGAGTTACCGCCGGTGTGCACGTGATCGATCGCCTTGGTGTCGGGGTAGCGCTTGAGCGCGAGCTGGTCGAGCGTCTCGCCGTTGGGACCGAGCGCCATCGCGCCCATCTGCACGAACGCCGGCTTGAGGCTCGCGAGCCCTTCCAGCGTCGTGTCGGCGCGCGGGTGCTCGTCGCGGTCGAGCGCGACCGAGCCGTCCTCGTTCTTGACCGCAAACATCGCATTCGCGAAGTGCTTGTTCTCGATCGCGCGCGCCGCCTTCTGCTGGCTCTCGAGCGCGAACTTGTCGACGTCGGTGCGCGAGAAGCCCTCGCGCGTCGCGATCAGATCGGCGGAGATGCCCTGCGGCACGAGGTACATGCGCTTGCGCAGGCCCTCGTTGAGGCCGTCGAGCATCGCCTCGTCCGAGCCCATCGGCACGCGCGACATCGACTCGACGCCGCCGCCGAGGCCGCTATCGGTGAAGCCGGCGCCGATCTTCGCGGCGATCGAGTTCACGGCCTCGAGGCCGGAGCCGCAGAAGCGGTTGATCGTGAAGCCGGTGACCTCTTCGGGCCACGCCGCCGCGATCAGCGCGAGGCGCGCGATGCACGCGCCCTGCTCCTTGACCTGGGTGACGCATCCGACGGCGAGATCGTCGACGAGCTTCTTGTCGAGCTTCTTGCGCTCGGCCATCGCATTGAGCGTCTGCGCGAGCAGCTCCTGCGGATGAATGTGCGAGAGCCCGCCCTTGCCGGCCTTGCCGCGGCCACGCGGCGTGCGGAGAGCGTCGTAGATGTAGACATCAGCCATCGGAAACCTCCAGGTAGATGCCCCGGAGGATGGACCGTCAGGGCTTCATCGTCAACGCGAGCTTCCTCAGCTCTGCATCCGTCGGAAAGTAGTCTCCGGTCGCCCAGTAGCGCGGCTTCTTTCCGGTTTCCTTCATGTGGTCGCCGAGCAGCGTCATGACACTGTTCCACCGCGCCAGCCCCAGCATGTGCGCCTTTTCCTCGCCTTCGGGGCCGTCGAGCACGACGAACGCGATGTAGTCCGCCTTCGGCAGCATCGTCGGGACCGTCTTCGTCCACGTCGCGTACGTCAGGACCTCGCCGGTCTTCTTCTCGATGCCGGTCAGGTGCGCGACGAACAGATCGTCGCCGAGCTGGTCCTGATACGCGTCGTGGCCGTCACCGTAGAGGTCGATCCAGCCCTGCGCCGCGAGCGATGCGAACCGCTGCTTCACGCGCGGCGTGACATTCGGGATGCAGTCGTGCCACTCGCTGCCGTCGAGGCACAGCGCCTGCGTGTGGATCGGGCGCGGATCCTTCGCGGCGGCCTCCGCGAGCTCGGCGATCCGCATCAGCGCCTTCGTGTCGGTCCGGCCGGCGAGCAGCAGCGTCTCGCGGTTCGGAATGAGCGCGACCGGGCCGCCCGCGAGCCCGAGCTTGCCGATGTCCTCGACGAGCATGATCCGCGACGCGTCGTAGCTGTCGTTCATCCGCGCCGCCCACACGCCGGGCTCGATCTGCTCGAACTTCGCGTCGACGGCGAGGTTCGTCACCGCGATCGCGAGCGCTTGATCGAGCGTGATCTTCCAGTCCTCGAGGTCCTTGTTCGTCGCGATCGCCATCGACTGATCGCCATCGATCGCGATCGCCACCGCCGCTCCGTCGCCGAGCTCCTTGAACGGGATCGTCGTCGTGTCAGCGGCCGAGCCGACGCCGGACCCCAGCTTCTTGAGCTGCTGCGGATCGAAGTAGCTGACCGCGCGCACGGCGGGCCGCAGCTTCTTGCGCGCCTCGTCGAGCGTGATCTTGTCCTTGGGCATCTCGGTGAAGCCCGACGCGATCTTCTGGAGCGCCTGCCGCCGCTCGCCAGGGTCGGTCTTGAGCCACTCCTGGTAGATGTTCGTCGTCGAGATCACCTCGTTCGAGCCGGTCATCTGGTGCTTGTCGGCGTCGTAGACGAGGTGGCGATCCGGCAGCACCGCCGCGAGCTGCGCCGCAAAGTCCGCCTCGCTCGAACCGCCGCCACCGCTGCCCGTGACGAGCCGCGGGGCCGCCTTGTCCTCGTGCTTACCGCAACCCAGAAGCGCCACACAGACGACGAGCCAGCCACGCATGCCGGCGCCGTACCACGCGCTGCTCAGAGCATGCAACCAGCAACTGCGGCGTGCTGCTGCAGCGCGCTCAGCGACTGTCCGCACGCGGTCGAGATCCGCTTCTCGGCGTCGGCGGGCAGCTGCTCGGGAAGGTCCCAGAAGTCTGCCGTGTCGTTGCCGAGCTCGATCCGCGTCTCGATCGGCATCTGCTCGCACGCGAGCACCGCGCTGACGCTGCGAATGAAC
>JAFAOG010000077.1 GCA_019237945.1 Deltaproteobacteria bacterium | reverse complement strand
ACGGCGGTCACGGCGGCCACGGCGGCACGAACGCGACCGGCGGCGTGAACATCTGGGATCGGTTCGGCGGCAACAAGGGCAGCGGCCGCGATGATCCGACGCAGTAGCGTCCTGCTGCTGTTAACGCTGTCCAACATCGCTCGCGCGGATCTCGAAGAGGATCCCTGCGCGTGCAGCCCGAACAAGCCGGGCTTCTTCCGCCGAGGCACGCTGCTCGGCTACGACGATCTGCGCGCCGACTGGAAGGACGACGGCTTCATCCCGCAGGCCGTCTACGCCGGCGAGGTGTTCGCGGCGCCCGGTCTGCAGAAGCAATTCGTCGTCGCGGGCCTGTTCTCGCTGTCGGTGGACGTCGACCTCGCCAAGGCCGTGCACGACCACCTCGGCAGCGTGCACGCGAGCGTGCTCGCGATTCACGGCGACGGCCTGTCCGCCGAGCTCGCCGACATCTACGGCGTCTCCGGCAACGTCGCCCCGCAAGACGTTCGCGTGTTCGAGGCGTGGCTCGAGCAGCCACTGGGCCCGGTGACCGTGCGCGCCGGCCTGCTCAGCGCCGATCAGGAGTATGTGCTCGCGAAGCACTCGACGGCGCTGCTCAACGCGACGTTTGGCATCATCTCGCAGCTGTCGACGAACCTCGCCGGCCACCCGGTCTATCCCTACGCGGTGCCCGGCGTCAGCGCGCGCTACGAAGGCAGCGACGTCACGGTGCGCGGCGCGGTCTTCGACGGCGAGCAGAAGGGCGAGCACGGCATCCCCGATGGCATCGGCCCCGAGTCGCTGGTCATCGGGCAGGTCGAGCTCGCGCGCCTCGTCACGGTCGGCGCCTGGCACCACAGCCAGCACGGCAACGGGTACTTCGCGATCCTCGATCACCAGCTCGAGCGCTACGTCGCTGCGTTTGCGCGCGTCAGCTACTCGCCGCGCCAGCTCGTCTCGACCTACATCGACACCGGACTGCGCATCGGTCCAGGCCCGTTTCGTGACAATGACTTCATCGGCGTCGGCGTCGCCTATGCACAGACGAGCGATCCGATGCTCGGCAGCCAGCCGCTGCTCGAGGCGACCTACCAGGCGCAGTTCGGCTGGCTGACGATCCAGCCCGACGCGCAGTTATTGATGGAGCATCCCCGCACGACAGCGATCGTCGCGACGCGCGTGACGGTGGTGTTCTGAGGTATCGTTACACGCGATGAGGCGAAGTGCCGTCGTGCTTCTGCTCGTCGTCAGCCGCGCGTACGCGGATCCGGCGCCCGAGCTGACGAAGGAGTTCCAGGCAGGCGTCGATGCGTTCCGGCTCGGCCACTTCGCCGAGGCACGCGGCCATCTCGAGAAGGCGCGCGACATGGATCCCAAGCTTCCGGGGCCGCACCGCTTCCTCGCCGCCGTCGCGCAGGCGGAAGGCCACTGGCAGGACTGCCTCGACGAATCGCGCCTCGCGCTCGCCGCGAATCCGCGATCGGAGGAGGCGCCGGGCACGAAAAAGCTGCACGCGGATTGCCGCGCGTCGGCGGGCCGCACGCCGTACGTCGGCGCCGAGCTCGTCGACTCCGCGGCGATCGCGGTGACGACGAACATCGACGGCGCGACCGTCAAGATCGGCGGCCTCGTCTACGGCGGTACGCCGCTCGCGCCGCGTCCGATCACCGCCGGCCCACTCGAGCTCGATATCGAAAAGACGGGCTGGAAGTCGAAGCACGTCACGGTCGACGCGCCCGCGGGCATCGTCACCGACGTCGCGGTCGAGCTCGAGCCCGATCCGAACGCGCAGACCACCACCGACCTCAACAAGAAGCCGCTCGACGCGAAGATCGGCTGGCTGATCATCCCCGATGGCCTCGCGATCACCGTCGACGGCAAGGCCGCATCCGGCAAGGTCGAGCTGCCGAGCGGCGAGCACACGGTCGAGGCGCACGCGCCCGAGAAGGATGTCTGGCGGCGCCGCGTTCGCGTGCTGACCGGCCAGGAGATCCCGGTGCACCCGGCATTTGTCGATACCGCCGAGCGCGAGCACCACGTCCACGTCGGCGAGGGCGTGATCGCAGGCGGCGCGGCGCTGCTCGGCGCGGGATTCGTCACGGCGCTGATCGCCGAGCACGCCTCCGCCGATGCGCGCGAGATCTTGCGCGTCGAGTCCGCGCGCGATCCGAACAACCCGGCTTACGACCTCGAGCCCAAGCACACGCGCGCCGATTTCAACAACGCGCGCGACAAGGCCCACACGTTCGGCCTGATCTCGGATCTGTCGTTCGGCGCCGCGATCGTCACGATCGGCATCGGCGCCTACTACATGTACAAGGGCGACCGCGAGCGCGAGGACGCGCCGCCGCCGTTCGCGATCGCACCGACGCACGGTGGCGCGATGGTCGCCAAGGAGCTGCGATGGTGAGACGGATCGCGCTTCTGCTGGCCCTCGTCGCCGCCGCGACGGTCGGCGCGTGCACGCTGCTCGACGACGACCCGCCGACGAACACGTGCAAGTCGAACAGCGATTGCTTCCGCGCCCAGGGCGAGACGTGCAACCAGACAACGCATACGTGCGAGCAGATCATGGACGCCGGAGTCGACGCGCCGTGAAGAAGTCGCTCGCCATGATTCTGTTCGCGGCCAGCAGCGCTCACGCGGGCGGCCTCACACGGCCGACCGGTGGCTCCGCACGCGGTACCGGCATGGGTGGCGCGTGGAATGTGTGGGCCGACGACGCCACGGCCGTCTACTTCAACCCTGCCGCGCTCGACAATGCCGACCCGGAGGTCGAGGTCGGCGGTGAGTACGTCTACGGCCCGCGCAGCTACACACCGATCCTCGACGATGGCTCGAAGGGCCCCGCGCAAACGACGAACGTCGCCGCGGGACTGCCGGTGCTCGGCGTCATCGGCCGGCTCACCGACGAGGACGACCGACCGAGCCGGTTCACGATCGGTGGCGCGGTCTACAACTCGTACGGCGGCAACGTCTCCTACGCGCAGACCGGCATGCCCGCGCTCGACAAGACGGAAGATGCCGTGATCGAAGCCGCGGTCGGCACGAGCTTCCGCGCGTCGGATCGCCTCTCCCTCGGAGCTTCTCTCAGACTCGGCATCGGTCTGTTCGCGCTCGACGCGACGCAGGATCCATACGACGCCCATCTGAGCGCGACCGGCGTCGGCGGTAGCTTCGCGCTCGGAGCGCTGTTCAAGCCGACCGACGACTTCCGGATCGGCGTCGCCTGGCGCGCCCCGATGAACGTGAGCACCGACGGAAGCGGTACGCTGACGTTGCCGGCAGGCATGCAGAACCAGAGCGTCAGTCACGACCAGCACTGGCCGCAGTCGGCATCGCTGGCGCTCGGCTATCGCGCCGCGCCGGGTCTCAAGCTGACCGTCCAGGGCGACTGGACCCAGTGGTCCGAGCTCAAGGAGCTGACCGTGCGGTTCCCCGCAAATGCTTCGCTCGACCAGGTCTTTCGCGAGGACTGGAAGGACAACTGGACGGCGCGCGTGGGCGGTGAGTACGCCTGGGACGCGTACGCGGTGCGTGCGGGCGCATACGCCGACACCAACGCCGTGCCGGATCGCACGATCGAGCGCCAGTACCTCGACTTATTGAAGGGTGGCGTCTCGGTGGGTGGGACGGTACGCGCGTCAGGCTGGCGCATCGACGGAGCCTTCGACGGCGCGATTCCGAACACCCGAACCGTCCCGAATAACCACGCGGACACGGCGGCGTTCCCCGCGGACCGCAACAAGTCACCGGGCGTCTACAAAGGGACCTTATTCACGTTCGAGCTATCCGTGGCGCACGGCTTCTAGACTCTGTCGGCGCGCCTGGTTACCATTCCAAGTGGGGGGACGTGCGTACCATCGGTCTGTCTTCAATCCTTGTTGCTGGCCTGCTCGCCGGGTGCGTCAACGATTTCGCCGGATCGAACGTGCAGTTCGACTTCCCGGTGACGATGCCCACGCAGGTCAATCCGGGCGCTGCGCCCGGTCCCACGGATCTTCCCGCAAACGCGCACTTCACGTTCTACGCGTTCCAGGACGATCCGATGGCCGGCTACCTGTTCGCGGTGCAGGACTTCGAGATCCACCACATCGTCGATCTCGGCTCGCCTTGCTATATCGACTTCGGCCCCGACGTGAAGCATCCCGGGCTGCACGTCTCGCAGTACGAGGCGGTGACGGATGCCGACGTCGGCATTCCTGACTACCAGAACCCACCCGCCAGCGCGTCGATGAAGGACGAGATCATCGCGGCGACCGCGCACCAGCGCATGCTCAACGTCACCGCGCTCGCCTCCGACACCGGTCTGAAGGCCGTGACGAGCGCATCGGTCGCGCAATACCCGGCGGTCGCTGCCGACTGCAACGACACGACGAAGATCCCGCCGCCCACGTGCACGGACGATGCGTCGAACAAGCGGCGCCTCGATATGTGCCAGCAGTTCTGGCACGACAACCCGGGCTTCTACGAAGGCACCGACCGCGTGCTGACCAAGCCGCTGGCCGGAACGAACTTCGGCATGGTCGACGGCCGCAACCCCGTCAACTCGTCGCCCGTCGGCGGAACGCAGATGTTCGTCGACGAGGCGCTCGCGGGATTTACCGGCTTTGTCCTCTACTGGCAGTTCGATGACGCCAACGGCGACGGCATGCCGGACTATCCGACGGGCTTTCCGACTGCAGAGAGGCACCCCGCCGGTCAGCTGCTGCTCTACGGCACGCCGACGATGCCGACGCGCGGCGTCGAGCAGAGCCACATGATCTCGTTCACCTCTTCACTCACGGCCGAGCTCGCGATCTTCACGAACCTCGACCAGGACACGACCCACTTCTAGGAGCCCCATGCGCCACGCGATCTTCCTCTTCGTCCTCGCAGCCGGTGCCTCCGGCTGCAAGAGCGTCGATTGCGGCCCCGGCACGATCGAACGCAACGGCACCTGCGACCCGTCGGACGAATCGACCGGCAGTGCAGCGTGCGGCGACGGCACCGCCCTCATCGGCGACCGCTGCGAGCCGATCTTGCCGCCGACGAAGTGCGACCCGGCGACGACGGCGGAGATGCCGGATCCGAACGACCCGAGCGTCACGATCTGCGTCGGCACGGGCGGCGGCGGCTGCTCCGGCACGTTCGCGTGCCCGACGCCGATGTCCGGCAAGACGACGATCTGCGGCCAGCTCTACGACATCACCGACAACTCGAAGTTCCAGGGCCCAAGTCCGATGGGAGCGCCGTGCCAGGGCACCGAGACGACGGGCCCGTGCGCGCTCAAGATCACGCCGTACGATGCGCTCGCGTTCGGCGGCATGCCGACGACGACGCAGCCGCTCGCAAACGGCGGGTTCGAGATCGATGACTGCGGCCGCTTTCGCGTGAAGGACATCGCGCAGCCGTCGTCCCCGTTCATCGGCCTTGGCATCGACGATCGCAACGCGACGATGGTCGGCGATCCGGCCGGCGTCACGAACACGACCGGTGTTGCGGCCGCGGCGGTGCCCGGTGGAACGGTCACCAACCAGGAAGCGTGGATCGCGCCGAAGGCGACCACCGATATGTGGCAGACGTCGGGCGGTCCGCCGGTCTCCGGCGGCATCTATGTCGGCATCTTCCGCGCCCACAAGTGCGATCCGAACAACAACAACTGTACGGGCGACAAGTTCGCGAATCAGGCGGGCGTCACGTTCACGCTGAGCGGCTCGACGCTGCCGAACGATGACTACTACTTCGCGCCGGCCGAGGTCGGTCACACGATGATCGATACCAACGCGAGCTCGACGGGCGTGAACGGCACCGGCCTGCTCAAGAACGCGTCGGTCAGCAACCTGATCAACTACAGCGGCACGGGCGGACTCACCGACACGACGAACTGCAAGTGGGACACGAAGGCCGCCGCGTCGATTCCGAACATCGTGTTCTTCCAGGTGTACAGGCCCGTCAACCAGCTCGGTAAACAGTGCACGGAATAAAGCTTCGTTACCTGCTTCCGCTGCTCGTCGCCGGGACCGCGTCGGCGGATCCGACGAGTGGTGTCGACGTGGCGCTGTTCCGGCCGTCGTACGACACGGGTGGCATCTTCTCGATCGAGGGCGCGCGGCTCATGCCGAAGCGCGATCTCTCGTTCAAGTTCCTCCTCGGTTATGCGAAGTCGCCGCTCGATTTGACCGTGCCGGGCATCGGGACCGGCTCGTCGTCGGTGCTGAACTACGTCGCCCAGTTCGACATGGTGTTCGGCATGTCGCTGAGCGATCGGATCGCGATCGGCATGGACGTCGGCGGCTACAGCACGGGCACCGGCGTCGGATTCGGTCAGCGCGGTCGCTACGCATCGGGCGGCATGATCACGACACCGTCGACCGGTCTGCTCGCCCTGCGCCCGCTGACGAACATCGACCCGTCGGCGACGGGCGTCAACGATCTCAACGACAGCAAGGCGGGCCCGCTCGATACGCGCGTCGGCCTGAAGGTCGGCCTGATGTCGACGCCGAACATGGCGCTCGCGCTCGTCGGCTCGGTGTTCCTGCCGTTCGGCAACGATCAGATGCTCCTGGGCGACGCAAACCTCGTCTACGAGCCCAAGCTCGCCTACGAGTGGCGGCCCGATCGGGTGCACGCGACGCGCGTCGTCGCGAACGGTTCGGTGCGCATCCGCCAGCGCAGCGTCCTGCAGTCGTACGACCCCGCGATGCAGATGACGAGCGACGCCAAGACGATCCTCGACGTCGGCAGTGAGGCAGTCGCCGGGGTCGGCGGCATGTACGAGGTGTCGCCGCGCGCGATTGTCGCCGGCGAGGTCACCGGCTTCATCCCGCTGCCCGACTCGCTCACGTACGGTAGCTGCACGCTCTACAGCGGCGCGAAGTGCTCCACGCTCAAGTCGACCGACTATGCGAGCGGTGCCAAGCACGGCGATCTCACCGCGCTGGCAACCGTCGGCCTCTTGCTCCGCGTCTCTGCGGATCTGACCGCAAACCTCATGGTCGGCACCGGCCAGGGCGGCGAGCGCGGTGATGACTTCCGCGTGACGACAGGTCTCGTGTGGTCGCCTCAGCCGGCGGGTGTCGCGGCGCCCGGTCGCAACGATCACGACGGCGACGGCATCCCCGATTCGGTCGACGCGTGTCCGGACGAGCCCGAGGACAAGGACGGCTTCCAGGACGAGGACGGCTGCCCCGACCTCGACAACGACGGCGACGGCATCCCCGACTCCAAGGATCAGTGCCCGAACGAGCCGGAGGACAAGGACGGCTTCCAGGACGACGACGGCTGCCCCGATCGCGATAACGACAACGACGGCATCCCCGACGCCGCCGACAAGTGCCCGAATGAGCCCGAGGACAAGGACGGCTTCGAGGACGACGACGGCTGCCCCGATCAGGACAACGACGGTGACGGCTTCCCCGACAACGTCGACAAGTGCCCGAACGATCCCGAGACCGTCAACGGCTTCGAGGACGACGACGGCTGCCCCGACGTTCGCGCGACGACCGGTCCGGAAGAGCGGCCCGATCGCATCGACCTCAAGGGCGCACCGGTCGCGTTCGACAAGACGGGCAAGCTGACGCCGGCGGCCAAGCAGCTGCTGACGCAGGTGGCCCAGATCATCCGCACGCGCAAGCTGACGGTTCGCGTCGAGGTCCACACGGCGCTCGGCACGAAGGCGACCGGCGCCGCCGCGGTCACCGCCCAGAAGAAGAAGGACAAGGCCGTCGCGCAGAAGCGCGCGCAGGTCATCCTCGACTTCTTCGTCTCGCAAGGCATCCCGCAGGCGCAGATCCAGGCGGTCGCGATCGGCTCCGATCGTCCGCTCGGATCGGCAAACCCCGCGGATGCGATCAACGAACGCGTCGACTTCATCAAGGCGCAGCAGGGGGCCCCGTGAAGAAGATCCTCCTCGCACTATTGATCGCGACGCCAGCCGCGGCTCAGCCTGCAAACGACGTCGAGGTTCCTCAGCTCGTGCTGGATACGAGCGAGCAGGCTGGTCAGAACAGCGATGAAGCCCTCGACCTCGCGAACGTCGTGCAGTCGGCGGCCAAGGGCGTCACGACCGTTCAGGAAGCGCCCGCGATCGTCACCGTCATCACGTCCGACGAGATCAAGGACCGCCAGTTCGTCGATCTCGTCGACGCGGTCGAAACGGTGCCGGGCTGGATGCGCCTCGACTTCGAGCACTCGATGTTCCCGTCGGTCGCCGTGCGCGGAAACATCCAGGCCGTGCAGTTCCTGTCGGACGGCCTCTCGCTGTTCGATCCATTCACGAACTCTCCGGCGATTGGCCGCGGCCAGCCGATCGAGACAATCAAGCGTATCGAGATGATCACCGGCCCCGGCGGTGTGCTCTGGGGCTCGAACTCGCTGCTCGGTATCTTGAATGTCATCACGAAGGACGCCGAGGACGTCGAGGGTGTCGAGAGCGGCGCCTCCGTCGGCACGGGTCCCGGCGATCGCAACTACGCCCGCGCGTATGTGATGGCCGGCAAGTCTGATCTCGCCGACGGCAAGGTCAAGGCGTTCGTCCACGGCAGCGTGACGACGTTCCAGGGCGCCGAGTTCCACAACCCGGTGCTGCTGTTCCAGAATCCGCTGCCGCAGCCGAACTCTCCGAACCTCTACGGCCCGATCGAGTCGTCACAGCAGGCGAGCTCGATGATCTTCGATCTCGACGGCAAGCTGTCGATGGGCAAGCTCGTGCTCCGCGTGCAGGCTCCGTTCGGCACCGAGTACAACCCGATGGGGTTCCCGGGCTCGCCGAACCGCGACGTGATGGATCCGAACGATCCGATGGGTCACTCGCGCAAGAACGGCTACAACATGTTCGATCGCTTCGCGGTGCTCGAGTACCGCACGCACTTCGCGCATGACAAGGCCAGCATCACGGCGCGCGCGTACGCGCAGCAGTTCGTCCGTGACTTTCACCCGCTGTGGTTCCTTGCGCCGTCGACGACGATCGTAGGCGGCGCCGCGTTCAACGCGGATCTCACGAGCTACCGCGCCGGCGGTCAGATCGACGGTGATGTCGAGCTCGCCCACACCGCGCGCATGCTGTACGGCGCCGAGGCGTTTCACGAGTGGAAGCCCACCGAGGACACCGGGTCGCTGCAGGGCCCCGGTACGAAGGCGACGTTCTTGTCGCCGGACGACCTCTCGCGTCTCCCGATCCTGTGCCCGCGTACGTGGGACGCGACGAGCCACACGATCGTACCGATCGCCGGTTGCCCGACGACGTTCGCGTTCCCCGCGGATCGTACGGTGTTCGGCGCGTACATCGCTCCGCAGTGGCGTCCAAGCAAGAAGCTGATCTTCGACGCTGGCGCGCGTCTCCAGCTCGCGCCGACGTCGTTCGGCTCCGTCGGGTACGACCCGACGGCGACGTTCGCCGGCACGATCGTTTGGAACTTCATCCCGAACTGGCACTTGAAGGCCAACTTCACGCAGGGCTTCCGTCCGCCCGTGTTCAACAACACGTCGTCGAACGGTACCGCGGTCGAGATCGGTGGTGACCCGAACCTGAAGGTCGAGCACTCCGATGCGGCGCAGGGCGAGATCAACGCGCGTATCTTCAAGGGCGACCGCCGCATCCGCGAGCTGTCGTTCCGCGTCGACGGCAGCTACACCCGCCTCCAGGACCTGATCCAGGTCGCCGGCGGCGCGTACTTGAACTCCGGCGATCGCGCGCTGATCTCGGGCGAGTTCCTCGGCAAGCTCTACATCCAGGGTGGCCACCGCATCGAGCTCGGCTACACGTACCTGCGCGCGTACACGTCCGACAGAGGCGAGATCCGGTCGCTTCCGGAGAACTGGTTCTCGCTTGCGACGGTGTTCTCGCTGATCCCGTCGAAGCTGACGTTCACGTCGACGCTCAAGGTGATGGGCGCGATGGAAGACCCGAACCGCCTGGTCGAGTATCGCAATGCAACGCTCGGCGCAGATGGAACGCCGGATCCGATGACGCAGGTGATCGTCAACGCGACCGACCTCGTGATGGATCTGCTTCCGCCGGCGGCCGAGATGACGCTCGGCATGCAGTACACGCCGTCGAACAAGCTGACGTTCCGCGCGACGATCTACAACGCCCTCAACGAGCACAGCTACCAGCCCGACGCGTTCTACGACTACCAGCCGCACCTCGAGTACCTCGGAAACCCGTACCCGGCGTTCCGCGCGTACCTGAGCGGAATCTACGCTTATTAGCGCGCTAGCACGCTGACCGAGCCGCCGAAGAACAGCACGGCGGCGACCATGCCGCGCAGGTCGCTCGAATAACCGTCGACCTTTCCGACCGAGCTGTTCGACGCGTTGCGGATCGTGCCGTCGCTGTCGATCTTGCCGATCGAGCTGTTCGACGAGTTGCGGATCGTGCCGTCGCTGTCGACCTTGCCGATCGAGCTGTTCGACGAATTGCGGACGGTGCCGTCGCTGTCGATCTTGCCGACCGAGCTGTTGGAGGCGTTGCGGACCGTCCCGTCCTTGTCGATCTTGCCCACGGAGCTGTTGGACGAGTTGCGGATCGTGCCGTCGGAGTCGACCGAGCCGACTGTCGAATTGGAGGCGTTGCGGATCGTGACCGAGCCGAGGTGGAGGTCGGCGTGCGCGAGGTTTGCGGAGGCGATCAGCAGCGCCAGCGAAACGATCCATCTCATGCATCAAACCTACATGATGTAGGAAAGGCTACGACATCAAACTGCGCTATGATTCTCGACGCTGCGGATCTGTGTCCCGTAGCACGGGGAATCTTGTCGAAGCGCCGCGTCCTCGCGATCTCCAACGACCTCGAACAATTGCGCCGGATCGTCGCCACGCTGGAACGTGCGGGGGCGGAGGTCGACGCAGTGCGCAGTCCCGAGGCGATTGCGGGCGAGGTCATTCCGCACCGCTACGTTTTTTATTCTGCAGCTGCAGGCAACATCGAGGCGCTCAAGCCGCTCGTCGCGAAGCTTCGCGACAACGCGCACGTCACGATCGTCACCGAGAAGGCGAAGCTGCCGGACCTCACGAGCTACCTGCGCGATGACCGGATCAACCACGTCGTCGTCGGCGAGGAGCTCGATCGCGGCGTGTTCGTCACCGCGCAGAAGCTCCTGACGGGCGACATCTTCGGCATCGAGAAGTATCTGCCCGAGGGCACGCCGGTGAACTACGCGCGCCTGCGCGACTTCGAGGGCCGCGGCAAGGCGATCGATACCGTGCTCGAGTTTGCCGAGCAGTCGAACATGCGCCGCCAGGTGCGCAGCGCGATCGGCCAGGTCTGCGAAGAGCTGCTGATGAACGCGCTCTACGACGCGCCCGTCGACGCCGAGGGCAACTCGGTGTTCGCGGAGGTCGATCCGCACGAGCGCGTGCACTCGCGGTCGCCGCGGCCGGTGTCGATCCGCTACGCGGCGACCGAGGACATGTTCGCGATCGCGGTGCGCGACCGATTCGGCCGGCTCGCGAAGAACACGATCCTCAGCTACATCGAGAAGTGCATCACCTCGCCAAACCAGATCGATCGCAAGACGTACGGCGCGGGCCTCGGCCTGTACCTCGTGGCGAACGCGGCGGCGAGCTACATCGTCAACGTCGCGTACGGAATCGCGACCGAAGTTGTCTGTACGTTTGACCGTGGCGCGAAGACGCCCCTGCGGTTGGTCGGCGTGTTCGTGCACCCTGGTGGTGCCGAAATGCTGAAGCAGGGGCCGACGCCGGAGACGGCGGCGGGACAGCCGGGTGGCTGAGAGGCAGTTCGGGCCTTACAGACTCGTCCGCCAGATTGCGGTCGGCGGCATGGCCGAGATCCACCTCGCGAAGACGAAGGGCATCGCGGGATTCGAGAAGTACGTCGCCCTCAAGATGATCCACCCGAACTTCGCGGAGGACGAGCAGTTCATCGAGATGCTCGTCGACGAGGCGAAGATCGCCGTGCAGCTCAACCACGGCAACATCGCCCAGACGTTCGATCTCGGGCGCGTCGGCGACACGTACTACATCACGATGGAGTTCGTCGACGGCGCGGATCTCTACAAGATCCTGCGGCGCGGCTCCGAGGCCGACTACGAGATGCCGCTCGATGTCTGCGCGTTCATCGCGAAGGAGATCACGAGCGCGCTCGATCACGCGCACCGCAAGAAGGACTCGTTCGGCAAGCCGCTCGGGATCGTCCATCGCGACGTGTCGCCGCAGAACGTGCTGATCAGCTACAGCGGTGAGGTGAAGCTCGTCGACTTCGGCATCGCGAAGGCGACGATGAAGGCGCGCCAGACCGCGGTCGGCGTGATCAAGGGCAAGTACTACTACATGAGCCCCGAGCAGGCGTGGGGCGATCCGATCGACGCGCGCAGCGACATCTTCAGCGCCGGCATCGTGCTCTACGAGATGATGACCGGGCAGATGCTCTACCTCGAGGAGGATCTGCATCGCCTGCTCGACATGGCGCGCAAGGCGGACATCAAGCCGCCGTCGACGCTGCGCCGCGGGATCCCGCCGCAGCTCGAGCGCATCGTCATGCACGCGCTCGCGAAGAAGCCCGAGGACCGGTACCAGAATGCCGGCGACTTCGCGAGCGACCTCGAGCGGTTCCTCCACGCGTACTCGCCGGTGTTCACGGCGACCAAGCTCGCGACGGTCATCCGCCAGATCATCGGCGAGCCGCAGGAGGTGCCCGAGTACGACGTCGAGGTCCGCGACGGTCCGATCGCGACGCACACGCTCAATGCCGATGACCTGATCCACGACAAGGAAGAGATCCGCGACGAGAACAGCGTGATCTTCCGCATCGACGAGCTCGAGAAGCAGCAGCAGCAGCAGAAGGCGCCGAAGGTGACGCGGCAGGCGGAGATCAAGGATCTCGGAGGGCCGCCGCAACGCCCGACGACGCCGCTCGTGCCGAAGAAGCCGATCCCCAAGGTCGCGCCGGCTCCGCAGCCGCAGCCTCGTCCGTCGAGCAAGCCGCGGATGGCGAACGAGCAGACGCGCCAGGTCGAGCCGGCCCCGCCGCGCGGCGACGAGAGCGGGCTGCTCGACGTCAAGACGCCGCCGACGTGGACGAGCGACCACAGCGAGACTCACGACGAGGACCTCGAGAACATCGGCGAGCGCACGATGGTCACCGGGTTCGCAGGCGGCGGCTTCATGATGGACGTCGCGAGCGAGGAGGGCGTCGACGCGACGATGGTGACGGGCGGTCCGCCGCCGCGTCCCGACAGCGAGGACGGCGAGACGCTCGCGGGCGGGCGCATGTCGCAGCGCAACGACGACACGCCCGTCGAGGAGCCGTCGGACTTCGAGGACGGCGCGCCGACCGTGCAGCGCGACTTCACCGAGCCGCCGACGATCGATCAGCGCAAGCCGGCCGCGCCGGTGAAGGGCAAGCGCGGACCGGCGCCCCCCGCGCTCGCCGCGAAGATCCACGCACCGGCGGTCAGCGAGCTGCGCAAGCCGCGTGCATCGCGCAAGACGCCCGCCGGTGGTGTGCCCGCGGTCGCGCAGCAGCCCAACGTCCTGCAGGCGATCGTCGGAGCGCAGCCGAGCGCACCGATGCCCGCGCCGGCGCCCGCGCGGAGTACGCGCAGCGAGGACTCGAGTGCGAGCACGCTGCCGCAGCAGCCGTCGCCGGTCGCGGGGCGCGCGCTGCAGCAGCCTCCTCCCGAGCAGGCGCAGTACCAGCAGCCCACGATGCAGCAGCCGCCGCCCCCGCAGCAGCCGATCAACGGCTACGCGGGCTATGCCACTGATGCCTCGGGCTTGCCGCTCGGCGCACCGACGCCGCCGCCCGGCTATCCGGTGCAGATGGTGCCGGGCGTGCCGCCGCACCTGCAGCCGTACGCGATGCAGCAGCAGCAGCAGCAACAGCAACCTCCGTACGGCTACTACCAGCAGCCGTATCCGCAGCAGCCAGTGACGCCGGGCGCGCTGTATCAGATGCAGCCCTATGGCGCGCCACCGCCGCAGCCGATGTCGCTGACCGGGCAGCTGCGGCTGTTCGAAGCCGACGAGATGCCGTCGCAATACAAGGTCTCGGGCGGGCCGCGGTGGCTCAAGCTCGCGATCGCGGGCGTCATCGCGATCTCGGTCGCGGCCGGCGTGACGTTCTTCATCATCCGCGCGACGCGCGACGAGGCGCCGACGGTCGGCTCGATCCACATCGAGTCGGTGCCGCCGGGCGCCGAGGTGGTGTACGACAGCACCCGACTCGCAGGCACGACGCCGATGACCGTCGACTCGGTCCCCGTCGGCACGCGCCACGAGATCCGGGTCGAGCTGCCCCGTCACAAGCCGCACGTCGAGACGGTCGACATCCCCAAGACCGGCGGCGAGCAGAGCGTGACGGCCGTGATGGACCCGATCACGGGGAAACTCCGAGTCATCACGCACCCCGACGGCGCGGAGATATATATCGACGGCCAGCTGCGTGGGCGTGCACCTACCACCATCAACGACATCGACATGAATTCTGCGAAGCGGCTCGAGCTCCGCATGAAGGACTACAGACCCTACCTGCTAGACCTCAGCTGGCCGGCCAACGGCGAGATAGACATCGATCACAAGCTCGAGCGGTGACGTCACGGGTTTGGCCCCTCTTTCGCACTGACTGCTATCATGCGAAGCATGGGCGTCCGTTCGCTGTGCGCTGTGCTGTTCCTCGTCGGCTGCGCCTCCCACCACCATCACAACAGTGATGCCGGTGATGTCGACGCGCTGTACGTGCCGGATGCGTGCACGGGCCTGCCGTGCTTCCAGGTCGACTGCGCGTCGAAGACCGATCCGAATGGCAACCCGCTGCCGCCGACGACGCTGAGCGGCACCGTCTACGCGCCGAACGGCACGCTGCCGCTCTACGGCGTTAACGTCTACGTGCCCGCGAGCGATCCGGGTCCGCTGCCCGACGGCGTCAGCTGCGATCAGTGCGCGGCGGGTCTCGCGGGCGGCGCGATCGTCGCGGCCGTCACCGACGAGCACGGGCACTTCTCGCTGTCGAACGTGCCGGCGACCAGTGACGTGCCGCTCGTGATCCAGATCGGCAAGTGGCGCCGTCAGCTCAAGATCCCGGCCGTCGCCGCGTGCCAGGACCAGCCGCTCAGCGCCGTCGAGACCAGCCTGCCGAAGTCGCGCACCGACATGACGCCGATGACGACGAAGGTCGACATGCCGCGCATCGCGGTCTCGACCGGCGGCGCCGATGCGATCGAGTGCCTGATCTTGAAGCTCGGCATCGATCCGAAGGAGATCGGCGCGAGCACGCGCGACACGATGATTCACCTTTACACCGACCCGGGCAACGGCCAGGGCGCGGCGTCGTTCAAGGCGAACTGGCCCGGCGGCACCGACGCGATGACCGACTCGCGCACGTTCTGGAACGACGTCAACAACCTGAAGAAGTACGACATCGTCATGCTGTCGTGCGAAGGCAGCCAGGGCCCGGCGACGAAGCCGCAGACGTCGCTGCAGGCGATGCATGACTACGCCGACGTCGGCGGGCGCGTGTTCGCGTCGCACTGGCACAACATCTGGATCAGCGGCGAGCAGGGCAACGCGTCGCACGGCATGGCGGATTGGGAGTCGGTCGCGACGTTCAGCTTCGCAGGCAACCCGTCGCCCGACACGCTGACCGCGATGATCGATCAGGTCAACAACCCCAAGGGCGTGCCGTTCGCGAACTGGATGAAGAACGTGGGCGGTTCGTCGACGCTCGGCCAGCTCACCGTGGCGCAGTCGCGCAATACGTGCTCGTCCGTCGACCCGATGAAGGCGGAGCAGTGGGTCTACCTCGACCCCGCGACCGCGAACCCCCCCGGCACGATCACGGGCAAGAGCGCGATGAACTTCCAGTTCACGACCCCGCAGAACGTCGACCCCGACCAGCGCTGCGGCAAGGTCGTGTTCTCCGACATGCACGTGTCCGCGGACTCCAGCTCCGCGCCGGGTACGCCGTACCCGAACAGCTGCTCGACCGCGGATCTAACGCCGCAGGAGAAGGCGCTGGCGTTCATGTTCTTCGACATCGCGTCGTGCGTCGGGTCCATCTTCTGACGTACAATTCGCAGCTATGGTAGCTGCGAGACAACCTGCGGCCGGTGAGATCACGACCCTGCTCGGGCGCGGAGCGGCCTTCGAAGGCAAGCTCACGTTCGAGGGCACGGTCCGGATCGACGGTCGCTTCAAGGGCGAGGTGTTCTCGGACGATGTTCTCGTGATCGGCGAGGGCGCGCAGGTCGAGGCGCAGATCGACGTCGGCGAGATCATCATCCAGGGCACGGTCGTCGGGAACATCACCGCGAAGCGCTCGATCGAGATCCACGCGCCGGGCCGCGTGAAGGGCGATCTGCACACGCCCACGCTGCAGATCGACAAGGGCGTGATCTTCGAAGGGCGCTCGTTCATGGAGGACTCGCAGGCCGGCAAGCTGCCGCGTCCGCAGACCCAGCCCGGCGCGCAGCAGAAGCCCACGCCGGTGAAATGACCCGCGTCGTCGTCCTCGTGCTCGCGCTGGCCTGTGCCTCGCGCGTCGCGCACGCCGACGACAAGCCGTGGGCCGCGGGCGTCGACGCGTCGTCGCAGAAGATCGCGCTCGACCTCTACAACGCGGCAAACCAGCTGTTCGAGGACGGCGCGTATCCCAAGGCGCTCGAGCTCTACAACGAGGCGCTCGCGAAGTGGGATCACCCGAAGATCCACTACAACGCCGCCATCTGTCTCAAGAAGATGGACCGGCTCGTCGAGGCGTACGAGCACCTGCTCGCCGCGCTGAAGTACGGCGCGGCCCCGTTCACGCACGAGGTCTACCAGCAGGCGCTCGCGCTGCAGACCGAGCTCGAGAAGAGCGTCGCGTCGCTCGAGATCAAGTCGAAGCAAGACGGCGCGCAGATCAGCCTCGATGGCCACGTGATCCTGACGAAGCCGGGTGCCGCGCAGATGCACGTGCTCGCGAACACGCCGCACCAGCTCGTCGCCGCGAAGCCGACCTACGAGACGCAGACGCGCTCGATCACGCTCGAGCCGGGGCAGGAGACGACGCTCGTGATCGAGCTGCACCTGATGGCGCAACCCAAGCAGCTCGCGCGGCGATGGTCGGCGTGGCTGCCGTGGGCGGTTGTCGGCGGGGGCGCCGCGATCGCGGGCGGCGGTGGCCTGTTCGCGTGGCGCGCGAGCAAGCAGTACAGCGAGTACGACCGCGGCGTCGCGCAGGCGTGGGAACAGGCGCAGATGACGGGGATGGCGCCGGTGACGCCGAAGTTCGCGCTCGATGCGCACAGCCGCGGCGATCGTGACCGCACGCTCTCCTATACGGGCCTCGCCGTCGGCGGCGTGGCGGTCGCGGCGGGCATCACGATGGTGCTGATGAACCAGGGGCACCTGGTCGCGGTGCCGGCCGTCGGTAAGGAGTCCGCGGGCGTGTCGATCCTCGGCAGCTTTTAGAGGCCGCCCTTGTCGATCGCGCCGTCGCGATCGCGGCGCTTCTTCGCGGCCGCTTCTGCTTTCTTCTGCGCGTCGAGCCGTTGCTGAGCCTCCGCGGCGGCCGCCTTGCTCTTCGCGGCGGCGAGCTGCTGCGTCGCGGCTTCTTGCTGCGCGCGCTGCTTGTCGGTCATCGCGGCCTGCTTCTGCTTCTCGGCGAGCTGCTCGGCGCTGCGTGCGGCTTCTTCGGCGGCGAGGGCGTCCTGCGCCTGCTTTTTCTGCTGCTCGGCGAGCGAGCGGGCGGCCTCGGCATCTCGGCGCGCCTTGTCGGCGGCGGTCGCTTGCTGCTGCGCGAGCTGCTTGTTGTGCTGGATCTGGACGAGCGCGTACGCGCCGCCGGCGATCACGGCGAGCAGGACGGCGATCGTTGCGAGCGCGGCGGCGCGGCGGATGCGGGTCGCGCGCGTCGCGAGCGCGGTCGCGGCGTCGAGGAAGTCCTTCTCGCGCGGCGGGAGGTCCCCCGTGTAGCGCGAGCGCCACAGGCGGGCCTCGTCGAGCGCCTGGTCGCGCCAGAGCAGGCCGGGCGCGCGGCCCTTGTCGTCCCATTGCTTGGCGGCGGCGCGGACCTGCGCGAGGTAGGCGGCGTCGTCCTGGTTCTCGTCGAGCCAGCGGCGCAGGGTGGGCCACGACGTGATCAGCGACTCGTGGACGAGCTCGACGGCACCGCCGCTGCGCGTGTGGACGACGAGCAGCCGCGCCTCGACGAGATCGGCGACGAGGCGAGCGATGTCGGGCGAGATGTCGCGGAGCTCGCTGGTCTCGACGAGTGCGCGCGTGCGCTCGGGCGTGACGAGCCGCTGGAACAGCGTGCGCGCCGTGCGCTGATCGGCGGCCGACATGCGCGCGATCACCTCGTCGGCGTGAGACGCGAGCGCACCGGCGACGCCGCCCATCGCGACGTAGGCCTCGCGCGTCAGCACGCGGCGCTGGCGATCGCGCTGCTCCCACAGCCGGGCGGCGGAGAACTGGAGCAGGGGCAGGGCGCCCGGCGTCTGCTCGAGCGCCTCGACCATCGCGTCGACGATGCCGTCCTCGAAGTGGAAGCCGAGCAGATCGAGCGGCTGGGTGAGCGCCTGCTCGAGCGCGGCGGCGTTCGGCGGCTGAAGGAACACGAGGCCGCGCGTCAGCTCCTCGACGAACCGGCGATCCTCCGCCGCGCGATCGAGGAAGTCGGAGCGCATCGACACGACGACGCGCAGCGGGCCCGCCGCATCGTCGCCCGCCGCGGTGAGGCACGCCGTGAATGCGGCGCGCTCAGCCGGGTCGGGCACGAGCGTGTACAGCTCCTCGAGCTGATCGACGAACAGCAGGATCTGCGAGCGGCGGCGGCGCGCGCGGGCCCGCAGCCGAGCGCCGAACGTGCCGGGCTCGGCGCGCAGCTTCGCGGCCGGATCGGCGTCGACGATCGGATCGGAGTCGCGCGAGTCGCGCAGCCCTTCGAGCGCGGACGCGAGCGCGGTCAGCGGATAGCGGCCAGGCCGCACGATGATCACTTCCCACGATTCGCCGGCGTCCTTGAGCGCGGGCACGACGCCGGCGCGCAGCAGCGACGACTTGCCGACACCGCTCGGACCGACGAGCCCGACGAGCGGACGTTCGCGCAGCTTGGCGACGAGCGCGGCGATGTCCTGCGAGCGGCCGAAGAACTTCGCGGCGTCGGCCTCCTGGAACGTCGTCAGGCCGGGATACGGCGAGTCTTCCGCCGCGAGCGCGCGCCGGTTCGGCAGCAGCGGCTCCAGATCGGCGAGGAGCTCCTGCGCCGAGGCGTAGCGCGCCGCCTTCTTCTTCTCGAGGCAGCGTGCGACGACCGCGACGAGCCGATCCGGCAAGCCGGGCGCGTGGTCGGCGAGCGACGGCATCGGCTCGGGGCTGGCGGCGGCCGCGAGCAGCACGCCTTGCGACAGCGGCTCGAGCGGATGCTTTCCGGCGAGCAGCTCGAACAGCAGGATGCCGACCGCCCACAGGTCGCTGCGCGCATCGACCGGCTCGGTGCCGAGCTGCTCGGGCGACATGTACGGCAGCGTGCCGGCGAACGACTGCGGCCCGCCCTCGCCGAGGCTCGCGATGCCGAAGTCGAGAACCTTCACGGTGCCGGCCTGCGTGACGACGATGTTGTCGGGCTTGAGATCGCGGTGGACGATGTTCGCGGCATGCGCGGCCGCCAAGGCGCGCACCACCGGCACGATCAGCTCGACGGCGCGGCCCGCGGCCATCCGCTTCTCGCGCGCGAGCTGCGCCAGCGTCGCGCCCTCGACGTACTCGAGCACCATGTACGGCACGCCCGCGTGCTCGTCGACCTCGTGGATCACGACGATGTTCTCGTGCGCGCATCGCGCCGTCGCGCGCGCCTCGACGAGGAATCGCTCCGCGTGCTGCTTGTTCTTCGCGGCGAGCAGCTTGATCGCGACGCGGCGGCCGAGCTTGTTGTCGCGCGCGAGGAACACCTGCCCCATGCCGCCCTTGCCGACCTCGCGGATCAGCTCGTACTGCTCGATGCGCGTGCCGGGGGTCAGCGCAAGCGCGTCGCGCACCTCCGGCACCGGCGGCTTCGCATCGATCGTCGTGCGGTCGAGCGGGCGACTCATAGCGACCGGTACTGCTCCAGCAGCGAGTCGAGCTCCTCGTAGAGGCCGGCGGCCTCGGGCGGCGACGCGGCCCGCCGCGCGGCGAGCGCCTCGTGCAGATCGCGATACGCGTCGCCCATCGCGCCCTTGAGCTGCGCGACCTGCGCCTGCACCGCCGCGAGCCGAGGATCGCCATCGGCTTCGAGCACGGCGAGGTCGAGCTCGAGGTCGCTGAGCTCGCCGTTGATCCGCTCGACGTCATCGACGGGGTGATCGATCGTCGCCGCGAGATCGAGCAGCACCTGGCGGATCTGCGCCTGCAGCGCCTGCGCGAAGTCGCTCGCGCTCGTGGTCGTGAACAGGCGCTGCACGCGGCGCGAGCCATCGAACGTCGGCATGTCGACGAGCATGCGATCGAGCTCGCCCGCGATCTCCGACGCCGCGGGCCGCGACGCCGGCGACTTCATCACGCACGCCGCGATCAGCTCGGCGAGCCCGTCGGGCAGCGAGACGCCGCGGCAGCGCGCCGCGAGCGGTTCCGGCATCTCGTTCGCGTGCGCGTACACCAGCGCGACCGGCGGCGCCGGCTTGAACAGCGGCACGCCCGATAGCGCGAAGTACGCGACGCCGCCGAGCGCGTACACGTCGACGGCGGGCCCGACCTCGCGGTTGCTCGACTGCTCGGGCGCCCAGTACAGCGGCGAGCCGAGCGCCTGCTGGTCCTCGGTCAGTCGCGTCAGGCCCTCTTCGGCGGCGACCTTCGCCAACCCGAAGTCGATGATCTTGGCCTTGCCCGGATCGCCGTCCTCGAGGATCACGTTGCCCGGCTTGAGATCGCGATGCACGACGCCCGCCGCGTGCGCGTACGCCAGGGCATTCGCGAGCTGCAGCAGCACGCGCATCGCATCGGCGACGGCGAGCGGCCCATCCCAGCCGATCGCGGCCTGCAGATCCGGCCCGGCGACGTACTCCATGCCGAGGTACAGCTGCCCATCGGGCAGCGTCCCCGCGTCGAGGATCTGCACGATGCCGGGATGGCGCAGCTTGCCGAGCGCGTGCACCTCGCGGCGAAACCGCGCGAGCGTCTTCGCGTCGGTCTTGTCGGCGCGCACGACCTTGAAGGCGCGCAGCGCTCCGGAGTTGTCGCGCGCGAGATAGACCTGTCCCATGCCGCCGGCGCCGAGCGGGCGGATGATCTCATGGCCGTCGACGACCTGGCCGATCAAGGCCCCTTCAGGGTAACACCGGTGGCGTTACTCGGTCGGCTTCTGGCGCAGCACGGTCAGCCGCTCGGTCAGCGGCGCATCATCGCCGTGCTGTCCCGACAGCTCGTTCACGACCGCCTCGAGGTCGTTGTACGTCGCCTTGAGCTGCGCGAGCGCCTGCGCCCGCTGCTCCGCCGTCTTCGCGATCGCGGCCTCCGCCTCCGCGAGCTGCCGGCTGACCGCGAGTGCGACGTCGAGCCGCTCCTCGAGATCGCGGATCTGCATCGCGATGTCAGCCGGCCGGTCCGGCTTCTTCGCCTCGAGCTGCAGCTCGCCGAGCGCGAACCGCAGGCTCTGCTCGCGATCGCCGCCGGTGTCGCGCAGCGCGGTCGCCTCGTGCTCGACCGCATCCTGCGCCGCCTCGATCGCCGCGAGCTGCTGCTCCTGATCGCGAAGCTTTGCGATCCCGGTCACCAGCCGCGCATCGTTCTCGCCGAGATCGACCAGCCGCTCCGCCGCGCCGCGCAGCGCACCGCGCACGTTGCGATACGTCTCCGGCGCGAGCGTATCCGGCCGCCGCGGTACCGGCACGAACCGCCGCCGCCCCTCCGCCTTCGCCGCCGGATAGCCGGGCACCTTCGTCAGCGCCGCGAACAGCTCCGCCGCGTTCTGGTAGCGCTCGCCCGGATCCTTTTGCAAGCACTTCACGATCACCGCGTCGAGCTCGGGCGGGATGTTCAGCGACGGACGCCACTTGCTCGGCGGATCCGGATCCTCGGTCAGGTGCGCGCGGATGATCTCGTCGCTCGTTCCGAGAAACGGCGGCGCGCCGAGCAGCAGCTCGAACGCGAGACACCCGATCGAATAGATGTCGCTGCGCGGATCCTTGCCGACACCGCGCACGCGCTCGGGCGACATGTAGCGAGGCGAGCCCCACACCATGTCTCCCGTCGACAGCGCGACGCTCTCCGGCGCGTCCATGCTGACGATCTTCGCGATCCCGAAGTCGAGGACCTTCAACGTCTCGTCGGGGCCGACGAGGATCAGGTTATCCGGCTTGAGGTCGCGATGCAGCACACCACGCGAGTGCGCATGGTGCACCGCATACGCGAGCTGCCCCAGCACGCCGAGCGCGCGCGGCACGCTGAAGTGATCGTCGCGCTTGAGCAGCCGATGCACGCTCTCGCCATCCGCGTATTCCATCGCCAGGTAGAACCGCCCGTCGGGCAGCTGGCCGAAGTCGTAGATCGCGATGATGTTCGGATGGCGCAGCCGGTTGACCGCGCGCGCCTCGCGGCGAAACCGCGCGACGAACTGGGCATCGGCCGCCAGCGACGCCCTCAAGATCTTCAGCGCCTCGCGGCGCCCGAGCTTGATGTGCTCGGCGAGGAAGACCTCGCCCATTCCGCCGCGCCCGAGCTCGGCAAGAATGCGCCAGCGATCGTGAAGGACGTCCCCGGCCTCGATGCCCCAATTTTACCACTACCCCTGACCGGGCTGCGTGCCGCCCTGCGGGATCGGCTGGCCGGTCTGCACGCAACGACCCCAGTCGCTGATCGCGCCACCGGCGGACTGCCCCTGCATGTAGTTACCGGCCGCGGAGGCCGTGCAGCCGATCCACGTCGAGGCCGGCTGGCCGCTGTCGTTTTCGCCGCCCGTGACGGAGGCCAGAAGAGCGAGATCGATGTTCGAGAAGTTGTTGTTCGTCATGCTCGCTGGCTAGTGCGATAGCCATGCCGTCGCGTACCTCGCGAAACCACACGAGCGCCCGACCGGAAGCCGCCGCCTGCGGTTGACCGTTCGTAACGCGCGGGCGGCAGCGATGGCATACTGATCGGGATGCGCCGTTTGCTCGGGGTCGCGCTCGTCCTCGCGGGCTGCTTGAAGCCCTCGTCGACGACCTGCTCCGAAGGCTGGACGTGCCCGAACGGCCTGGCCTGCGCACCGGCCGGCGTGTTCTGCGCCGCGAAGGCCGACCTCGATGCGTGCGCCGCCTCGACCGTCGACGCGCACGATGCCTGCTCGACCGCCGACGTCGGCAGCGGCGTGTGCATCGGCAAGGTGTGCCGGGCGTGCGAGACCGACTACGAAGGCTGCAAGGTCTCGACGTGGACGCCGATGGGCTACAGCGGCGAGGCCCTCAAGGGCGTGTGGCGGACGGATCGGCGCACCGCGGTCGCCGCCGGAGTGATGGGCACGATCGCGCGCTACGACGGCACCGGCTGGACGACGGTCTCGGTCGGCTCGCACGACTACGCGGGCGTCGCCGTCGCCGATCGGACGTACGCGCTGTACTCGACGGATGTCGAGGCGGTGACGACGACCGCGACGGTCGCGCACGTCGCGCCGAACAACGTCACGTATCGCGGGATCTGGGCGGCCGGCTCGGACGCGTTTGCGGTCGGCCCGCTCGGCACGGTTTCGCACGAGGCCGGCGGCGCGTGGACCGACATGGCGATCGGCAGTGGCGCGCCGAACCTCTACGGCATCGGCGGCAGCTCGGGCAGCGATGTGTGGGCGGTCGGCACGGCGGGCACCGTATGGCACTCGACGGGTGGCGCGTTCTCGCAGAGCACGTCGGCCGTGCTGAGCGGGACGCTGCGCGCGGTGTGGTCGTCGTCGCCAGGCGATGTATTCGTCGTCGGCTCGCCGTCGCTGATGTTTCACTTCGATGGCGCTGCGTGGACGCCGATGACGCTGCCGACCGCGAACCTCGCGATGCTCGGCGTGTGGGGCACGAGCGCGAGCGACGTGTGGGCGGTCGGCAACGATGGCGGCGGCGTCGGCCAGATCCTTCACTACGACGGCACGAGCTGGAGCGTCGCCGCGAGCGGGCAGCCCGCGCTCTACGGGATCATGGGCGTCGGCAGCGACGTGCTCGCCGTCGGTAACGGCGTCGTGCTGCGGTACTCGCCGTAGCGCGCTGCTACGGACAGCTGCCCGCGAACACGTGCTGCTGCGCGAACACGCTGACCGAGCCGGCATCGAACGCCGCCGTCAGGTTCGCGACGACCGGCGCGATCTGATCGAACGTGACGCTCACGGCGCCGTTGCCGAGCAACGTGTTCGCGGTCGCGAGGATCGCGCGCACCGACTGGCCGTTGAGCGGCGAGGTCGTGTCGCAGTAGAGCAAGTCGCCGAACCGCGTCGACGACGTCGCGCCCGTCACTCCCTTGTCCGCGAAGTCGACGTCGATGCGCAGCGCGACGACATCGGCGCCGAAGTCACCGGCTTCCGTCGTCTGCGGATCGAGGTAGACGCCCTGCAGCGGCTCGATGAACGCGCCGGTGTCGGGCATGTACTGGATGACGGAGATCGCGTCGGAGAGCTGGATCTCGTGGCCGGGCAGGCCGACGTCGAGCTCGGTGTAGATCGCCGCGAACTGCGCCTCGAGCAGCGTGGCGGCGGGGTTCGCCGGATCGCCGTAGTCGAACTGCGTGTACGTGACGACGTCGCCGTCCTTCCAGCCGCAGCCGGGGGCGCCGGGCGTGCAGACGTTCGCGCCGATCGTCTGCGTGTTGCACGCGTCGACGTGCTGGCCGGCGCTCGTGACGAGGTGCGCGCAGTTCGTGATCTCGCCGCCGTGGGCGCCGCCGTCGTAGGAGACGCGCGCCGTGCCCGAGGTGCCGGAGATGTTGATCGCGGCGCCCGAGAACGTGACCGTGCCGGTCGTCGTGATGTCGGAGGCGGTGTCGGTGAGCGTCGCGGTCGTGTTGCCCGTCGTCGCGCACGGGATGCGATCCTCGTCGCGAGACTCGAGCGTCGCCACCGAGGCCTCGTCGGCGTCGATCACGCCGTTGCCGTTGATGTCGATGTTATGCGCGCCCGTGCCGTTGTTGCCGAACGACACCGCGACGTAGCTGCGGACCTTGACGTGCGGCGCGAGGCCAAGGACGTTGTTGTCGAACGTCGCGTGAAAGTTGAGCGTGATCTTCTGCCCCGGCGCGATCACGACCTCGGGGACGAGCGAGAACACCGAGTTGTTGTGCGCGTCGGTGAAGCCGAGCGTTCCGGACGCGGCGCCTTCACTGATGTCGCCGTTCGCGGTGTGGGCGACGGTCGCGCCATCTCCCGACGTGGCGTCGGCGACGTCGGCCGCGCGCGTCTGCCAGGTCACGCCTTGCTTCGTCTGCAGCGCGACGACGATGTTGCCGATCGTCGCGGGCGCGTTGCCGGTGTTCTTGACCTTGAGCTGGCCGCTCAAGATCAGGTGGTTCTGCACGGTCGACGAGGGCGTCGCCGTGATCGTCCACGTGACCGTCTTGGCCGCCGTGTCGACACTCCCGGTCTTCGCGAGCGTCCACGTCGTGTCGGCAGACTGAGCAATGTCCGTGTGATGCGCATCGAGATGCACATCCGCGTGCGGCACCTTCGCCGCCTGCTCCACGGAGGTTGTCGAGTCCGTACACGCCACCAGCGCCAGGGTCGTCGCCGCCAAGAGCCGCATCATCTAGGTGCGAGTCGTACCGCGGTGCGGACGGCTGTGGGCAGTCACACGACCTGAAACCAGCTCACAGCCGATGTTCGCGTGGCGCTTTGTCGCAGCAGCGACGGCGAAACCCAGGGCATCGATCCGTTGACACCGTCGGGTGCCGAGACTATAAGCACCCCGCCCCAAGTCCCGAGTTTTCTCGATAGGTTGCCATGCATCAGGCTCTCTCGACACTCGCCGCAGCCCACCCTCTGATCGATATCGATTCGACGGTCTTCGTTCAGTTCGGGCTGTTCCTGCTCCTGCTGCTGGTGGCCAACAAGCTGCTGTTCCAGCCGTACCTCCAGCTCCGCGGGCGCCGCAAGGCGGGCATCGATGGCGCCCGCGCCGAAGCCGAGCGGATGACCGCGCAGGCCGACAGCAAGCTCGCCGACTACGAGAAGCAGCTCGCGACCGCGCGCAATCGCGCGAACGACGAAGGCCGCAAGGTGCGCGCCGAGGCCGCCGCGAACGAGAAGGCGACGACGGATACCGCGCGCGCCGCGGCGCAGAAGTCGATCGATGAGGCGACCGCGAAGATGCGCGCCGAGGCCGAGGCGGCTCGCTTGCAGCTGCTGCCGCAGGCGAACGCGCTCGCGAAGCAGATCGCGTCGAAGCTCCTGGGCCGGGAGGTCGCGTAATGAAGAAGGTTGTTCTACTTCTGATCATGCTCGGCGGCGTCGCGTCCGCGCAGCCCGATCCCGAGGTCGCGCGCGAGACGAAGGAGGCCGCGGAGGTCAAGCCGGACCCCGTCGACCCGACGGAGCACTTCAACTGGTTCAACGTCCACTACTCGGGCAAGGACGAGTACGGCGGCGTGTTCGGCGACGACGTGATGAAGCGCGCCGACGGCTCGGTCGTCACCGAGGAGAAGGAAGAGATCGACCCCGCGACGGGCAAGTCGCACACGGTCGTCGAGAAGGCGGAGGAGGAGCCGATGAGCCCCCCCTTCATCTTCATGCTGATCAACTTCGGCCTGTTCCTGATCATCCTCGCGAAGTACCTCGCGCCCGCGGGTGCGAAGGCCGCGCAGGAGCGCCACGATCTGATCAAGACCGCGCTCGACGAGGCCGCCAAGCTCCGCGAGCAGGCGCAGCAGAAGCTCACCGAGTACGAGGCGCGCATCAAGAACGTCGACGACGAGGTCAAGAAGATCGTCAACGACATCCGCGCTGCCGCCGACGAAGACAAGAAGCGCATTCTCGAGAACGCCGAGCGCCAGTCCGCGCAGATGAAGCGCGACGCCGAGCTGCGCATCGCGGCGGAGATCGAGATGGCGCGCGCCAAGCTCGCGCGCGAGGTCGCGGCGGCCGCATCGCAGGCGACCGAAAAGCTGCTGCGCGAGAAGGTCACCAGCGACGATCAGAAGAAGCTCGTCGGTAACTTCATCTCCGGGATGGGAGCCTAGTCATGGTCTCCGGAAGCCTCGCCCGCCGCTACGCCAAGGCCGTCTTCGAGCTCGGCAACAAGCAGGGCAACCTCGACAAGATCGGCGGCGATCTGCGCTCGCTCGCGAAGGCGATGCGCGAGAGCAAGGAGCTCGAGACCACGCTCGCGTCTCCCGCGATCCGCCGCACCGATCGCAAGAAGATCCTCGACGCCGTCATGCAGCGCGTCGGCGCCACGCCGACGACGACGAACCTCATGTACATCCTGCTCGAGGGCGAGCGGATGGCATCGGTCGTCGCGATCTCGCGCGAGCTCGACGCGATGATCGAGGCGAAGGCCGGCCGCATCGCCGCCGAGGTCGTGTCGGCCAAGCCGCTCGATCACTCCCAGCTGTCCCAGATCACCGCCTCGCTCGAGAAGCTCTCGGGCAAGAAGGTCTCGGTCTCGCACCGCGAGGATCCCGACCTGCTCGGCGGCGTCGTCGCCAAGCTCGGCGACACCGTGTACGACGGCTCTCTCCGCACCCAGCTCCGCAACATGCGCGACGAGCTCAGCAAGTAAGGACGCACCATGGACATCCGCGCCGCAGAAATCAGCGACATCATCCGCAAGCAGATCGAGAACTACGACAAGAAGGTCTCGGTCACCGAAACCGGCACCGTGCTGACGGCAGGTGACGGTATCGCGCGCGTCTACGGCCTCTCCGGCGCGCTCGCCGGCGAGCTGCTCGAGTTCGAGGGCGCGGGCGGCGAGACCGTCAGCGGCATGGTGCTCAACCTCGAAGAGGACAACGTCGGCGTCGCGATTCTCGGCAAGTTCGAGAGCGTTCGCGAAGGCGACACCGTCAAGCGCACCGGCCGCATCGTCGAGGTGCCCGTCGGCGAGGAGCTGCTCGGTCGCGTGGTCAACGCGGTCGGCATCCCGGTCGACGGCGGCAAGCCGATCGTCGGCACGCATCGCCGCCAGGTCGAGATCAAGGCGCCCGGCATCATCGCCCGCAAGTCGGTCCACGAGCCGATGCAGACCGGCATGAAGGCGATCGACTCGATGATCCCGATCGGTCGCGGCCAGCGCGAGCTGATCATCGGCGACCGCGGCGTCGGCAAGACGGCCATCGCGATCGACGCGATCATCAATCAGAAGGGCCAGAACATGTACTGCTTCTACGTGGCCATCGGCCAGAAGCAGTCCACGGTCGCCACCGTCGTCGATCGCCTCACGAAGGCGGGCGCGATGGAGTACACGACCGTCGTCATCGCCGGCGCCTCCGAGCCCGCGCCGCTGCAGTTCATCGCGCCGTACACCGGCGTCACGATGGCCGAGTACTTCCGCGACTCCGGCCGCCACGCGCTCATCGTTTACGATGATCTCAGCAAGCAGGCCGTCGCGTACCGCCAGCTGTCGCTGCTGCTCCGCCGCCCGCCGGGCCGCGAGGCGTACCCGGGCGACGTGTTCTACATCCACTCGCGCCTGCTCGAGCGCGCCGCCAAGATGGGCGAGCGCTGGTTCGTCGTGCGCAAGGGCACGCAGCTGAAAGCGGGCGACGAGAAGTTCCGCGGCGTCGATAACCAGGTCCACATCGGCGAGGCCGATCACGAGATCAAGAAAGACCCGTACTCGGGCGGCTCGCTCACCGCGCTGCCGATCATCGAGACCCAGGCCGGCGACGTCTCGGCGTACATCCCGACGAACGTCATCTCGATCACCGACGGCCAGATCTTCCTCGAGGCCGACTTGTTCTACTCCGGCGTTCGCCCGGCCGTGAACGTCGGCATCTCGGTGTCGCGCGTCGGCGGCTCGGCGCAGACCAAGCTGATGAAGGCGGTCGCGGGCACACTGCGGCTCAGTCTCGCGCAGTACCGCGAGATGGCCGCGTTCTCGCAGTTCGCGTCGGACCTCGACAAGGCCACGCGCGACCAGCTTGAGCGCGGCATGCGGCTCGTAGAGGTGCTCAAGCAGAGCCAGTACAAGCCCATGCCCATCGAGCAGCAGGTCGCCATCATCTACGCC
>JAFAOG010000451.1 GCA_019237945.1 Deltaproteobacteria bacterium | reverse complement strand
AAGAGGCGGAACGACTCGCCCGCGACCTCGGCATCTCGCGGTGACCACTGGTATTGTTGCGGCCCGTTAATGCCGCTGCCGTATCCGCATCGCGCGACGTTCCTTGCGAGCACGCTCGTCGTGCCGCTGGATCAGACGGCCGCCCAGCCGTACCTCGCGCGCCTGCTCTCGCTGATCGTGTTCGATCACGTGCTGCGGCATCCGGTCGTCACGCTCGGCGACGAGGACGAGCGGTTCGGCGACGAGCAGGGCCGCTTGCTCGATGCGAACCACCCGCAGATCGAGGACACGATCGACTGGCTGTTCCGCGTCGCGCGGCGCCACGAGGTCCTGTGGTTCGAGCTGTCGCTCGATCGCAACCGCCCCCAGGCGACGCTGCTGCGCTCGCGGCTGCCGAGTGGCTCGATCGACGAGTGGACGTCGAGCGCGGACCTGCCGATGTCGCAGCAGCTCGCGCAGTGTCTCGCGCAGTGGATGCAGGCGCGGCGGCTGCCGCAGCTGCCGGCGCTGCCGGCGTTCACGATCGATGACGTGCGCGAAGCGGGTGGCCGGCTCGTCAAGGCGGCCGCGATGCTGTCGCTGCGCACGGACGTCGCGGCGCTGCCGCCGCAGCTGCTCAATCCGCTGCCCAAGCTCGCGGTGCCGTACCTGCGCGTGCTCGCCGAGGTCGCGGGCGCCGCCGCGCGCACGCTCGACCCGAAGATCCTCGAGATCGATCCCTCGCATCCCGTCGCGCGGCGCAACACGTACGTCACCAAGCTGATGCGCGGCGATGCGGACCGCCGCGAGATCCTGCCCCTCGTCACGGAAGCGCCGATGTACGGCAAGCCGCATCTCTCGATCTGGGGCGAGCCGTTCGCCGCCGACCGGCCGCTCGAGAACATGGGCGTGCGCCATCAGGGCATCGCGGCGAGCCTGATGCCCGGCAATCCGTACGCGTGCCATAACTACTCGCTGCAGCTCGCCGAGATCGGGCGCCGCGAGGAGAGCTATCGCTGGGCGGATCGCGCGACGGTCGCCGCGCCCGAGTTCGGCGCCGCGCACCTCGACTGCGTGCGCAGGCTGCGTCAGGTCGGGCGGCCCGGGCAGGCGTTCGCCGAGGCGCAGTATCGCTGCCGCGAGATCCTCGATCGCGCCGCCGCCGGCAAGCTGCCGCCGAACGACTGGCAGGCGCCACATCACGCATCGCTGCTGATCGCATTCGCCCACCTCGACGTCGGCCGCCTCCAGGAAGCGATCGAGCTCGCCGATCAGGCGCTCGCGCAGCTCCCCGCCGATGCCCCGACGCGCGAGGCATTCGCGTGGGCGACCAAGCGCGTCTCGCACTGGAAGACCGACGCCGGCCTGCTCGCGCGCGCGTACGCGTGGGAGGGCTACCACCGCGGGGATCCGGGACGCGCGATCGTCGGTCTCATGCGCGGCCGCGTCACCGACGACGAAGACGCGCAGATCTTGATCGACTCGCTGATGACGGTCGGCCGCGAGGATCAGGCGGAGGTCGCGTACTTCCACTGCGCCGGTCTCGACGGTCAGGGCCAGCTCGGCGACGGCAAGGCGCGGCTGTCGGCGGCGCGCACGCTGATCATCGCGGGCAAGCTCGACGACGCGCTCGATCAGATCCAGATCGCGCAGCTGCGCCGCAGCCAGAGCCGTCTCGAGGCCGACACGAACCGCACGCTGCGCCTCGCCGCATCGCGCAGCGCCGCCGAGTGGGACCGGGTGATCGAGCGCCGCCTCGACCGCGGCGCGACGACGCTCGCCCGCATGGCCGCCCGCGACCTCGCCGACTTCGTCCCGAACATGGACACGCCCGTCGTGCGCCGCGCCCTCGGCGACCGCCCGCCGATCGCGATCGATCCGAAGTGGATCAAGGAGCTGATCGCCGGGCTGCCCGCCGCGCAGCCGAGCGCCGCCGCGATCCTCGCGCGCCTCGCCCGCCCCGACGACGATTCGCTCGCCGCCGCCGACCAGCTCGCGCAGGAGTGGTGGAGCGCGCTCGTCCCGCCGGCGAAGGATCGCGACGCCCACGCCGCCGGCGCCGTGCTCGCGCTCGGCTTCTCGCTCGCGCAGTACCTGGCCGAGGCGAGCGTCGCGCCGACGCCGATGTGCGGCGCCTATCGTCACATCGCGACCGAGGCGCTGCACCTCGTGCGACGCTCGCGCTACCAGATCGAGCCGACCGCGATCCGCGCGCTGCTCGTGCTGATCGAGAAGCTCAACAAGGCGCCGGGCTGGCTGTTCGACACGTGGCTGCTTCGCGTCGAGCGCGCGCTCGATCTCGAGGCCGAGCACGGCGGCTACCTCGAGGCGATGACGGCGGGTCTGCCGAACGTGCAGCGCTACCTGCGCGGCGACGAGCGCATCGGCTGGGAGCTGCGGATGGCGCACGACCTCGCCGCCGATCCGTCGCAGTACGAGCCGGCGGCGATGCTGTTCGAGCGCGCGGTGCGTGCGATCGAGGCTGGCGGCGCCGCGCTGGCGTGGTCGGTCGCCGCGCAGAACGCGCCGCATCCCGAGGCGCACCTCGACGTCCACTGGATCGCGGCGCTCGCGAATCCCAACGGCGTGTGCGCACCGTGGCTGTCGGTCGCGCGCGCGCTGTTCGCCGCGAACAAGCCGAAGGATGCGTTCGTCGCCGCGTGTCGCGCGCTGACGGCTGCCACCGGCCGCGAGCGCCAGCCCGCCCTCGCCGACCTCGCGCCGCAGTGGAAGCAGTCCGGCCTGACGACGCCGCTCGACGGCGACGCCGCATTCGATCTCGGCCTCGCTGCCGCCAGCGAAGATCGCCCCGACATCGCGGTCCAGCACCTGCGCTGGGCCGTCGCGTGCGAGCCCGGCAACCCCAAGCGCGCGAACAGCCTCGCGGTCGCGCTCGCGCGCATGGGCCAGGCGCTCGAGGCCGTGCGCGTGCTCGCCGCTCACGAGCGCAGCGATGCGCCACGCCTCGTCGGCCGCGTGCTCGTCGAGGCCGGCCGCTTCGCCGAGGCCACCACGATCCTGCGCTACGCGTCGCGCCGGTTCCGCTCGCCCGACGACTTCGCGCTGCTCTGCACGACCGCCTCGAAAGCCGGCAACGATGCGGTCGCCGTCGAGGCGGGCAAGCGCGCCGTCCTCCTCGGCGCCACCGATCCCGAAATGCTGATGGCGCTCGCGACGGCGCTCTATCACGTCGGCGAGTTCGTCGAGTGCGAGAAGATCGCGCAGCAGCTGATCACCGGCCGCACCGACAAGACGATCCGCATCGTCGGCCTGCACGCGATGGCGCGCGCGCTCGCCGGCCAGGGCCGCCACGTCGATGCCCACCCGTACGCGAAGGAAGCCGCGCGCCTCGGCCCCAACGGCGAGCTCGCCGCCGAGCTGATCGAAACGATGGATCGCATCGTCGCGCAGCAAGAGCCGCCGGTGCGACCGTCGCCCGAACGCTCGATGGAACGCACGGCGTGGGCCGATCTCGAGGCCGCTCGCTTCGACTCGCTGACGAGCGCGATCACCTCGCCCTCGTGGGGAATCACGCGCGCTGCGCTCGCCGCCTGCGAGTTCCGCACGGACGACGAGTCGGGCATCCCGGTCGCTCCGCGCGCCCTCGAAGCGGCGCTGACGGTCCTCGATCGTACGCGCGGCGGTACGCATCCCGACGCGGTCCTCGCCCGCATCCGCGCGCTCCGCATCCGCGACAACGCGTTCATCCAGATCGACACCCCGCCGCCGCTCGGCGTGCGCTTCTCCACCGACGATTTCGAGCGCGCCTACCAGGAACGCGATCGCCGTCCGCACCGGCCGAGCGCCCTGCTGTCTTACGCACGCTAGGTGGAAAAATCTGGGCTCGCACGGCCTCCGAGGCCGCCTGATGCGCGATGTGCGCACCAGATGACAGGTGCTGACCCCGACGGGACGCGAGGTCAGTCACAGCCTGAAAATCAAAACCATGATTGGAATGAAATGTCATTCCATCGCGCCCCAGGGTTGCGTATGTTCCGCGCTTCACCAGCAGAGGTAAGAGATGCCAGCCAAATTCAATCTTCTCATCGCAGCCTCCATCCCGGCCGTCGCCCTCATCCCGCTCCTCGCGTGCGGCGGTGACACCAAGAAGACTGACGGCGGCCTCGTCATCCACGACTCCCCGGGCTCTGGAGGCTCGGGCAGCAACGTGACGTGCAAGTTCAACGCGACCTTCACCCCGACGTTCACGGCCGCGGGCGAAGGCTACACGGCGGGCTCCGGCACGACGCCGATCAACCGCCTCGACTTCGACGGCCTCTTCGGCGGCACGAACGGCAGCGCCAACGAGCAGGTCCTCCGCGTCCTGATCTTCGGCGGCGGCGGTGGCTCGTCCACGCCGGATTGGCCGACGAACTTCGCGCCGAAGCAGAACATCGACCTCGCCGGCTCGAACGCCGCGAACGACGTCCTGATCGCGCTCCTCACGGACCGCGGCGCGACCAGCTACGGCACGATCTACTTCGCGGACAGCGGCACGCTGAACATCTCGGCCGCGCAGAACGGCTCGGGCCACCCGTTCACGGGTAGCGCGACGAACGTCGTGTTCAACCACTACGACATCTCCGGCAACAACATCACGCCGGACCCGGATGGTTGCTCGTCGACGGTCCCGTCGTTCAGCTTCACGGGTACGACGATGTTCGACGGCAAGTTCATCAACGTCGGCGACGGCCTCGATGACGCGGCGGTTCTCAACTACCTGCACCACCGCACGCGCTAAGTCGCTCTAACGCACGAAACAAGGCGGCAGTCGCTCCGGCGGCAGCCGCCTTTTTCATTTGGGTCGTCTCGCCCCAGGCGTGTCGTCGCGTTCACACGTGATGCGTCGAGCGCGCAGCGAACTGCGATGCGGTGTCATGCGCGCAGAAGCGAATCCTCGTCGAGCGCCGCATATCGTGCCCGCTCCACCAGCCATTCAGGGTGCCATGACCGCAAAGTTCAACCTCCTCGTCGCCGCCGCTGTTCCCGCCGTCGCGCTTGTCCCGCTGTTCGCCTGCGGCGGCGGCAGCGACAAGACCCCCGACGCTCCGATCCACAGCATCGACGCTCCGGGCTCCGGCTCGGGCTCGGGCTCGGGTAGCAACGTCACGTGCGCGTTGCCGTCGAACGTGACCGCGTTCCTGGCGCAGTCCGTTCGCTACCGCAGCGGTAGTGGTAGCGGCAGCGCCTTGCCGCGCGCGAATCGACTGAGCGTCACCGGCTACCTCGACGCTGGCTCCGCGCAGCGCATCCAGATCTCGATCTACGGCGGCTGCGGCTCGACGGGCTCGAACTGCTCGGGCGCCGATCCCAATACCCCCGACTGGCCGACGACGTTTGGTGCGAAGTCGAACCTCGATTTCACCACCGCCACGGACATCAGCGCGATCGGACTTGCCGGATCGGGCAATTCCGCGGCGATCTACCTGCCGCAGAGCGGCACGCTGAATGTCACCGCAGCTGGCAACGGTTCCGGCGCAACATTCTCCGGGAACGTCGCGAACCTCGTCCTCGTCCACGCGGATATCGGCGGCTCCGGAGCCACCGCGGATCCGGACGGCTGCACGGCGAACGTCGCACTGAGCTTCTCCGGAACGGCTGGGTTCAACGGCAAGGTCATCGTGGTCGACGAGATCGACGACGTGCCGGCGCTGCGCCACCGCTTCACGCGCTAGTCCGAGAAGCGGTATCGTCGCGCGCCGATGTACCGCCTCTTCTACTGGCTCGTCCTGAGCCGGCTCCCCGCGGAGGGCACGCATCGCGTGTCCTTCGCGCTGCTGCGCGCGTTCGCAGCCGTGCCGGGCATGCGTTCGCTCCTCGCGCGCGCGCTCGCCCCACGCGATCCCGAGCTGCGCGTCCACGCATTCGGCCGCGAGCTGCCGGGCCCGCTCGGCCTCGCCGCCGGCTTCGACAAGGACGCCAAGGGCGTCGCCGCGCTGCTCGCGTGCGGCTTCGGATTCGTCGAGGTCGGCACGGTCACCGCCGAGGCCCAGCCGGGCAACCCGAAACCGCGTTTGTTCCGCCTGCCGCGCGATCGCGCGCTGATCAATCGCATGGGCTTCAACAACGACGGCGCGACCGCGGCGGCCGCCCGCCTCTCGCACCGCGGCCCCGGCACCGTCGGCATCAACATCGGTAAGACCAAGCGCGTCTCGGAGACCGAGGCGCTCGACGACTTCGCGCGCAGCGCCGAGACCCTGGCCCCGCTCGCCGACTACCTCGTCGTCAACGTCAGCTCGCCCAACACGCCGGGCCTGCGCGACCTCCAGGCCGTCGACAAGCTGCGCCCGCTACTCCAGCGCGTGCGCGCCGCGTGCGACCTCGCCTCGCCGATGCGCCGCGTCCCGCTGCTGGTGAAGATCGCGCCCGACCTCGCCGACGCCGACATCGACGCGGTCGCCGACCTCGCGCTCGAGCTCGGCCTCGATGGCATCATCGCCACCAACACGACGATCGCGCGCACCGGCCTCGCGACGCCAAACCCCGAGTCCTACGGCGCGGGCGGCCTCTCCGGCGCCCCGCTCAAGACGCGCTCGCTCGAGGTGCTGCGCCGGCTGCGCGCGCGCGTCGGCACCAAGCTGTTGCTGATCGCGGTCGGCGGCATCGAATCGGCCGACGACGCGTGGGCCCGCATCCGCGCCGGCGCGACGCTCGTGCAGGCATACACGGGCTTCATCTACGGCGGCCCGTGGTGGCCGCGTCGGCTGCAGCGCGACCTCGCGGTGCGCGTGCGCGAAGCCGGCCTGTCGTCGATCGAGCAGGCGATCGGCGCCGATGCGTTAGAGGCAGGCGCTGCCGACAGCCGCGCCCGAGCCGGACGTTAGCGTCGCCGAGCACTGCAGCGTGCCGGGGCACGTGTCGTTGCAGTTCGGGCAACCACTGCCCTGCAACGCGCACACGATCCCGCACAGCTGCATCGTCTGAGCACCCGAGCCGCTGCCGGCCGAGATGCGATAGACGCATGCGCCTTCTCCGGGACCGGTGTATCCGGTGTTGCACGTGTCGGCGCTGCCGGCGGTGCACGCCTTGGAGCACCACGTGTCGTGACCGCCGTTGAGGTTCAAGCACACGTAGCCGCCGGGGCAGCTGCCCTGATCGAACGCGCCGCTGCCCTGCGTGCAGTGCTGGCCGAGGCCGGTCACGTTGTTGCTGCCCGAGCCGCTGCCGCTGCCGGATCCGCCGCCGTGGCCGTCGAGGAACACCTTGGCATCTGGACCGTTCTTGCTGTCGCTGCCACCGCACGCGACAACCACGGCCCCGCTGGCCACCGCAACCACAAACGCAACGCTGAATAGCCGAGACATCATAGGAGGCCCTCCGAGGCCGACACTACGACGAGTCCCGAGCATTT
>JAFAOG010000011.1 GCA_019237945.1 Deltaproteobacteria bacterium | reverse complement strand
TGGTCGCGATGCGGCGCTCTACGTGGCGGGCGGCCAGTTCCGGCCCGGCGACTTCCCGGCGGCGACGGGCGGGCCCGCGGCGGTATCGCTGCAGTCGCTGTATCCGGCGATCGTGATCGGGCAAGACCGCCAGCAGCTGACGGCGGCGCTCGAGCCCACCGCGCAGGCCGCGATCGTCGGGATCGTCGGCGAGCCGGGGACCTGGATCGTCGTCGCGGGGCCGCCCGACCTCGACACGCCGGGCCTCGCGACGATGCACGCGACGGTCGGTGTCGATCGGATCGATCCGGGCATGGTCACGTTCGAGGTCGCCGGGGTCGACGCGCACAGCCGCATCGGCGAGCCCGCGACGCTCGACGTCGTCGCCGCGGATTCGCCGCCGCCCGATGGCGACCTCGTCGTCACGCTGAACTGGCTCGGCGCGGCGGATCTCGATCTGCATGTCGTCGATCCGCTCGGCGGCGAGGCATGGAGCGGATCGCCGAATACGTGGCAGAAGCCGCCGCCCGGCCTGCCGCCCGATCCGAATGCGTTCTTGACCGGCGGCATCCTCGATCAGGACGGCAACGCGGGCTGCACGCGCGATGGCGCGCCGCACGAGGATGTCGTGTGGAAGACGCGCACGTCGTCGTCGGGAATGATGGTGATGCCGATCATCCCGAGCGGCGCGTACACGGTGCGCGTCGATGCGCGCTCGATGTGCGGCGATGCGAGCGAGGCGTGGGCGGTCACCGTGTACTCGCATGGCGAGGTGCTCGCGCAAGCGCGCGGCATCGCGACGCCGTCCGACGTCACCTACGAGCCGCATGGCGCGGGCGCCGGGATCACCGCGCTGCACTTCCAGCTGTGAAGGTTGCCGCCGCCCTCGTCGCGCTGTGCGCCGTCGCGCACGCGGAGACGCTGCGCGGCACTGTCGTCGACAAGGCCGATGGCAAGCCGGTCGGCGGCGCGACGATCACGATCGGCAGCGAGCTTGCGGCGTCGAGCGACGACGGCACGTTCGAGCTGACGCTGCCGCGCGGCCGCTACACGATCGAGGTCTCGGCGGACTGGCTCGAGACGACGCGCGTGCCGGTCGTGCTCGATCGCGATCGCGACGTGCGCATCGAGGTCGCGCAGAAGGCGGCGCCGACCGGCGAGACGATCGAGATCGTCGACATCGCCCCGTCCGCCGTCGGCGACATCAAGGTCGATGCGAAGCTCGCGCGCGCGGTGCCCGGCGGCGGCGATGCGGCAAAGGTCGTGCAGTCGCTGCCGGCGGTCGCCCGACCGAGCGCCGGCTCGACGGAGATCGTCGTGTGGGGCGCCGCGCCGCGCGACACGCGGGTGTTCGTCGATGGCGTGCCGGTGCCCGCGCTCTATCACCTCGGCGGCTATCGCAGCGCGGTCGGCAACGATCTGATCGGTGACATCCATCTCGCGCCGGCGGCGTTCGGCGTCGACCGAGGGCGCGCGATCGGCGGCGTGATCGACATCGGCATGGCCGATCCCGCGAAGGCGCCGCACTGGCGTCTGCAGGCCGACGTGCTCGACGGCAGCGCCGAGGGCAAGACGCAGCTCGGCGCGCTGACGATCGCGGGCGCCATCCGCCAGAGCTGGCTCGACCGCGCGGTCGCGCTGATCGAGGATCCGCACACGCTCGCGCCGAACGCGCCGCTGCCGCGCTGGACCGACGCGCAGCTCGTCGCGCGCGCGCCGCTCGCGAGCGATCTCGTGCTGACCGCGTGGGCCCTCGCCTCGCTCGACTCGCTCGATCGCCAGCTGATCTCCGACGATCCCGCGACGTCGACCGACGAGCACGTCGACAACCGCAGCGCGCGCGCCCAGATCACGCTGCGTCGCGATCGCGTCGACGGCCACGACGCCGTCACGCTGTGGGGCGGCCGCGACTCGCTGCGCGACGACTTCGCGTTCGGGACGCTTCCCGCGCGTCAGGACACCCAGGCGTGGGTCGGCGGCCTGCGCGCCGTGCAGGTCACGCGCAGCGAGATCGCGACGCTGACGCTCGGCGCGGATCTCGACGGCGAGCTCGCGCGCTTCGGCAAGCTCGGCTCGCTGACGATCCCCGCGCGCGAAGGCGACCTCCACATCTTCGGCCAGCCGCCCGGCGACGACGTCACCGCCGACCGCTGGAGCGCGACGACGATCGATGCCGCCGGCTACGCGACCGCCGATGCGGGCGCCGGTCCCGTGCAAGTCACGGCGGGCCTGCGCGTCGACAGCTGGCTGCTCACGGCGAGCCGGCTCACGCCGCGCGTCGGCACGACGCCGGGCATCGGCAGCCAGCAGATCCTCTTCACGGCGGATCCGCGCGCCTCCGTCAAGGTCGCGATCACCGACGATCTCGACGCGCGCGTCGACGGCGGCCGCTATCACCAGGCGCGCGCCGGCAGCGACACGAGCGCGGTGTTCGGCACGCCCGACCTCGGCGTCGAGGAGGCCTGGCACGCGATCGCGGGCATGCAGTGGCGTCACGCGCCGTTCGCGTTCGAGGCCGCCGGCTACGCGCGCGAGCTCGACGATCTCGTCGCCCGCGATCTCGCGGTCACGCCGCCGCTCGCGAGGACGCTCACGCAGCTCGGCAAGGGCCAGGTGCTCGGCGTGCAGGTCACGGCGCGCGTGCTCGCGCTTCACGGCCTCAACGGCTGGCTCTCGTACAACCTGTCGCGCAGCCGCCGCAAGGACGCGCCCGATCAGGACTGGCGATTCTTCGATCACGATCAGACGCACGGCCTGATCGCGGTCGCGGGCTGGGAGCACGGTCCGTGGACGCTCGGCGGCCGCGTCCGCCTCGCCACCGGTGAGCCGCGCACCGACGTGATCGGCGCGTTCTTCGACTCGCGCAGCGGCCGCTACGAGCCGATCCGCGGCGCGCACAACGGCGTGCGCCTGCCGACGTTCTTCGCCGCCGACCTGCGCGGCGAGCGCCGTCTGCCCGCGGGCGTCGCGATCTATCTCGAGGTCCAGAACCTGACGAACCGCGCGAACGCCGAGGAGATCATCTACAGCGCGGACTTCTCGCACCGCGCCTACCTGACATCGCTGCCGCTGCTCGCGATCGCGGGCGTGAGGATCGAACGATGAAGCGCATCCTTCTGCTGCTCGCGCTCACGGCGTGTGAAGACGCGCTCGATCAGCGCCTCGCGATCGTCAACGAGCCGCGCGTGCTCGCCGTCGTCTCGGATCCGGCGGAAGCGAAACCCGGCGCGATGGTCCCGCTATCGGCGCTCGTCGCGTCACCGCAGGGCCCGCTCGCCGACGCACCGGCGTGGGCGATCTGCACCGCGCCAAAGCCGCCGACCGAAGACGATGCAGTCGCACCCGGCTGCCTCGCCGACGCGGTCACGCCGCTCGGCACGAGCCCGACCGTCACGGCGACGATTCCCGCCGATGCGTGCACGCGGTTCGGCCCCGACGTCCCGCCA
>JAFAOG010000009.1 GCA_019237945.1 Deltaproteobacteria bacterium | reverse complement strand
GCGGCCCTTGTAGTCGAGCGTCACGAAGCCGCGCTCGACCTCTTCGCGACCGAGGTCATCGATCGGTCCGAACGCGCCGTAGCCCTCGACGCCGATGCTGACCGAGCCGTTGACGAGATACGCGAGCTTCGCGCACGGCTCGAGCTGCGGATGCCCGGCGAGGTCGCCGCCAAGATCCATCGTGATGATCGGATTGATCGCGCCGTAGATGCGACCCTCGCGAAAATCCGCGATCGGCCGGATCTCCGAGCCGTAGACGTTCGCCTCGAACTGCGACGGGACGATCGACAGCTCGCCGTTGATCGCGAGGCCGATGCGCTCGTTCCAGTAGCGATGCGGCACGCGCGCCATGAGCCGCAGCTTGGCGCCGGCGAATTCGGGCCGCGAGCCGCGCGTTTCGCTCGCCTGCAGGTAGCCGCCGAGCTCGAGCCATTCGCGCAGGCCGTAGTGCGGCTCGAAGGTCGTGTGCGTCTGGTTCGCGGCGCCGTCGATCAGGTGATGGTTGAGGTGCAGCTCGAGACCAGGCTCGCCCTGATGCGCGGTCTCGGCGAAGTACACCTGGATCTCGAACTCGTCCTGCGCGTGCGCGGTCGAGGCGAGCAGGCAGAGCAGGAGGAGCGCGCGCATCAGATCTCGATATGAAGGCGAAGCGAGCCGACCGCGACCGGCCCGCGGTCCGTGTTGTAGCCCGGGTTCTGGATCAGCTGCAGGTCGACGGCCGGAAACACGCCCTTGTAGACGCGCCGCGTGTAGTACGCCTCGAGGATGTTCTCGCGGCCGTAGTGGAGCGTGCCGTCGCCGAGCAAAAAGCCCTTGCCGCCGAGCTGCAGGTAGTCGCGGTGCGCCTGCGAGATGCCGTTCGTGACGAACGCGACGCCGAGCTTGCCGTCGCCGCGCTTGTAGTCGCCGCCCGCGAGCACGGTGTTGTCGACCTCGGTGTACGCGAACGACTCGTTCTCGCCTTCGTTCCAGCCGAGGCGCACGAAGCCGTGCACGTTCTCGACGATCTCCTGCTCGGCATTGAGCCCGAAGCCGTACTTGAGGCGGCCCTTCTCGCGCGTCGCCGTGACGTCGGGCAGGTCGACGATGCCCTGGCGCACCGATGCGATCGCCTCGCTGTAACGACCCATCTTCGCGTGGTTCCAGAACGCGAGCGCGCGGACGATGCCGGGATGACCTGCGATGCAGTCGTGCGCCTCGACCTCGAGCTGCTCGCCGCGCGCGTTCGCGAGGTCGAAGTCGTAATCGATGCCATTCGCGACGGTCGGCATCAGCATCGCGCCGTAGCGCACCGCCCACAGCGGCGCGTCGTACTCGATCTCGGCGCCGAGCGTGTAGCCGCGCGTGTCGGCCGCGTAGTCGTAGGCGCCGTTGTTGTCGACGGTCCAGTTCATGAACTGGTAGTGGCTGTCGGTGCCGACGCTGTTGTTGTCGAAGTAGTAGACAGTGCCCATCTTGCCGGCACGCATCTCGATCCGGTGCGGCGGCACGCGATGGAAGATCCGCAGCGGATTTCGGTCGCTCGGAGCCGAATCGCCGAGCGGAATGATCTGATCGATCATCGCCGTGCCGACGTACGGCGTGGGGCCGAGCGACGGGTTGCGGACGACGTCGAGGTTCGTGAAGCCGGCGAGGCCGAGCGCCGTGGACAGCCCGCCGCCGCCCGCCGATTCGCCCGTCACGATGATCGTCGTCGTCGGCGTCAGCTCGTAGCCGGCGAACACGGTCGCGACGTACGAGAGCTGCGCGTGGTCGCTCGGCACGAGGCTGTTGTCGCCCTTGTACGGCGAGTGGAACCCCGGCTGCGCCTGCAGGATGAAGTTCGCCTGCGCGCTGAGCCACCATGCCGCATCCGGGTGGTCGACGAGATACGCATCGTCTGCACGGGCCGTGCTCGCCACGAGCATCAGGCCGAGGAGAGCCAACCGCATGTGGTGCTACTGTACGCGGCCATGAGCCGCCGTCTGCTGTTCGTGGCGCTTTTCGCCACAGGGTGCTGCCCGCCGGAAGGCGCGAAGCACATCACCGTGACCACGGGCCCGAAGCCGGCCGCGCCGCTGCTCGCGCTGCCCGACGAGAAGCACCTCGCGAACCTCAAGCAGCTGACGTTCGGCGGCGACAACGCGGAAGCCTACTGGTCGTTCGCGGGCGACAAGCTGATCTACCAGACGAATCACGCACCTTATAAGTGCGATCAGATCGAGGAGATGTCGGCGGCGGATGGCAGCGGCAGCCACCTCGTGTCGACGGGCAAGGGCCGCACGACCTGCTCCTACTTCCTGAAGGGCGATCAGCAGATCATCTACGCGTCGACGCACGAGGCCTCGCCCGAGTGCCCGACGCCGCCCGACATGTCGAAGGGCTACAACTGGGGACTCTTCGAGTACGACATCTACAAGGCGAACGCCGACGGCTCCGGGCTCACGCGGCTCACCGACACGCCCGGCTACGACGCCGAGGGCACGGTGTGTCCCGTCGACGGATCGATCCTGTTCACGTCGATGCGGTCCGGCGATCTCGAGCTGTGGCGCATGGACGCCGACGGCAAGAACCCGCGCCAGCTGACGAACACGCCCGGCTACGACGGCGGCGCATTCTTCTCGGGCGACTGCACGAAGATCGTGTGGCGCGCGTCGCGCCCGGTCGGCAAGGAGCTCGAGGAGTACCAGGCGCTGCTCAAGCAGAACCTCGTCAAGCCGACGAAGATGGACCTCTGGGTCGCCAACGCCGACGGCACCGAGGCCCACCAGGTCACCTATCTGCCGGGCGCGTCGTTCGGCCCGTACTTCTTTCCCGACGGCAAGCGCAGCATCTTCT
>JAFAOG010000598.1 GCA_019237945.1 Deltaproteobacteria bacterium | reverse complement strand
GACACGAGCACTGGCTGGGTCAGCTACGGCTACCCCGCGGGCGAGGCCGTGCTGCCGATCAACATCGTCGTGATCCAGTAGCCGCTCAGCGGTGGAACCAGTTGCCGACGTGCTCGACGCCCTTGCCGAGCAACCACGCCGCACCGCCACCCGCCGCGACGCCTTCCGGAATCCCGGTCTCGCCGAGCCCGGGAACGACGGTACCGACCGCACCCGCTGCCATCGCGTACTCGCCGCCGCTCTGCATGTTGCGGCCCCAGCGCTGCAGGAAGTTGCCGCCCTGCGGGCCTTCGCCGCCGCTCACATCGGCGAGTAGCGAGAGATCGATCGACTCGAACGCGGGTAGCTGGATCGTCGTTTCCATGGCGTGTTCTCCGGGTTGGTTGCGTACGCCCGCACCAAGAGCAGCGGACATGCCACGCGCAACCGCGCGGATCGCCTCGGCCATCGCCGCTGGCACCGCACTCCGTGGTCGGCAGGCTGCTTCCCCGCGGACGCATCGGGCATGATCGCGGGATGGGGTGGCGCCGGCGCGTGATGAGCATCGTGTGTGCGTGCCTGACCGCGTGCACGCAGTGGCAGAGCACGATCACGGTTCCGGCGCACGACACGCGGCACGTCACGCTCGAGCTGACGACGGACGCGCGAACGAGCTGCGAGCGCGACTGCACGCAGAGCTTCGATCGACCGAGCGGCCGCTACGCGATGTGTCTCGGCGCATGTCGCGGTTCGGTCGAAGCGCGCGGCACCTGCGATCTCGAGCGCGCGGACCGGCCCCGCGAGCGCTGCCTCGGACGGCGGCGTCAGCAGGCGCTCGCCGCGAATCAGGACAGCGATCTGGAGGAGCGCCGGCGCCTCTTGCTCGCGCTGCCGGATTGCACGCATCCCACCCTGGAAGATCAGGCCGTCGTCCCATACGCGTGCGCGGACGTGCCGGTCGGGCAGACGCTGACGCTGAAGACGGTCGAGGGCCGCTGCGCCGATCAGCGCGACCCGACGATCGTCGACTGCTCCGAGCGCAAGGTCGACAGCGGCGCCGGCGAGCTGGCCGCGATCATCAGCGTCGTGCTCGGCGTCGTCGCCGGAATCGGTGCGTTGGCCGCGTTGAAGCCGGACAAGGGCTGGTAGTGATCCGCTTACTGCACGCAGGCGTGCAGGCTGTCGATCGCCTGCGCGCTGACGAAGCACTGGCGGAGGTCGGTCGACCAGGCGCCCGCTTCGCACGCGTCCTCGATCTGTTGCGCGAAGTCGGGGACGTCGGCGTACATGCCGGCGCCCTGGATGATCGGCGTGACGTGCGCGGCGACCGCGGAGCAGGCGAGGGCGGGCGGGACGTCCGTGTCCTGCGCCGAGCCTTGCTGCGCGAACGCGCAGAGGTGGGCGTTCATCAGGTCGTCGGCGCCGAGCGCGCAGATGCGGCGGTCGAGCGGCCAGCCTTCCTTCTCGCAGATCGCGGCGTAGTCGGCGGCGCAGCGGGACGGCTCGTTGCTGGTGCCGGTCTGCGACTCGAGCGACGCGAGGTGGTTGCCGACGGCGGCGCAGTCGGTCGCGCCGGCCGGAACCGCGGTGCGCTCGCGGCGGGCCGAGTGCAGCAGCGCGGGCAGGGCGGGGGCGTCGCCGCCGGCGCGGTGCGCGCAGCTGGGCGTGCCCGCGGTGCCATGCATGTGCATGTGATGCGGCGTGTCGGTGGGCGCGGACGTCGTCGCGTGCGAGGCGGAAGCTTCGGCATCCGAGGTGCGCGTCGCGGTGACGATCGCGATCGTGCCGCCGGCAGCGACAGCGGTGAGGGTGGCGGCGAGAGCGAGCTTGTGCATGGTCGATCCTTTCGGGGCAGGAGAAGCATCGACATGCGAAGCCGGCACGGTGACCCCGATGAGCGCGAGCACCGAAGCCGCGAGCGTTGCGCGCGCACCGCGCCGCGGAATCCCACGCTCGACGAAGAGCGCGACCCGATCGGCGAGCTGTTGCCTGCCGCGCGAGAGGCGCTTCTGTGTCGTGGCCGTCGAGAGACCGAGGTAGCGCGCGACATCGTCGAGCGAGCGCTCTTCGTAATAGAAGAGCACCAGGGGCTCGCGATACTGCTCCGGGAGCTCGCCGAGCGCCGCCGCGACCACGCGTTCGCACTCGGCGTCGCTGATCGCGTCGTAGGGCGTACCGGACGCGATGACGTCGTCGACGTCCTCGTGCACCTCGGGCCGCACGCGCTTGCGGGCGTCGCGCGCAACGTTTCGCGCGATTCCGCAGAGCCAGGCGGGGAGGCGGTCCGGATCGCGGAGCTCGCCGAGCCGGCGCCACGCCGTGACAAACGCGTCCTGCGCGACGTCATCGGCCAGCGTGCGATCGCGGGTCGTCGCAAATGCGACGGCGTAGACAGCGCGCTGGTGCCGCTCGATCAGCTGAGCGAAGGCAGCGCGGTCGCCCCCTCGGCTCGCCTCGATCAGGTCACGGTCCGCGCCGGCTTGCATGTCCCCTTGTAGTGGATGTCGCGGGTGGTTTCGGACGAAAAATCGTGCAGGTCCGCGAAATCGCCGGGCCGCCAGATGCATCTTGACAGTACACACTGTCACAGTTACAAATGGGCCAATGAAGAGCGCAACGTCGATCTGGTCGCGCCTCGCCGATGTCGCCGGTCTCGTGGCGACGCCGCTGGTCCCCTCTCACTACATCGCGCTGGTCAGCCCGCTGTCGGCGACCCACTCGCGCCGGGCCCGCATCGAGGCCGTGCACGACGAGACCGCCGAGGTCCGCTCGCTGACGCTGCGCACCGGCCGCGGCTGGGTCGCGCACCGCGCCGGCCAGCACATCCGCGTCCAGGTCGCGGTCGACGGGCGCCTGACGACGCGCATGTACTCGATCGCGTCCCGCGAAGGCGACGAGCGCATCACGATCACGATCAAGGCGCAGGGCCGGGTGTCGCGCGCCCTCCACGCGATGAAGCCGGGCGAGTACCTGTCGATCGGGCTGCCCGAGGGCGACTTCGTGCTTCCCGACACGACGACGCGCGCGCTGTTCATCACCGGCGGCAGCGGCATCACGCCGATCGCCAGCATGGTCCGCACGCTCGCTTCGCGCTGCGGGCTCCGCGACATCGTGCACGTCCACTACGCGCGCACGCCTGACGACGAGATCTTCGGCCGCGAGCTCCGCGCGCTCGCCGCTGCACAGCCCGGCTACCGCCTGACGATCATCCACTCGAACGTCGATCCGCGCCTGCTGTCGACCGAACGCCTCGACGAGCTCGTCCCCGACTGGCGCACGCGGCAGACCTGGGCGTGTGGCCCGGCGTCGATGCTCGCCGCGATCGAGTCGATCTACGGCGCCTCGCCCAAGCTCCACCTCGAGCGCTTCGCCGCCGCGCTCGCTCCACTCCCCGCCAACGATAGCGGTGGCCGCGTGCGCTTCTTGTCGAGCCGCGCCGAGGCCCGCACCGATGGCCGCACGCCGCTGCTCCAGGTCGCCGAGACGGCGGGCATCAACGCCCCCCACGGCTGCCGCATGGGCATCTGCCACAGCTGCGACGCGACGCTCGTCCGCGGCTGCGCGCGCGACCTGCGCACCGGCGATCTCGCCGAGCCCGGCGCGCGGATCCAGATCTGCGTGTGCGCGGCCGCCGGCGACATCGAGCTCGACCTCTGAAAGGAATTGCCATGACTCACCAGCTCCCCGTCTCCATCGACGACGCCGCGATCGAAGACTTCGGCCGCGAGCTCGACGCGATCCAGCGCGAGGTCAAAGCCAGCCTCGGCGACGCCGACCGCCGCTACATCCGCCGCACGATCACCGTGCAGCGCAGCCTCGCGCTCGGCGGCCGCCTCCTGATCTACGCGAGCCTGCCGCTGATGCCCGCATTCCCGCTGTTCCTCGGTGTGATCGGCGCCGGCACGGCCGCGCTCGGCCTCTCGAAGATCCTCGAGAACATGGAGATCGGGCACAACGTGATTCACGGCCAGTGGGACTGGATGAACGATCCGGAGATCCACTCGTCGACGTGGGAATGGGACAACGTGTGCCCGGCCGATCAGTGGAAGCACTCGCACAACGTCGTGCACCACACGTGGACGAACGTCATGGGCAAGGATCGCGACGTCGGCTACGAGATCCTGCGCGTCACCGACAGGCAGCCGTGGAAGCCGGTGTACCTCGCGCAGCCGTTCTACAACGCGCTGCTCGCGATGCTGTTCCAGTGGGGCGTCGCGATGCACGACGTCGACCTCGGCGCGCTTCGCCGCGGGGAGCTGACGCTCGCCGACGTGCGCGGCCGCCTCGCCGGCATCCGCCGCAAGGCGACGAAGCAGCTGCTCAAGGACTACGTGCTGTGGCCGCTGCTCGCCGGTCCGTGGTTCCTCCCGGTGCTGCTCGCGAACATGACGGCGAACCTGATGCGCAACCTGTGGTCCTACGCGATCATCTTCTGCGGCCACTTCCCCGACGGCGCGCAGGTGTTCACCGAGGAGCAGATCGCGGGCGAGACGCGCGGGCGCTGGTACCTGCGCCAGGTCCTCGGCTCGTGCAACATCGAGGGTGGCCCGCTGTTCCACATCATGAGCGGCAACCTCAGCCACCAGATCGAGCACCACCTGTTCCCCGACCTGCCGAGCAATCACTACCCCAAGGTTGCCCCGCGCGTGCGCGCGCTATGCGAGCGTCACGGAATCCCGTACAACTCGGCCTCGTTCGCGCGCCAGCTCGGCACGACGATGCGCACGATCTTCCGCCTCGCGCTTCCGACCCGCACTCGCACCCCCAAGCCGCTCCCCGCATGACCGACGAACCCGCCGAGCAGCTCACGATCGATCAGCTCGCCTCGGCGTCGGGCGTCCCCAGCCGCACGATTCGCTTCTACCAGTCGCGCGGCGCGCTGATGAATCCCGAGATCCGCGGGCGCGTCGCGTACTACGGCAAGCCCCACGTCGAGCGGCTCAAGCTGATCGCGCAGCTCCAGGACCGCGGCCTGCGCATCGACGCGATCGGCGATCTGATGAAGCGCATCGACCGCGGCGAGGTCGATCTCGCGGAGTGGCTCGGCGTCGAGGAGCAGGTCCAGGCGCCGTGGGCGCTCGATCACGCGCGCACGGTCACCGAAGCCGAGCTCTACGAGCTCGCGGGCAGCCGCCGCCCGGGCCTGCTCGCCGACCTCCAGCGCGCCCACATCATCGAGCGCAAGGGCGACGTCTTCCTGCTGGGCAGCCCCGCGCTGCTCGCGATCGCGGTCAAGCTCGAGGCGGTCGGCATCGATCTCGAGACGGCGACCGAGGCCTCGAAGATCCTGCGCAAGCACCTCGGCCGCGCCGTCGGCGATCTCGTCGACATGTTCGTCCACCGCATCGAAGAAGGCCACGTGCCGATCGACAACGCGAGCAAGCTGTTCGAGACGTTCCGCGTCGTCGGCGTCGAATCGGTGCGCGTGCTGTTCGCGCGCGAGATGGAAGGCGAGCTGCGCAAGCTCCTGGCATCGGGCAAGCTGGCGGCCGTCTCGGCGCGCGCACGCAAGAAGAAGCGCTGACCGACTCGCATTCGCGACAATCACTCACGGAGTGTGAGTAGCGAATTCGATTACGGTCTTGGTCGATTTCCGCGGCGCCCGACGCGGCTCGGGCGAGCGCACTCGCATCCGAGCTGACCCGATCTCACGTCGGGACTGTACGCTTTCGACGCAGCACCGAGACCTGTGCCTAGCGTCACTGCGATCGCCCGCCAGGCGGGGCTTTCGCGAATCGTCGTGGCCCTCGGCCGCGGGCGCTCGTATAGTCGCGCGCATGATGAAGGGTGCCATCGTCGCGATCGCGGTCCTGGGTCTCGGTGCGTGTGGAAAGAGTCCGCCGGCTGCCGGGGGCGTCGATGCCCCGGGGACGACCGGCGACTCGGCCGCACCTTTCGATGGCCCGAATGCCGAAGGCTGGACGCCGCTGATCTCGCGCGGCTGGGATCTCGCCGGCGGCGCGACGAACACGTACAAGTGCACGCGCATCAAGGTCACCAACGATATGTGGGTCGCCGGGTTTCGCGCGCAGTCGCCGACCGGCACGCACCACTCGGTGCTGACGATCTCGACGTCGAACACGCAGACCGGTGACTACGACTGCTCGGCCGGCTCGCTCGACAACCAGATGCTGTACGCCGCGGGCGTCGGCACCGACGACCTCAACTTTCCGGCGGGCGTCGCGATGCACATCCCGGCCGGCACGTACATCAACCTGAACCTGCACCTGTTCAACGCGACCGACAACATGATCTCGGGAACGTCGGGCGTGCTCGTCAAGGTGATGAAGCAGTCGGACGTCGTGCACGAGGCCGACATGATGTTCTCGGGCACGTTCCTCGTCAGCATCCCGAGCGACGGCCAGCCGCACGTCATGCACGGCAGCTGCCCGGTGCACGCCGACGAGCACATCTTCACGCTGTGGCCGCACATGCATCAGACCGCGACGCACCAGAAGTGGACGTACACCGAGGGCTCGACGACGACGACGCTTCTCGACGACGACTACATGTTCGCCGAGCAGAAGAACTACCCGATCGCCGACACGCTGCTGAAGGCCGGCGACACGATCGATACGTACTGCACGTACGTGAACAACACCGGTACGACGATCAACTTCGGCGACGGCTCCGACAAGGAGATGTGCTTCACCGGCATGTACAAGTACCCGGCCGGCGGCAACCTGTTCGCCTGCGCGATGGGTCAGTAGCGCTTCGTGCGCCTGGTCGACCACGCGAAGGACTTCCTCGTCGTCGTCCCGGTGCGCGAGGTCGGCGCGTTGATCGCGCAGGGCGCGCTGTCGATCGATGGGCGCCGCGGTGCGATCGCGGATCCGGTGCCCGCGGGCTCGGTCGTCACCGTCGACGCCGCCGCGATCGCCTCGTGCGTGGTGCCGCCGGAGGCGCGGCCGCTCGTCGTGCGGTACGAGGATGACGACCTGCTCGTGTGCGACAAGCCGGCCGGCATGCACGTGCACCCGCTCGGCGAGCACCGCACCGGCACGCTGCTCAACGCGCTGCTCTGGCATTGCGGCGCGCGCCCCGACCAGCCATGGGGCCGCTGGCGCCCGCGCCCGCTGCACCGGCTCGATCGCGCCGCGAGCGGCCTGATCGCTTTCGGCAAGTGCGCCGCGGTCCACGACGACGTGCGGCGCCAGCTCGCCGAGCACGCGATCGAGCGCCGGTACCTCGCGGTCGTGCATGGGCGCGTCGCGGCGGCGACCGGGACGATCGCGTCGCCGCTCGGCCGCGACCCGACGTGCGATTACCGCCGCGCGGTCGTGCCGGAAGACCAGGGCGGCCAGCGCGCGGTGACGCACTTCACGCGCGTCGAGCAGGGCGACGATCGCACGCTGCTCGAGCTCGAGCTCGACACCGGTCGCACGCACCAGATCCGCGCGCACCTCGCGAGCATCGGTCATCCGATCGTCGGCGATGTGCTCTACGCGGACGGCGGCGCGCGACGTGATGCGGCGCCCGCGATCGCGCTGCACGCCTGCGAGCTGCGGCTGCGGCACCCGCGGCACGGCACGCCGATCGTGTGCTCGTCGCCGATGCAATGACCTATACTGGGCGCATGCGTGGATCGACGGTGGTGGTCGTCTTGCTCGCGGTCGGTTCAGCGGCGAGTGCCGATCCAAAGCCCACCTCGCAGACACCCGAGCAGCTCTGCAGCTGTCGCGGCGATGCGTCCGCGCGCAAGGGTGGCATCGCGACGGTCGACGCGTTTCACAAGAAGTACGGCGGCACGTTCAAGTCTGCCGACGAGGAGAAGCTCGCGTGGGCGGTCTACCAGGCGACGAACCGCTGTGATTCGACGATGGTGATCGGCAGGCTCGAGGACACCGGCAGCTTCTTCCAGAAGCCCGGCTACTGCGTGCTGCGCGATCTGAAGCCGTGGACGATCGCGATCAACGACGTGTTCATTCATGCCGGCACCGATCGCCAGGCGATGTTTCTGCTGGTGTCGCCGATGCCGCTGGAGAAGCAGTCCGACGCCGGCGACAGCTTCCCGGTCGTCTACAACCGCGAGATGCGCGAGGTCGAGGACACGCACCGCTACAAGCTCTCCGGTCAGCCCGACAAGTTCTCGACGGCGAAGCCCGGGCACCTCGACCCGATGCCTTGCTACGACGTCTCGGGGACGTGGACCGGAAGCCTGACGGTCAGCGATGTCCACGGCGCGTCGAACATCCAGCCCGGCCAGCGCCGCAACGGCGTGGTGACGATCGAGCAGGAGGGCTGCCGCGTGCACCTCAAGTTTGCAACGAACGAGCTCGCGGGCTACCTGATCCCGACCGAAGGTCCGCCGCTGGTCGCCGGGCTGCTCGACGAGGTCATCGCCGGCGCGCTCGTCAAGGCGGACGTCACGATCCCGCCACGAGGACCGCTACAGGTCCAGCTCGAGCAGCAGGCGGCGGCCGCGTCGATCACGAGCACCGGCCGGCTCAAGCACGGTCACTAGCCCTTCGCCGATGCGGCGTCGCGCAGCACTTCCTTGAGCGCGGTCTGCAGCGTCTCCTTGCCGGGCGCGCCCGTGACGCGCGGCACGACGGCGATCGAGACATCCGGAATCTCGGTCGTGCCGTCGCTGACGACGCGATCGCTCGCGACCCAGCCGACCGTGACATCCGCGGTGGGCGGGCCGACGTAGCCGCTGACGCGGAGGATGCGGTCGCCGATCTTCGCGCTCGTCGTGACGCGGCGGATCTGCCACTCGCCGTTCTGCTCGTCGGCCCCGGCCTCGCCGAGCGCGGTCACCGCCTCGAGCCACGCTGCCGGTTCCTTCGTCACGATCGTCAGCTTCACGTCGAGAAAGCCTGGGTCGTCCGCCTTCATGGCGTCCCGATCGTAGCACCGACGATCTATACTGGGGAAAGTGTCGTCGATTCGCTGGATGTTCGTGTGCTGCATGCTCGTCGCGTGTGGGCACCACGACCCGGCGATGCCCGACGGGAGCGACGACGCCGGCTGCGGCGGTGCTTGCCCGGGGGCACAGCACTGCGTCGCCGGCACGTGCCGCGATTCGAACATCCAGCACGTCGTGCTCGTCGTCGAGGAGAACCACACGTTCGACGCGTACTTCGGCCGGTACTGCCAGGCGCCCGCCGGATCGAACCCGACGTGCACGACGGGACCGGCATGCTGCGAGCGCGCGCCCGATACCGAGCCGCACGGCGCGTCGCCGATCGTGCTCGACGACAGCTCGAACTTCGCGGAGGACCGCGATCACCTGCAGGCGTGCGAGCTCCAGCAGCTCGACGGCGGCGCGATGGACAAGTTCGTCACCGGCGCGAGCGGCGGCGACACGTGCGCCGGCAGCGGGCCCTCGTGCTCGAGCGCCAACAACTTCGCTCTCGCAGGGTCGGCGGCGGTCGGCGGGTACTGGACGCTCGCCACCAACGGCGCGCTCGCGGATCGCTACTTCCAGCCGATCGCAGGCGGAACGTCGTCGAACGATATGTACCTCGCGATCGCGCACTACCAGTTCACCGACAACGACGCGATGCCCGATGCGATCGGCAACCTTCTCGACTGCACGCTCGACTCGGTGTGCCTGTCGGCAACGCGCACGAAGTACACGGGCCGCACGACGATCGCGGACGTTCTCCTCGGCGCGGGCAAGACGTTCAAGGTGTACGCCGACGGCTACGCGGAAGCGGTCGCCGCGGGCTACGGCAAGTGCCCGAACATCACGAGCGACTGTCAGTACAGCGCGATCTCGCATCCGATCGCTCACCAGGCGTGTCGCTACGACGCCTCCGACATCCCGTTCGCGTACTACGCGCAGTTCGCGGATACGTCGTCGATCGTCGACTACGCGCAGCTCGCGCAGGACGTCGCGGGGGGCGCGCTGCCGAGCTTCGCGTACGTCAAGGCGCTGACGACGCGCAACGAGCACCCGAACGTGTCGAACATCAGCGACGGCGTCGCGTTCGTGCAGGGCCTGATCCAGACGATCGAGCAGTCTCCCTACGCGAGCTCGACGCTGGTCCTCGTGACGTGGGACGAGGGCGGCGGGTTCTTCGACCACATCGCCCCACCGCCGAGCATCGACACCGACGATGCGAATGCCCCGGTGCCCTACGGCACGCGCGTGCCGCTGCTCGCGATCGGCCCGTTCGCGAAGACAGGGACCGTCTCGCACGTCACGATGGAGCACTCCTCGATCGTGCGGTTCCTCGAGTACAACTTTGTCGGCCCGGTGGGCCAGCTCGGCCACAACGACGCCAAGGTCCACAACATCGGCAGCCTGCTCGATTCCAGCGCGACCGGGGTCATCGTCCCCGAGTGACGCCGCCGAACCGCTTGCGATAGAATGGCCAGATGGGCCGGGAGATCGGGACGTCCCTGCACCGCGTGCTGAAGGGGCCGCCGGGGACGCTGTTCGGAATCCTCAGCGACACGAATCGCTTCGATCGGATCAGCGGCGTCACCCCGTCGACGTACACGTTCGAGCTCCTCGACCCGAAGGACCCGACCTCGCGCACGCGCATCGGACACGCGAAGCAAGGGCGCATCCCGATCCACTTCGCCGAGGAAGGCGAGTACTGGTGCGACTCGTACCTGCGCGGCGAGCGCCAGTTTCGCGACGGCTTCGCGCGGTTCTTCCGGCGCGCGTTCTTCGAGGTGACGTGCAAGCCGCAGGGCGAGCAACAGACCAAGGTCGCGCTGCGCGTCGGGTACGAGCCGACGTGGCTCGGCTGGCTGTTCGTGCCGTACCTGATCTATGCGAGCCGAAAGCTGCTGCGGCGCTACCTGCGATCCGTCGAGCAGGTGCTCGCGACCGCGACGAGTGACGTGCCCGCGGATCAGCCCGCTGCGATCCAGGCGCGCTACGTGCTCGGCAGCTATCACGGCGAGCCGACGCGCGTCGTCGGGCGGCGCACGCGCGTGTCGCAAGAGTTCGAGGATCGCGTCGCGCGGTTCCGGGCGGCACCGGTCTCGCCCGAGCTTCGCGAGAAGCTGATCGAGCTCGTGACGTCGGCACCCGACGACGCGGTGATGCAGATCCATCCGCTCGAGCTCGCGGCGCGCTGGCAGGCCGACGGACGCGAGCTGATCCGCACGTTCCTGCACGCGACGCGCGCGGGCATCTTCAACCTCGAGTGGCAGGTCGATTGCCCGACGTGCCGGGTCGGCGTCGATGCGGTGCCGCGCATCGATCAGGTACGCGGTCGGATCCACTGCGACGAGTGCGACATCTCGTTCGACGTCGAGTTCGACGCGCACGTCCACGCGACGTTCACCGTCAATCCGGCGGTGCGTGACATCAAGCGCGTCGTCTACTGCGCGACGTCGCCGTACTTCCGGCCGCACCTGCACGGCTACGCGCGCGTCGAGCCCGGCGAGACCCGCACCTGGGATGCGCTGCCCGACGGCGACCTGCTCGTGCGTGCGCGCGGCGCGGGACACTCGTTGACGATCGCGCGAACGGCGCCGACAGGCGTGGCGGTCGATGTCGGCGATGCCGGGTTCCGGCAGACGACCGACGACGTGCCCGAGCGCGTGCTGCGCGTGACAAACCACTCGGCGAAACCGATCCGGTTGATGGTCGAGCGGGCAGGGTGGGCGTCGCCGCGGGCGCGCGGCAGCCTGATCATGACGATTCCCGGGTTCGTCGATCTGTTCGGCACCGATGCGCCGGCGACGGGGCTCGCGATGGAGGTCGGCCGCATCGCGGTGCTGTTCACCGATCTCGTCGGCTCGGTCGAGCTGTATCAGCGCGTGGGCGACGCCAAGGCGTTCGCGCTCGTCCAGCAGCACTGGCGCGACGTCTCGAAGATCGTGCTCGAGCGCCGCGGCTCGGTGATCAAGACGCTCGGCGACGGCGTGTTCGCCGCGTTCTCCGAGGTCGACGACGCGATCGCCGCCGCGCTCGACATCATGGCCGCCGCCGAGCAGCTGTCGAGGCAGCACGGGCTCGCGTTCGCGATCCGCGCCGGCTGTCACGAAGGCCCGTGCTTCATCGTGCGCGCGAACGATCGCGTCGATCTGTTCGGCTCGACGATCAACCTCGCGGCTCGCCTCTCCGCGCTCGCCGGCGGCCAGCAGCTCGCACTGCTCTCGACGCTCGCCGATCCTCGCACCTACACGCTCACCAACGACGGTCACGAGGTCGAGCGCACGACGTCGGCGATCAAGGGCCTTCCCGGAGAAGTCGCGGTCGCGCTCGTCACGCGCAAGCCGTCGTCGGGGCTGCCGCGTCTGACGCGATTGCGCACCGATCCGATCGGTCTTCCCACGCTGCGCAGGCCGGGCTCCGCGTAGGACGGACACCGACGCCCGTATCGGCGGAACCCCGACTGACGCACCACGCCGATCGGCCGCACGCTGAGGGCGTGTTGAAGATCATGGTCGTCGACAAGCTGGAAACGCGGCGCGCCGAGCTCGTCGATGCGATCTGCGAGCTGCCCGGGGTCGAGGCGCACGGCGCTCCGGGGTTCCTCGATGCGCTCAAGGTCATGACGACCGAGCGCATGGACGCGGTGATGCTCGGAACGCTGCCCGACTCGGAGCTGCGGCAGCTCGGCTGGATCGCGAACAACGTCCTCCACTGCGCGGTGGCGGTCGTCGAAGACGCCGGCGAGCTCGTCATGCGCACCGAGGCGATGCTCGTCGAGCGCCGCCGCAAGCGCGAAGACGCCTACGCCACGCGCGCCGCCCGCATCGAGGCCCTCGCCCTTGCGCGCGCGAGCGGCGGAGCACTCGCCCATCGGCTTCGCGTCGCGCAACGCGAGCCCGGTGCGCAGGCCGGCATGCAGACGCTCGTCCTGCAGGACTGGCTGCCGGCGTTGTGCACCGGCTTCGCGCGGATGATGCCCGCGTACGTCGAGCTCGTGCCCGTGATCTCCGCCGGCACGCCGGCCGTTCGCGCCATCCCCGAGATCCTCGAGCACGAGATGTTCGACATCGTCCTCGAGGCTGCCGCGAAGCTTCCGTGGGGCGGCACGATCTGGCTCACCGCCGAGCTCGCCAGCGACGACACGGTTCGCATCGACGTGCTCGAGAACGGCCGCGGCACCGGCGACGACGTGACGCTGCGAACCGCCGCGCCGGTGTCGTCCTAGGCTAAGCGTCGGGCGGCAGGTCCTCGTCGAGCTCGCGCAGCCGCACCGGTCGGCCCGGACCGCCGCCTCCTTTGCCGCGCATCACCCGCTGCGACGGATAGATGCTGCGGTGACCGGTGACGAGATACGCGACGACGCACACGATCACGACGTGCGGCAGGATGTTCGCGCCGAGCAGCTCGACGGCCATGATCGACAGCGCGAGCGGCGTGTTCGATGCCGATGCGAACACGGCTGCGAGCCCGACGCCCGCTCCGAGCTCGCGCGGAATTCCAAGCGCCGGCGCCAGCACGCCGCCGAGCGCCGCCCCGATGAAGAATAGCGGCGTGACCTCGCCGCCGAGAAAGCCCGCGCCGAGCGTGATCGCCGTGAACACGAGCTTGAGCGCGAACGCGTAGACGGGCAGCGACGGATCGGTGAACGAGCGCACGATCGTCGGCACGCCCAGCCCGAGGTACTCGCTCGTGCCGACGAGCTGCCACAGCCCGACGACGATCGCGCCGCCGATCGCCATCCGCAGCCCGAGCATCTTCACGTGCTGCTCGCCGCGTCGCTTGAGGAAGTGCGTCACCTCGATGAACACGACCGTCGTCGCCGCGATCGCGACCGCGAACACCAGCCACTTCGCGCACAGCAGGGGATCGAGCGCGACGTGCGGCACGGCCGGATACACGGTGTGCTCGATCCCGAGGCCGCGCGTCGTCAAATCGCCGACGACCGACGCGATCAGCGCCGGCACGAGCGCTCGGTACTCGATGCGCCCGAGCACGACAAACTCCAGTCCGAACACCGCGCCCGCGACCGGCGTGCCGAACACCGATCCGACTCCGCCGGCGACGCCCGCCGCCAGCAGCTGATGCCGCAGCTCGCGGCCGAGCTTGAGCCGGTGCGAGAGGAAGTCCGCCGCGCTCGCGCCCATCTGCACCGCGGTCCCCTCGCGACCGGCGCTGCCGCCGAACAGGTGCGTGAGCACGGTGCCGACGAGCACCATCGGCAGCATCCGCAGCGGGATCTCCGGCCCATCGTCGTGAATCGTGTCGATCACGAGGTTGTTGCCGGCCTTGATCGACTCGCCGAACCGCGCGTACAGGACGCCGATGACGAGCCCCGCGAGCGGCAACGCGTAGACGATCTGCTCGTGCGTACCCCGGTAGCCGGTGACCTCGGCGAGCAGGAACAGAAACAGCGCCGACGCCGCGCCGCTGAACACGCCGACCAGCGCCCCGAGCACGATCCACTGCGCGAGTGCGATGAGTCGACTGCGCCAGCTCATGGACCGGATTCCACCGTCGGCCCGGCGGGTTCCAAAGTCAAGTTGACGGTCCCCGACCCCCATGGGAGGGTGGTCGTGATGAGGCGAGGCGTTGCCATGGTCCCGGCGGTCGTCGCGGTGGTCAGCTGCGCGAAGGCATCGAACGGCCCGGGACCGATCGACGCACCGGCGGTGCCGGCCGACATCGCGATCGATTCGTGCGGCAGCAATTGCGATACCGACATGGACGGCGTGCGCGACGGCAGCGACCAGTGCCCGAACACGCCGCCGGGGCAGGTCGTCAACAAGGTCGGCTGCGCGGACTCGCAGCTGACGCCGGTGCTCGTCGCGGGCTTCCCGCCGTTCGGTCTGACGTGGACGAACACCGGCAATCTCGGCCGGGCAGGCGGCCTGACCTGGACGTACACCGGCATCGCGCGAGCCGATCTGTTCCACATCTACTGGATCGTCTGCGACGACCCGGCGACGCCGTGCGGCCTCTCGCTCGACGGACCGATCGATGCGACCGCCGCCTGGACGTTTTCCGCGGCGTCGTCGAACCTCGCCGGCGGCACGCTCGTGTTCACGAACGCGACGCACATCGTCCACGCCGATAACACGACCGTCCCGCTGACCGGCCGGCTCACGCTCACGCTCGTCGATGGCAGTAACGCGCCACTTCCATTCGCGACGGTCGGCGCGCTCGGCGTACCGGCACGCACCGGCACGTACGGCGCCGAGATTCCCGGCACCGCGTATGCGGTCAAGGCGATCGCGGAGGTCCAGGAGTCCGGCTCCGCAACGTGGACGCCGTATCTCGACTACTACGACGCCGCGCCGACGTCGATGACGGGCTCGGGAACCGCCGTGTCGTACGGCGCGTCGTTCTACGACAAGTAGCGCTACTTCTTCTTCGCGGGCGCCTTCGCCTTCGCCGGCGCGGCCGCCTTCGCTTCCGCGGCCTTCGCATCGCCAGCCTTGCCCTCGGCCTTGCTGCACAGGATCTCGGTGTCGCTCGCCGAGCCCGCGCCACGCAGCTCGAACGGGCCGGAGAACTTCATCCCATGCCCGTGCTGCAGGAACAGCTCCTCGTGCAGCCAGCACGAGCCGTCGGCTCGCTTGTTCACGATCGTCGCGAGCATGTCGCGCCCGGTGATCTGACCGAACGCATCCTTCTCGTAGTCGTCATCCCAGCCGCCGAGCACGACCTTGAGCGTCTTGTACTCGCCGTGCGTGTCGTCCTCCCACGCCTTCTTGATCGCCGCCTCGATCTTCGCGTCGTGCATCGACGCCTTCGGGACCTCGGTCGACTCGAGCTTCGCCTTCGCCGCGTCGTCTTCCTTCTTCTTCTTGCAGATGTCCTCCCAGCGATTCATCGCGGACTCCATCTCCATCTTCACGTCGTTGTCACACGAATCCGCAAAGCTCTGGAGCTTCGCGTCGGACTTCGCATCCTTGTAGCTCTTGACCCACGCGTCGTAGCTCTTCTTCGCGTTCGGGTCGCTCAGGCAGGCCTTCGTGCGCCGGTCGACCTCGGCCTTGCACTCCGGCGTCGCGGTCTCGCGCCAGTTGCTGTAGTAGTCGCAGTCCTTCGTGCACACGGCCGCCTGTTCGACCGTGCCGTACTTCGGCTCGTCGGCCCGTGCGGTGGTGGTGGTGGTGACCGCGACGAGCGCGGCAAGGATCGATGCAGACGTGAGGGTCGAGGTCGTCATGGCCCGAGGCCTTCAGCAACCGCGATGCCACGCCGCGCGCCCGCCGTGACGCGGACTTGCCCGTGCGTCGCGCCGACACGAGCGACACGCGTGACGACACAATCCGGTTGAACGTCAACTACATCTGTAGTAACCGTACTACGGATGTCGATGCTAGCCGCCGCTCGGGGTCTCCTCGTCGTCGTCACGGCGGCGCTCGCCGCTTCCGGTTGCAAGAAGACCGCGGACCCACCGGAGCGCGGCTTGGCTGCCACGGCGACCGCCCCCGAGCCCGATCGCATCGAGGTCCTCGCGCGTCACCGCGCGGTCGCCGGTTCCGAGGACCTCGCGACCGACCCCGTGGTCGTTCACTTCGATCGGTTCGCCGTCACGAAGGCTCGCTTCGATCCCGCGCACCTCGAGGGCGGCACCGCGACGCTCGAGCTCGACATGACGAGCATCAAGACCGGCTCCGAGGAACGCGACCGCGATCTCGAGTCGCCCGACTACCTCGACGCCAGCCGGTTCGCGACCGCGACCGTCAACGTCGCGAACGTCAAGCAGCAAGCCGGCTCGACATACACCGCGGACGCCACGGTCGCCTTTCGCGACGTGACCAAGACGTATCCGGTGACGTTCGCCGTGATCGCGAAGACCGGCACGTCCGTACGCATCAAGGGCGAGCTCACGTTCTCGCGGCTCGACTTCGCGGTCGGCATCGATCCGGCGACCGACCCTTCGGAGCGGATCGACACGCCGCTCGTGATCCAGTGGGTGCTGACGCTCGAGGCGACGTAGAGCGGGCGGGGTAACGCCTCAGCGCGCGAGCTGGCTGACCGGCGCGAACGACGTGTCGGCGCGCGTCCGTGCGATCTGCTTCGGGAACTGATTCTGGGCCAGGCGCTCGCCGAGCTTCGTGACGAGCCGATTGACCGGCGGCACGCTCGTGCGCACGAGCTCGAACCCGAGCCGCAGTGGGATCTGCGCGGGCCACAGGTACTTCGCCGCGGTGCGCGGCAGGCCGAGCGCATCGCCGGCGTGGTCGCCCAGCACGTAGCGCGTGTAGCCGATGCGGAGCGTGCGCTCGATCCTCGCCAGGCGCTGGCCGAGCCAGCTGTCGCCGGCGGCGCGCAGCGGGGCGTCGGCGAGCGCGGTGCCGAGCGCGCGCGTGTCGTCGTCGGATGGCGGCAGCGTCGCCGACATCAGATACATGGCGCGGTTCGCGTCGTCCTCGCACGTCGGCAGGATGCGTTCGTCGACGCCCATCAGGTAGCCGACGTAGCGCCACAGATGCACGATCGCCTCGCGCTCGCGCCGGGTGAACAGGAACCCGAGCGCGCGCAGACCGAACAGGTAGATCGACGAGAACTCGAGGATCGTCGCCATCGAGTCCGCCTGATTCAGCGGATATCCCCACGCCGGATCCCACTTGCCCGACGCGAGCAGCATCGCCCGGACCTGCGCATGCATGATGCGCACGCGCACGGAGCTCTTGAACCCTTCGGCAAACCGCTCGAGCCCACCGATCGTCGTCACGTCCATCCAGAACTTGCCGGTCTCGACGAGCCTGCGCTGCGTCACGCGCTCCAGCTGACCGGTGAACACCAGCGGCTTGGCTGCCGCCGCGCCCAGATACCCGCCCATCAGCGACAAGTTCCGCAGCGACAGCTCGCCCCACGGCCCCACCCGACGCGACACGCGACACGCGAGCGCCAGCTTGTCGCGATCGAGCCAGATCGGCTCGCGATCGACGTGCGCGAACAGCTCCACGAGCGCGCGCGGCGGCTCCGCGATGCTGTCGATGCCGTGCGCGAGCGCCTGATCCAGCAGCGCCCGCCCGCGCCCACCGGGCAGCGACCTGTACATCTCGACCACCGCCTCCGCCAGCGGATCGCCCATCACGATGTAGCGCTTGAGCTCCTCGACCTGCGCATCCGTCGGCTGCGGATCCGACCCGACCATCCACTGGAACAGCCAGCGCTGACGCCGCAGAGACGGCCGGCGATAGTCGCCGACGCGCGCGAGCGAATCGACGGTGGGAACCTGCTGCATGCTACAACCATAATCCGAGCAAAAGCTCGGTTCTACTCGGATTCGCCCCATGCCCAAGAAGCGCGCGCTCCCGACGCTGGCCCCTCGAAAACTGCCCACCCAGGACCGCGCCCGGCGCACCTACCACGCGATCCTCGAAGCGGGTGCTCGGATTCTCGAACGCCAGGGCTACGAAGCGCTGACGACGAACCACGTCGCCGATCTCGCGGGCGTCGGCATCGCGTCGCTCTACGAATACTTCCCGAACAAGCACGCACTGGTCGCCGAGATCGTCCGCCACGTCCTCGAAGACCTGCTCGCGGACCTCGCGCGAAGCACGCAGCTCATCACGACCTCGCCGCCGCAGGAGGCCCTCGAGGCGTGGCTCGGCTCGATGTACGCGGCCGTCGTGAAGCGCCGCGCCGTGGTCACGGTGATCGTGCAAGAGGTCCCGTTCCTGTGGGACATCCCCGCCGTCGAGAACGCGCGCACGATGCTGTTCGCGCTCGCGCGCTCGACCCGCGAGCTGGGCGCAAGCGTTGGCACGCCGCCGCTCTCCGATGCGATGGTCTACCTGCTGGCGACGATGACAGGCGCCGCCGTGCTCGAGGCAGTCCTTCGTCCGCCGGCCGAGCACACGCCCGAAGAGCTGATCGAGACGCTCGCCGAGATCATCAACCGCGTGACGGGCGAACGAGCACCGACGCGCCGGCGCCGATGATCACGACTTGCAGCCGCAGCACACGGGCCGCGCCGCCGTGCACGTCGTGCTCGCGTCCCGACACCGCCCGGCCGCGATCGCATCGGTCCGCAGCTCCTTTGCGATCGTACAGATCTTCGCCGCGTCGTCGCACGCTGCGTCCGCTTGCACGCACGCATCGACGCACGTCGATCCGGAACCGAGCGCGCACTCCGCCGTGTGGGTCGGCTTCTCCGGCGGCTGCACGATCTCGCAATCCGGCTCGCACGACTCGGCAGGCGAATGCGGCGGTGCCGGCAGCTTCAGCGCCGTCTGGCGGGCGACGACGTCCGCGTACAGCTTGTCGACCTTCGTGCTCGGATCGTCGTCGAGTGGCGGCGGCGGCCCGACGGCGGTCGGCACCGGATCGGGAATCTTCTCGCGGGGCATCATGTTGCCGCCGCCGCAGGCGACGAGCAGAGCAACGGCAACGAGTACCCGGGTGTTCGATCGCATCGCGGCGAGGAGTGTCACGCGCTGAGAGTAGCGCGGAGAGCGCTCTGGGCTCGTTCGCTGGCATCGGTTGGAAACGTTCGTGCACGCCTGCGCGCCGTGTACCGCAGCGGTCCGCGTTCTGCTTACCATCGCGGGATGTACGAACGGAGGACCTGGTGCTGGGCGGCGATGGTGTTCGTGGTGGTCGCGATCGGCTGCGGAGGCGGTTCGAAGCATCCAGCGGACGCCCCGCCCGGTGACGGGCCCCCGGTCGATTCGCCGCACGACGCGGTCGTCGATTCGCCCGCCGACGCCGCGCTCGATGCCCCGGCCGGCTCCGCCGACGAGATCACCGACTTCAAATTCCTGGCCGCGAACAACGCCGGGCTTGCCGCGGATGCTCACGCCACGATCCTGTCCTCGGCGACAGGCACCGACGTGAGCGTCGCCGTTCCGTACGGCACCGCCGTGACGGCACTTGTCGCGACGTTCACGACGACCGGGACCAAGGTCTCCGTCGGACCGACGGTCCAGACCAGCGGCGTCACCGCCAACAATTTCTCATCGACGGTCACGTACACGGTGACGGCGGTCGACGGTTCGACGCGGGACTACGCGGTCACGGTGACCACGACGGACTTCGTGTCGGGGGGCGTGTTCGCCACCGGCAACAGCTCGCGCTACTCGGCGGTTGGCGACTTCAATGCCGACGGCAAACCCGATCTCGCAGTGCCGAACCTCGCTTCCTCGACCGTCTCGGTGCTGCTCGATACGACGGCGTCCGGGGCGACCACGGCGACGTTTGCTCCGAAGCTCGATCTCGCGGCCGCGTCCGGACCGATCGCCGCCGCGATCGCGGATCTCGACGGTGACGGCAAGCCCGATCTCGCGGTCACGAATTACAACGCGAACACGGTCTCCGTGTTCATCAACACGACGGCCACCGGTGCGACCACACCGTCCTTCGCGAACCGGATCGATCTGACGACAGGCACCGGGCCATTCGCCATCGCCATCGTTGACATCAATGGCGACGGCAAGCGTGATCTCGTCGTCACCGACACGGGCACGCAGGCGACGCCCGACAACAAGATGTCGGTGCTGTTGAACATGACCACCGCCGCCGGCACCCCGACGTTCGCCGCAAAGTCGGACTTCACGGTCGCGATGATTCCGACGTCGGTCACGAGCGCGGACTTCAACGGCGACGGCAAACCGGACCTCGCGTTCGGCTTCTACCAGCTGGCCCAGGTCTCCATCCTGCTCAACACCACGGCGACGGGCGTTTCGGTCCCGACCTTCGCGACGCAGGTCGATCTCGCCCAGCAGGGCTACTCGTTCTGGGTCACATCCGGCGACCTCGACGGCGATGGTCGGCCAGATCTCGCGGCGACCACCGAGGACCAGGCGATCTGGACGTACGTGAACACGACCGCGACCGGCGCCGCGGCGGCATCGTTCGGCACGCCGGTCTTCTACCGGACCCGCTACTACTCGTTCCACCTCGCGATCGGCAATGTCGACAGCGATCCGCGCCCCGACATCGTCGTCGTCGGCGACGGAGACGGCGTCCAGCTCCTTGGCAACAGAACGAGCTCGATGTCCGCGCTGACCCTGCTTCCGCCGTTCGACTTCCCGGTACAGCCGCAGCCGTACGCGAGCGCGATCGCGGACTTCAACGGAGACAGCAAGCCTGACCTCGCCATCACCGACACCGGTGGCGTCGAGATCATGCTCGCGCGCTGAGCCGCCCTTCGCGCATACTGTCGCGGTGCGGTGGCTCGGCGTGCTCGTCGTGTGCGCGTGTCATGTCGACGCGCAATCCCGTGGCGACGCCGTTCGCGCGACGTCGTGGCACACGTGGGCGACGCTCGACACCCACACGTGGATCCGCAGCGAGCAACTGCTGGGCCGCGCGCCCGCGCTGCGCCCGCTCGAGCTCGAGTCAGCGCCGTTCGTCTTCGACGTGTTGTTCTCGCCCGCCGCCGCCGCGCACGTCGAGACGCACGGCCTCGCGCGCCGCGACATCGCCTCGTTTCCGGCGTTCCCGCCCGACGCCGCGATCGTCAAGCTCGTGTGGTACCCGCTGCCGCAGGGCGGATCGATCGAGCTGCCCGTGTGGGACGGCGACGCGCCTCGTGACACCGGCAATCCGACGCGCACGTGGTCGCGCACGGTCACGATCACCGACGCCAACCTCGACGACTTCATCCATGACGATCACCTGTTGCTCGTCGGCGCGCACGTCGCGACCAAGGCCCTCCCTGACTGGACGTGGGCGACGTTCTGGTGGCACGACCGTCCCGACGACGGCCCTTTCGCCGCGGGCCGCCCCGACACCGTCCGCGCCGCCGCGCGCCACTACCTGATGAACGCCGCGTTCACTGCAGACGAGCCGTGCTTCAACCCGTACCTCGAGGCGCGGTTTGTCGACGGCGAATCGTCGAGCTGTCTCGCATGTCATCGCCGCGCGATCGTCGGTGCGACGACGTACCTGCCGGTGACGCATGGGCGCTTGCCCGACGACGACCCGTACTTCCGCGGTCATATCCCGACCGATTATGTGTGGTCGCTCGCACTCGAGGCACGTTGACCCGCTGCGAGTCGCTCCGATTGCGCCGCACGATGCTTCGTGTTGCCATGCGCAGCGATGAGAGCGTCCTTCGGGGCCGTGGTGGGCCTCCTCGTGGGCTGCGCCGCGTCTGCGCCGTCGGCACCGGGCTCGGACTACGGCGGCCCACCGGCCGATACCACGGGCGTCGATCGGTTCGGCATCGCCGAGCTCGCTCCGGCGATCGCAGGCGGCAAGGTGTGGACCTCGACGTGGGACAACGGCACGCCGCGCACGTTCACCGGCGTCGATCCGAGCGATCCGTGGTTCGACGCGCATCACGGCAACGCGACGTACTCCGTCGATGGTAGCGGCGTGTTCGCGATCAGCGGCCAGACGCCCCGGATGTACGTCCACGATCCGGCGCTCGCTGATGCTTGGCGCGACGTCGAGATCACGATCTACTTCGAGCGCGTCGCCGATACCGGCATCGCGTATGGCGGGCTCGTCGCGATGGCGCGTACGAACCACGGCACGATCGGCAGCGACGCCGACGCATGCGATACGCGCGGCATCGACGCGCGCGTGCGCTACGACGGCCACATCGACTTCGAGAAGGAGACCGCGCATCCCGCGTCGTCGCCGATTCTCAACAAGCCCCTGTGGCCCGGCGGGATGCCCAAGAACGTGTGGCTTGGCTACAAGCAGCTCGTCTACGACCTGCCCGACGGCAGCGTGAAGCAGGAGCTGTATCTCGACACCACCGACGGCGCGAACGGCGGCACGTGGGTGAAGCTCGGCGAGCACGTCGACAGCGGCCGCGATTTCGGCGTCGGCGGCACGCCGTGTGCGAGCGGCATCGATCCGGCGGAGCCGCTGACCGCCGCCCCGTCGCGCACCGGCTCCGAGAGCGGCAAGCCGAACCTCACCGTGTACTTCCGCAGCGACGGCGTCGGCGAGAACGGCCTGCTCTACAAGCGCGCGAGCATCCGCGAGATCGCGCCGTAGGTCACTTCGCGGTCCTCACCGTCGCCGAGATCCGAGTCATCACGCCCGTCGCCTTGCCGGTCGAGTGCGAGATCAGGGCATCGCGGCTGCTGTCGCGTGCGTCATAGGACATCACGAGCTGCACCTTCTTATCGGTCATCGTGCCGTGCAGCTCGTAGTCGAAGTTGACGGTGCCCTCCGGGTGGAACGTGCCCTTCGCCGCGATCTGCGTGTGGGCACCGTCGACGAACGTCGCCGTG
>JAFAOG010000528.1 GCA_019237945.1 Deltaproteobacteria bacterium | reverse complement strand
GTCGAGCAGCGTCATCTGACGGTTCGGATCCGGATCTTCGTGGATGCCGCGCTGCTTCTTCGGATCGAGCTGCACGTAGAACAGCCGGTCGCTCTTCTGCGGGATCGGATCCGCCGACAGCACGTGGAGCACGGTCAGCGTTGTCATCGATGCGCCGACACCGAACGCGATGGCGACGATCATCAGCACGGTGAGCACGACGTTGCGGCGCAGGCTGCGCGCCGCGAGGCCGAGGTAGTAGCCGATCATGCCTGTGCCTTCTTGACGAGCGAGTGCCCGCGCTCGAGATCGGTCGCCACGCCGTCGACGATGTGGACGTTGCGCTGCGCGCGCGCCGCGATCTCCGGATCGTGCGTGACGATCACGAGCACGGTGCCGTGCGAGTTGAGCTCCTCGAGTAGCGCCATGATCTCGCGCGCCATCTGCGAGTCGAGGTTGCCCGTCGGCTCGTCGGCGAGTAGCAGCTTGGGGCCTCCCGCAATCGCCCGCGCGATCGCGACGCGCTGCTGCTGACCGCCCGACAGCTCCGCCGGATAGTGCTTCAGCCGCGACGCGAGGCCCACGCGCTCCAGCGCTTCCTCGATCCGCTTCTTGCGCTCGGCGCGCGAGAACCCGCGGTAGCGCAGCGGCACGTCGACGTTGTCGAACAGGTCGAGGTCGGGGATCAGGTTGAAGCTCTGGAAGATGAATCCGATCTTCTCGTTGCGCAGCCGCGAGCGGTCGCGGTCGCCAAGCTTCGTGATGTCGACGCCGTCGAGCTTGTACTCGCCGCTCGTCGCCTCCTCGAGCAGCCCCGCGATGTTGAGGAACGTCGTTTTGCCGGAGCCCGACGGGCCGGTGATCGCGACGAACTCGCCTTCGTTGACCTCCAGATCGAGCGCGCGGAGGGCGTGCGTCTCGACCATCTCGGTGCGAAAGACCTTCGAAACTCGTGTCATCTGCAGCATGCGAGGCTCCTAGTTCGCGATACGAACGCGCTGGGCGTTGTCGAAGGTGTCGGTGCCGGTGACGACGATCTGGTCGCCGACCTGCGCGCCCGCGGTGATCTCGACGGCATCGAGGCTGACCGCGCCGACGCGAATCGGGCGCTTCTCGGCGATGCCGTCCTCGACGAAGTACGCGGAGTTTCCGCCGCCCGTCTCGAGGAACGGGCCGCGCTCGACCTTGAGCACGTCGGCGCGCTCTTCGATCAGGATGCGCGCGGTGAGGCGCTGGTTCTGGCGCAGCCCGGCGGGCCGCTCGTTCGCGAACTCGAGGCGCGTCGCGACGTTGCCGTCGACGACCTCGGGCGACACGCTGCGCACGCGCGCCGCGAACGTCTGGCTGCCGCTGCGGATCTCGGCGCTCATTCCGAGCGCGAGGTCGCGCGCGAAGCTGTCGGGGATCTTCATCTCGAGCTCGAACGCTCCGAGATCGACGACGGTGAGCACCGGCGCGTTCGCGGCCACGCTCGCGCGCTGCGCGACGAGCAATCCTCCAACCTGGCCGTCGACGGGCGACGTGATCTCGAGCGCTGCGACCTGTCGCTCGAGCTCCTTCACGATCTCGCGCTGCCGGCCGACGCTCTGCTGCTTCGTCCCGAGATCGAACCCGAGCTCCTTCGTCGACAGCGACGCCTCGGTCTTCGCGTGGCTCACCGCGATCTCGGCCTTCTTCAACAGATCCTGCGACCGGCGCAGCTCGAGCTCCGGGATCACGCCGCGGTCGTACATCTGCTGGTTGATCTCGACCTCGCGCGCGGCCGCCTGCCGATCGATCTCGGCCTGCGCGATCAGCTTGTCGGCGTTCGCGTGGCCGTGCTCGACGTCGAGGCCGGCGCGACCGACGCCCGCTTCGAGCCCGGCCAGCGTCGCCTGCTCCTGCAGCAGCTTGCTCTGGAGCTCGGGGCTGATGATCGTCGCGAGCGACTGGCCCTTCTTGACGGCATCGCCGGCGCGCACGTGCAGGTCGACGGTGCCCGGCGCGATCGCGTAGAGCGTCGGTGCGTTTGCAGCGACGACGCGGCCGTCGGAGACGACGTCGCGCACGAGCGGCCCGCGCATGACCCGCCCGATCCGCAGCCGCGACCGGTCGACCGAGTGCTCGGCACGCAGCCAGCTGCGAACGAGCATGGAGCCGCCGGTGACAACCGCGAGCACGATCACGGCACCGGAGATCCACCGCCGCCACGGTCGGCTTACAGCGGGTTTCGACAGCGGTCGATCTTGTCCGGACGTATCGCGAATCACGATGATCGCCGGACATCGCAAGGCACGTGCCTCGCTCAACTCGGCGAGATTGCAGGTGTCCGGCGTGTCCGAAGTGTCCGGTCGCTGTCCGGCCGGACACCGGGCGGGCTACGATAGGCCATGAGCTCGAAGCGGACGAAGCTCGGCATCGGCGATCACCATCCGAAGCGCACGTCGCCGCCGAACGAGCTCGTCGGGCACGTGATCCTCGACCGCTATCACGTCGAGGAGGAGCTCGGGCACGGCGCGATGGGCGTCGTCTATCGCGGGCGCCACACGAAGCTCGCGCGCGACGTCGCGATCAAGGTCATGCACGATCACCTCGTGCACGAGCGCACGCTCGTCGAGCGGTTTCGCCGCGAGGCGCAGGTCGCGGGCCGCCTGCACCATCCCAACGTCGTCGGCGTGATCGATGTCGGCGAGCTCCCTGACAAGCGCCAGGTGATGGTGATGGAGCTCGCGCGCGGCGAGAGTCTCGCCAGCATCATGGAGCGGCCGATGCCGCGCAGCCGGCTCGTCAAGCTCGTCGCGCAGCTGCTGCAGGGCCTCGATCACGCGCACGCCGCCGGCCTCGTGCATCGCGATCTCAAGCCGGAGAACGTGATCGTGGAAGACGGCGACGTCGCGCGCATCGTCGACTTCGGCATCGCCGTGCTGCGCGAGCCCGAGGCGAACAGCGAGCGCCTCACCGATACCGGCATGATCGTCGGCACGCCGCTCTACATGGCGCCCGAGCAGGCGAAGGACGAGGCGGTCGATCACCGCGCGGACCTCTACGCGCTCGGCGTGATCATGTACGAGATCATCGCCGGGCAGCCGCCGTTTCTCGGCTCGCCGATGGACGTCGCGCTCGCGAAGATTCGCGAGGAGCTGCCGGAGCTGCCCGCGCTCCCCGACGGTGCGAAGCTGCTCGGGCCGTTCATGCGCAAGCTCGCCGCGCGCGATCGCGATCGCCGCTTCGCCTCCGCGCACGAGGCGCTGACGACACTGCAGCTGATCGACAGCGATCCGTACGCGGCGAGCGTCGCGCTCGGCATCATGGATGTCGCGAGGGCGCTCGACACGATCAAGCTCTCGTAACGGCTCCTGCGCACGTCGCGCAACGCGTCGCGCAACCCGCGCATCTCCGCTCACAGCCTCGGAAAAATTCGACTCACCAACATCAACCAACGCTTGAGTCGCGCGCGCGATCGCATGACTGTGCGACGCGATGAGGACGACGCTTCTACTGCTCGGGTTGGTGATCGCGTGTGGACCCGGTGGCCGTCATGGCGGCCCCAACGGCAACGGAGGCGACGGCTCGACCGTCGAGACGTGCCCGCGCTGCTCGGACGACAAGTCCGCCGTGATCGACTGCAACGGCAACGCGACCGAGTGCCCGACCGATCAGGAGTGCTCGAACGGCATGTGCATGAACGGCTGCCAGGCCGCCGTCGACAACCACGCATCGATCGGCTGCGATTACTACGCGGTCGACATGGACGCCGCCGAAGGTCCGCCGCAGGACGCTTGCTACACGGTGTTCGTCGCGAACACGTCGCGCGGTCCCGTGCACATCAACGCGGAGTGGAACGGCACGACGATCGATCTCGGCCAGTTCGCGAAGCTGCCGCAAGGGCAGGGCACGTCGTTGACGTTCGGCAACTACGATCCGGTCGCGGGGCTCGCGCCGGGCAAGGTCGCGATCCTGTTCCTCGCGTACGCGCCGGGCGCCAATCCCCTGACGCCGAACGTCACGTGCCCGGTGCCCGCCGCGATCGGCACCGACGCGCAGATCAGCGGCGACGGCTTCGGCCACGCGTTTCACATCACGACGGATCTGCCGGTCGTCGCGTATCAGATGTTGCCGTTCGGCGGCGGGCGCGCGGCCGCCACCGGCGCATCGCTGCTGCTGCCGACGAGCGCGTGGGGCACGAACTACATCGCGGTCACCGCGTACGACGCGACGTCGCAGGCGCCGATCTCCGTGCCGCAGGGACCGTCGCTGAACATCGTCGGGCTCGAGGACAACACGACGGTCACGATGCGCCCGAAGTCGGCGATCGCTGGCGGCAACGGCATCATGGCGGCCGCCGCGAACTCGAACTACACGTTCACCGTCAACAAGGGCCAGTACGCGCAGATCACGCAGAACGCGATCCTCTCCGGCTCGCCGGTCACCTCCGACAAGCCGATCGGCATGTTCGGCGGCCACCAGATCATGTCGATCGATCGCTGCTGCGGCGATCACGGCGAGCAGATGATCGCGCCCGTCCGCGCGCTCGGCTCGATGTACGTCGCGGCGCCGCACGGCGATCGCAAGCCGCAAGGCATGAGCGACACGCGCATCTACCGCATCTTCGGCACCGTCGACGGCACGCAGCTCACCTACGACCCGCCGTCCGCCGGCGGCAACCAGACGAGCATCGGCCTCGGCGGCTACATCGAGATCCGCTCCGACACGCCGTTCACGGTGCGCTCGCAGGACGACTCGCATCCGTTCGCGATGTTCACGTACATGAGCGGCGCGGGCGACCAGGGCCAGGGCGGCTGGGGCGATGCCGACTTCGTGCGCCTCGTGCCGCCGGCGCAGTACATGAACCACTACGTCTTCTTCACCGACGTCACGTATCCGTTCACCGTGCTCACCGTCGTGCGCACGAAGAAGGACGGCGCGTTCCAGGACGTCGTTCTCGACTGCGCCGGCGCCGTCACGGGCTGGCAGCCGGTCGGCAGCGACTACGAGATCGCGTACGTCAAGCTCGTCGATCACTTCAACGCCGTCGGCATGTGCAACAACGGCGTCCACACGATGGATTCGCCCGCGCCGTTCGGCGTGTGGGTCTGGGGCTGGGGCTCGGAGGACACGAGCACCGGCTGGGTCTCGTACGGTTATCCGGCGGGCGAGGGCGTGCTGCCGATCAACGACGTGATCATCCAGTAAGCTCGGCGCGTGATCCGCAGCGACCGCACTGATATCTGGCGCGTCGTCACGCTCAACATCTGGAACCGCCAGGGGCCGTGGCCCGAGCGCCTGCCATTGATCCGCGACCAGCTGCGCGCGCTCGACGTCGATGCCGTATCGCTGCAGGAAGTGTTGGCGCTCGGCGGCGCGACGCAGGCGCACCAGATCGCCGATGCGCTCGGCTGGAACGTGTTCTACGCGCCGGCGTGGGAGATCGGCGGCGGGCTGACGTTCGGCAACGCGATCGTCTCGCCGCACGCGCTGACCGACACGCGCGTGCTGCCGCTGCCGACGCCGCCCGGCCTCGAGACGCGGAGCTGCGCGTTCGCACGGATCGATTGCGCGCACGGACCGCTGCCGTTCTTCGCGACGCACCTGACGTTCCAGGCGCACCTCGGTCACGTGCGCTGCGCGCAGGTGCGGGCGCTCGCCGATCACGTCGCGGAGCTCGCGCCGATCGACGGCCCGCCACCGGTGCTCGCCGGCGACTTCAACGCCGACCCCGACGCCGACGAGATGCGGTTTCTGCGCGGCCTGACGCCCCTCGGTGGGCCCTCGGTGTACTTCGCCGATGCCTGGCTCGCGTGTGGGTGTGAGGGGCCGGGGTGGACGTACGACCGAACCAACCCGTACGCCCTGCGTTCGCGCGAGCCGTCGAGGAGAATCGACTATGTATACGTGCGCGGACCCGACCGACACCTGCGTGGGGAACCGCTCACGGCGCGGGTCGTCATGGCGGCGCCGACCGGCGACATCTGGCCGTCGGATCACTATGGGGTAGCGGTGGATGTCTGGGCGTCAAAACGGCATCACGACCCGTATTGAACCTGCTAGGTTCGATTGGTGAGCGTCTCGGCGAAGACGATCGGCGTCGACCTGTGGGGAGGTCAGGCGCGAGGCGCGGCCGCGAACGCGCGCACGATCCTGCGGCCGGTCTCCGATGCGTCGCTGCCGCGCAAGTCGATGCGCGAGCTGTTCTTCGGCGCGTACGACGCGTTCGTGACGAAGTGCCGCGCGGTCGACGAGCCGGGCGTCGCGATCGTCGCCGTGCACGAGAAGACGGGCAAGGCGCAGGGGCTGTGCGTGCTGCGCGCGCGTGTCGATCGGTTCGTCGCCGCGATCGTCGGGCGCCACGACCGCTGCGATCTGTTCATCAATGCGAGCGAGGCGCTGTCGCTGCGCCACCTCGCGATCGTCCTCGATCCGGTGAAGAGCTGGAAGCGCGGCGATGCGGCGGTGCGCTATCGCGTGCTCGACCTCCGCACGCGCGACGGTTTCGCCGACGAGACCGGGCGCCCGCTGCGCGGCCTGCGCGCCGAAGGCCCGGCGCTGCTCAAGTGTGCGGGCTACGCGTTCTTCATGCTGCCCGTCGGCGACCCGACGGACTGGCCCGCCTCGCCGCAGGATGCATGGGCGATGTTGCCCGAGCGCGTCTACTTCGACGAGACGGAGTGGAGCGGCCGCTGCGCCACCGGCTCGATGCCGAAGATGCCGAAGCCCGGCGCACGCACGAGCACGCTCGTCCGCACCCACGGCCCGCACGATACGGGCGTCGGCCTCGTGCGCAGCGGCAGCGCGGCCGGCACGCTCGAGCTGCGCGGCTCGCACACCGGCGGCTATCTCGACGTCGGCAATGCCGAGCTCGCCGACGGCATCCTGCTCGGCCGCTACCCGCGCTGCAACGGCGCCGGGTTCTCCGACGATCCGTCGCTGTCGCGCGTGCACGCGCTGCTGATCCAGGTCGACGACCGGTTGCTGCTCGTCGATACGTCGAGTCGCAACGGCAGCCGGCTTCGCGGTTGCGACGATGCGCGTGTGATCGAGATCGTCGGCGAGACCGAGCTCGAGCTCGGCACGCACACGCGCGTGCGCTGGCGCTGGACGAGCTAGCTAAGCTAGCGGCAGACCTGACCGGGGCCGTCCGCGATCGTCTTGCAGGCGGTGCCGTTCGGGCACATCTTGTCGGCGCCGCACTTGATCTCGCAGCTCTTGAACTGCGGTCCCTTCGGCCCCGCGATGCCGTAGTACGAGACGCACGTCGTGCCGGGCGCGCACGTATCGCCCGAGCCGCACTTCTGGCCGATGCCCGGCGCGGTCGTGTCGGCGGCGGGCGTCGTCGGCGACGGCGATTCCTGGGTCGGCGGCGGCGCGGGCTGCACGGGTGTCGCGGGCTGCGAGGCCGGCTGCGGCGACGACGACGACGAGCACGCGGCGAGAGCGAACGCGAGCCCGGCGGCGGTGAGCGATCGGGAGAACAGGGAGCGCATGGGCGCTACGGTACACGAGCCACGGTGAAGTCGTCGTGCGCGAGCAGCGCCGGAAGGCCGTGATCGCCGATCAGGTGCGCGAGCCCGACCGCGACGAATCCGCCTCGGTCGCCCGCCATGTGCTCGAGCGCGGGCAGCCAGCGGTCGTTGCGCGCGTACACGAGCTGCGGCGCGATCCGCGGGACGATCAACAGCGGCGTCATTCCGTCGAGATCGCCCGCCTCGTAGATCGCACGCATCTGCGCCAGCTCGCAGCGCATCGTCTTGCGCGCGTGGATCGCTTCCTTGAGGTCATCGACGCCGACGACGCTCGTCAGCGCCATCATCTGCTCGCGCCACGTCTCGAGATGCTCGATCGGACGGCGCGCATCCTCGGCGCGCTGCGCGAGCTGATCGTCCATCGAAGGCCCGCGCGTCGGCGTCGCGTGCGACGACAGCAGCGACATCGCGTACCACGGCCGCACGCGCTTGAGATCGTCTTCCTTGATCACGCCGAGCAGCGCGTCGCGCAGCTCCCACCAGTCGTCGTTGCCGAGCAGCTGATCGAGCGACGGGCCGCGCGGCAGCCGCGTCAGCTCGCGCAGCGCATCGACATCCGGCTGATCGTCGCCGAGCTCGCTCGCGAACACCGCCGCGTGATCGAACGCATCGAGCGCCGCCGGCGGCACCGCGTCGAGCCCCGCATCGTGGATCGTGCCATACAGCCACAGCACCGGGCCGTTGCCCTTCTGCACGCGCCAGAGAAACGGTGCGCCATGCGCATGCGGGGCGACCGCGCAGGTCGGCTTCGCGCCGCACGCGGTCACGAGAGCGAGCAGCGCTACTTCGCGACGCACGCCTTCGTCGTCGTCAGCGACGAGCCGCTCGCGATCGACGCGCAGCGATAGTTGCTGGGGCAGCCCGCGTCGTCGAGGCAGACGCTCGCGCACACCCTTGCGCTGCCCGACTTCGCGCACACGTTGCCGTCGCCGCCGCAATCGGCCGCGGCGGAGCAGCTCGCGCCGAGCAGCTCGGTGTTCGCGTACGGATGCGCGTGCGGATCGCTGTCGATGCCGTTCACGCCCATGAACGACGTCTCGTTCGGCGCCGCATTCATCGTCCGCAGGATGTCATCCCACGTCGCCGGTTTCACGTTCTTCGTCGCGCTCGTGCCGATCAGCGGCCACAGGATCGCCTCCATCGCATCGGCGCCCTGGTTCGTCCACGTGTACGACGTCGACGTCACGATATCCATGTTGACCAGCTCACCGTTCGGGCCGCGCTTCGCGGGGTTCTGACGGAACCCGTCGGTGAACCGCGCGTACGTCTGGCAGCCCTCGATCAGCAGGATCTGGTAGCCGTCGAACAGCGGCAGCGTCGGGTACTCGCTCGGCATGATGTTGCCGGCGCTCGTCGACTGGAAGTCCGCCGGCAACAGCCGCCCCGAGACGCCGGCGTGCCCGTTGAACAGCACGACCTCCTTCGTCTTCAGCAGCTCGAGCAGCGTGTTTCGCAGATCAATCGCGTTGTCGCTCGGTGACGCGACCATGCCCGGATGCACGAGCTTGACGCTGATCGCGACCTGCTTGCCATTGAACGTCCCGTTGCGCGTCAGCGGCGGCGAGTCGAGCTTGAGATCCTTGAACGACGCGACCGGCGACGTGAAGCCCTTGGCGACGAGGTCGTTGTACAGCTGCTCGGCATTGTGCAGATCCGCGCGGTCGGCGTTGTAGTCCCAGCCGAACTGCGCACCGACCTCGAGCTTGCCGTCCGCGTAGAGCCGGTTGTAGTCGAGGTACGCGTTGCTCGAGCGTGCGAGCGGCGCCAGCACCACCGGCAGCTTCTCGATCGCATCCGCCGTCTGCTTGCTCGGATCCCACGAGTGCACGTCGTAGCTGCCCTGCCACGTGCCGCTCAGCAGCTGGTCGTTCGTCAGCTTGCCCATCTGGAGGTCGGGCTTGTTGGTGCCGACCTCGTGCAGAAAGCTGTTCTGGCCCGCGATCGTCGCCTCGAAGTTGAACGAGAACGTCGTGGCGTCGACGGGGGTGATGCTCAGCGACTTGACGCTCGAGTTGCGCGCCATCGCGTGGAATCCGCCGTAGCCCTTGTTCGCGTCCTCGGATTCCTTGTCGGCGACCCACAGGTTCAAGAACCAGCCGATCTGCACGAGCTTCGCGCTCACAAGCTCCTGCGCCTTGCTCAGCCGATCCGCATCGCCGAGCGTCGCGTCGGCGGCGTCGAGCACGACGGTCGCATCGGCCTTCGCCGAGAACTCCTGCGCGGTCGGACTGCGGTAGTTGTCCTCCTTGCCGTCAGGAACAACTTCGTAGTCATCGGGTGTCACGGTTTCGGCGCAACCGGCCAGAACCAGACAGACAAGCAGGAGATGGCGCATGGCGCCCCGCAGAGCACAACCCGTACCCGATCGCGGGGTTGTGACGTCGCGCGGTTACCCCCTAGCCGGCAGCTCGACTTGCCACTACAACCCTGTGCGCGTGGCTACCCCAGAAGCAGCTCCCAGCTCCGACGCTCCCGCCGTCCCCGTCCCGGCGATCCCGAAGAAGACGTACCTCTACATCGCGCTCGTGTTCGCGGCGCTGTGGGGCTTCGCGATCTACACGGGCAGCCTGGTCGTCGAGATCATCGTCGGCGTCCTGACGCTGATCGTCGCCGGCCTCCTGATCTACGCGCTCCGCATGGTCAAGAAGCAGCGCGAGCTCGTCGGCACGCTGCAAGGCGCCACCCAGTCGCCCGAGGCACGGCGCGAGGCGCTCGCGAAGCTCGAGGCCGGCAAGGACGCCGACGCGCCCACGAACCTGTTCGCCCGCGCGCAGCTGATGGCGCAGGACGACCCGAAGGCCGCGCTCGCGATCCTCGACAAGCAGGAGCTCTCCAAGTACCCGGCCGCGATGCAGGACGACGTCGCGATCCTCAAGACCCAGCTGCTGCTCGGCATGGGCCGCACGCAGGACGCCCGCAAGGTCGCCGAGACGATCAACCTCGACAACCCCTCGCGCAAGGAGATCCGGTCGATGGCGGCCGTGATCGTCGCCGAGGCGTTCGCGCGCACGGGCAAGCCGAAGGAGGCGCTCGCACTCGTCGATTCGATCGAGCCGCCGAAGAAAGACGGCGAGCAGATCCTCGTGCAGGCGCGCGTCGTCAAGGTGTTCGCGAAGTTCGCGATGAACCAGCGGCCCGCCGCGCGCGCCGAGCTCGTCTCGCTCGCCGACGACGACGTCAACTACCTCGGCCGCTTCCTCATGCCGCAGTTCAAGGTCCACCCGGAGCTGCAGAAGCTCGCGCGCCAGGTCCTCGAGGCGAACCCGGCCTCGCGCCGCGTGATCAAGACGCAGCGCCGCTAGTTCGGCAGCGCGTCCTCCCAGAGCGTTCCGAACAGCAGGTAGTCGCCGAAGTCGAACGGGTGCTGCGCGAGCGCGGCCTTCTGGTCCTCGCGCAGCGATGCCATGAACTGCGCATTCGCCTTGTCGACCTGATCGAGCACGTCGCGCGCGAGCGCCACGCCGGTCATCGGCTTGAACGTCGCGGGATTGAAGTCGCCGTTCATGAACGCGCCCATGACCTTCTCCTCGATCCGATCCGCCGCCTCCTGCCGCGCCTTGTCGAGCGTCGCGCGCTGACTCGAGTCGAGGTGCGCCGCCGCCGCAAAGTCATCGCGGCTCCGCGCGACGCGCGCCCGCTGCGGCGCCAGCGCCGCCTTGGCGAGCGGCATCATCCGATCGCGATACGAACGCAGATCCTCGCCGGGCATCGGCGCGAAGTACGCGGTCCACGCGGGCAGCGCGATGCCGTTGAAGCTGACGGCCGGCTTTTCGACGGGCGGCTCGTCTTCTTGCGGAGGCGCGGGCCGCTCGGGCTCGCTCGTGTCCCACGCGTGCTGCGCGATCAGCTTGACGCACGTCTCGCGCTCGGGCGGCGGCGCGACGGGACACTCGTGATGACAGCCGCGCCACGCCTGCCAGCTGCAGACGACGGCGAGCACGATCGACAGGTTCTTCCAGCTCACGGGTTCCTCGCTTGCGTCGTCGTCGCGGGTGGCTCGGTGGGTGCGGGTGTGGCGGGCGTCGCGGGTGCGGGCGTCGCGGGCGCGTGCGGCTTGTCGTGCTTCTTGCTGATGAACGCGACGCCGGCGCGGACCTGCCACGTCATGATCGGTCCGCCGAGCGCTCCGGACGCCAGCACGTCGAACGACAGCGGCCGCGCCCACAGCACGACGCTGCTGCCGAGCGCGTACTCGACAACCGCCTCGGCGCGGAAGTCGGTGCCGCCCGCATCGCGGAACACCGGGTCTTTGAAATTGACGAGCGTGCCGCCGACTCCGACGCGCCCGCCGATCGACAACCCATCGCTGACTTCACTCGTCACGCTCGCCGACACCAGCAGCGTGCCGTGCGACGCGTCGCGGTTGCCGTAGCTGTCGAAGTCGAGCCACACGCCGACGCTCGGATAGACGAGCCCGGCCGACAGCGTGTATCCCGCGAGCGCCGGCACCTGATCGGAGCGCCGGTTGAGCGCGACCGCGCCGCCGCCGAGCAGGCCCGCCACGAAGCGCGCGTTGCCAAAGCGTCCGTGCGGCTCGCCCTCCGCATGCACGGTGGTGCCGGGCGCCGGATAGCCGGCGGGCGGCTGCGCCGGATACGGATACGGCTGCTGCGGATATGGATACGGCTGTTGCGGCGGGTAGGGATACTGCTGCTGCGGGTACGGCTGCTGCGGATAGGGCTGCTGCTGCGGATACGGCTGGCCGTTGGGCTGCTGCGGGTACGGCTGCTGCTGCGGATACGCCTGCTGTTGCGGATACGGCTGCTGCTGCGGATACGGCTGCTGTTGCGGATACGGCTGCTGTTGCGGATACGGCTGCTGCTGCGGCGGCGGCTGCGGTTGCGGCGGCTGCGGTTGCGGCTGCTGCTGCGGCTGCGGCTGCGGCTGCGGTTGCTGCTGCTGCTGCTTCTTCGGATCGGCCTTCTGCTTCTTCGGATCCGTCTTCGGATCCGTCTTCTGCGCGGGCGCGGGCTGCGCATGCACATGCGTCGGCGCCCCGATCACGACGATCGCACCTGCCACCGCGACGGCGCCGGCGAGCCGCGCGAGCTTCACGCGTCCCACGACCGCGCGCGCCGCGAGCGCGACGAGCACGACGAGCGAGAAGATCTGCCCGCTCGAGAGCCCGGCGTAGATGCCGCGCCCGAGATCCGCGCGCTCGACCTCGATGCCGATGCGCCCGACGCAGTAGACCGCGACCGCGGCCAGGAACAGGTTCCCGTCGCGACGCACGCGGCGCACCGCGACCACGCCGATCGCGCAGATCACCAGGCCGAGCAGCGCCTCGTACAGCTCGGTCGGCTGGACCGCGAGCGATGCCGAGCGCGACGCGGGCAACAGGCCCGCTGCGACCTGGTCGTGCCACGCGGGGCTGCCGACCGGAAAGCGGACCGCCCATGGCAGCGCGCTGACCTTGCCGTAGTCGCAGCCGGCGAGGAAGCAGCCGGTGCGCGCGAGCGCGAGCGCGAGGCCGAGCGGGGCGACGCAGAGATCGCCGAACCGCGCGAGCGGCACGCCGTGATCGCGGCACACGATGAAAACGGCCGCCGTGCCGGCGAGATAGCCCCAGAACGACGTCATGCCGGCCCAGTGCAAGTGAACGCGGCCGGTCAGCGCGCGCTCCTGGATCGCGTCGAGGAGCGCGGGCATGACGATGCCGGCGGTCACCGCGGCGACATAGCACCACAGGACCGCGGTCGCGACGATGCCCGGATCGATCCGGTTCGCGCGCGCGATCCGCATCATCCACAGCAGCGTGACGAGGCCG